>NZ_JASJCS010000114.1 GCF_030065885.1 Ilumatobacter sp. | reverse complement strand
GGCCTATTCGTCGAACCGCAGATACTGAAGGCAACAGACCAGCATCAACTCGATGACGTGACGTTGGAGGACCTCAAGGCCTTCTGCCGGCACAAGAAGCGCAAGACGCTGGCCGCGATTGCAATCCGCGACGCTCTCACCGTCAGCGACGGTCCCAACTTCGAAGCTGTCTCGGCCATCCTCGAACACGCCTGCGGGTCGTGACGACGTCGCCCGTTCAGAAGGTCGATGCTGAGACCTGGATCGAGGATCTATCGATTTGCGACGCCCTACTCACGGCGCCGCCAGGCTGCGGCAAGACGGAGCACCTCGCTCGGCGCGCTGGAATGCTCGTCCGCAGTGGGCAGGTGAGAGAACCGCGTCAGATCCTCGCGCTGACATTCAGCAACAAGGCGAAGGCCAATCTCCGAACTCGCCTCGAGCGGGAGCTGGGGTCAACCTACTGGCGACAGGTTTGCGTCATGAACTTCCACGGGCTTGGCCTGCGGCTGCTGCGACACCACGGCCCGGTCATCGGTCGACGATCGGAAGCAGTGCTAGGACCGCAACGGGGATCGTTGCGTTCACTGCGTCGCCAGATCTGCGACGAGTTCCGCATAGCGGCAGATGAACTCGATGATCTCATTCGCCACGCGAAATCGGGTAGCTACAGCGACTCGGAAGTACTCGAGCGGCTCGCCGGCTCGCCGGCTGCGCTTGCGTACGAGACCGCCCTCCGACGGGACGGTCGCATCGACCACGACGACGCGATTCGTCTCGGGCTGTTGATCGTTCGCAATCCTTCGATCGAAGAGCTGTATCGACGACGCTTCGTTTGTCTCCTGGTCGATGAGGTGCAGGACCTCTCCATGCCGCAGTTCGAACTCATATCCGGGCTCGGTCTAGGCCGGACGGTGTTCGCTGGCGACCGGGCCCAGGGCATTTACGGGTTCGCTGGTGCTGCCCCGCGGAGGTCTACGAGGCGATTGAGGCACGTGCGGAACAAGAAGTCGCACTCGAAGCCTCCTACCGATCGGCCCCAAACATCGTGGCCATCGTGAGTGCGATCAGCATCGGCCTCGGCGGCTCCGAGATCTCGGTTGCGCCCGACGCTGGGTGGTCAGTGGAAGGCGAAGTGGTCATCGAGCGGTTTGCCGACCCGGGAGCTGAGGCAGCGCGGGTTATTGAGGTTGTATCCTTCTGGCTGGCAGCGCATCCGGATGAGTCGATCGCAGTCATGGTGCGGGCGAAACACCGCCGCGAAGCGGTCGATGCCGCGGTGCAGGCCCAGGGCCTTACCGCAGAGGTCTGGGACTTCCCGGCGCATCGGCCTGGTGTCGTCGGACTCTTGGTCCGCCACGTCGGCGCGGCTGTGCGGGTCGCTGGCGAAGGGGTGAGTGGAGTTGAGGAGTTGTTCCTGCGCTGCGCAGAGAGCGTCTCCGGCGATGACGAGGCTCTCTTGGATGAGCTCTCAGAGGCCGCCGACTCGCTAATTGATCTCGTGCGGGAAGCACCGCTCAGCGAGGTCGTTGCCGGGATCCGGGTGGCAAGTGACCCCGATTCGCCTACCCGGCCGGGGCTTCACCTTCTTAATGGCCACCTCGGCAAGGGCCAGGGGTTCGACCGCGTAGTGGTGCTCGGATTGGAGGACGGGCATGTCCCCTACTACCGAGCCAAGACCAAGCAAGAGGTCAAGGATGAGCTGTCGGTGTTGCACGTCATGGCATCACGAGCGCGGAAGTCGCTGATGTTCACCGTCTGTCACGATGTCCCATTCAGAGGTGCGACCTGGGTCCGCGATCCCAGTCGCTGGCTTGCGTCCATCGAGAACTACACCACCGGCTGGATCGACACTGAAGAACTTGCCGCAGCTGAGTGACCAGGCATGCTCGGCGCATCGTGTCCTGTCGATTGTTTCGCAACCCAAGGGACCTTCCGTTCGCGCCCACGGATTGCCCACGAACGGGTCGGATGTGGGCAGATTCCAGCAACACGGACCAACACGACGAACTCGCGAAACCCCAGCTCAAGTGGCAGAAATCAGCACGGGCTAACACTCGCCGGACGCCTCGGGCGGCTCTTGTAATCATGTGGTCGCGGGTTCGATTCCCGCACCCGGCTCGCAGCAGTTCACCGCTGCGCCGAGTGAACCCGGAGATCCTTGATCGGCGTGCGGGATGACGCAGCCGTCGTTGTCGTCCGACGTGGGCGCGTCAGACCACTGGCGCTGATCCTCGATCCGACTCGACGGGGACGCGCGCTCGCGATCGGTCCGGCGACCGCATTGCCCACAGCGAGACACCGATGCCGTAGGTGATGAAGTGCCGTTGCGGGGTGACCTCGATCGCGCACCATCCACCGCGCTCGGCGTCGTGTCGGTACAGCCTCTCGAACAGCGCCTCTCCGAGTTCGTCCTTCTCGAGGACGCGCGCGGTGCCCGAGAACGTGATCGTCGCTGCCGGGATCTTGACCCACGGCACGAGCGGGACCCGCTTGGCGATCGGGATGGTCATGGAGACGTCGCCGTTCTGCGCGATGTGCTTGGTCTTCCACTGATCTCGGCCGGCGCCGATGTAGAGCCGGTGGTCGTCGACGACGTAGACGATGCCGACGGTGCGCGCCTGGTGGCGTGCGGTGACCATGCCGAGCACGGCGAAGTTGTTGCGCTCGATCTGCTTCCACACCGATGCCGATGCCAGCTGGAGGCTCATGCCGTCACCAGTTGCTCTGGCTCGACCACCTCAGTGGTCCTGTCGTCGAACGTCTCGTCGAGCCAGTCGAACACGAGTTGGCTCATCAGCGAGAGGTTGGTGCCGATGGCGTGCGTGGCGGCACCCTCGTCGGTGGGCGTGACGATGAGCCGTTTGTGCTCGGTGTCCGCCTCGTCGATGCAGCGATGGGCCCATTCCCGGCTGGCCTCGAACTTCTCGTACTCCTGCTGACCCATGAGCACCAGGGTCGGGCAGCTGAGTCGTGCCGGGTCGAACGTCATCGGCTTCGATGCCTCCAGCAGGTCGGTGATCGAGCCGGCGCCCCACCGCCACTGGTAGGTGGAGATCAAGCGGGAGACCGCAGCGACGCGCCGCGACGGCAGACGTTCCAGCAGTCTCATCACCGGTGTGTTCTCGAGTCGGGCGAGCTTGGCCAGGCTCGTGTTGCGGGTCCACAGGTCGTGGAAGTCGAGGATCGCGCTCGATGCGACACAGGCGCGGATGCGCTTGTCGACGGTGGCTGCTCTCGGGATCAGGTAGCCGCCGGCGCTGATCCCGAAGGCGGCCAGCCGCTCGGGATCGACCGACTCGTACTGCAGGACGTGATCGACGATCGCCGCCATCGGGACCTCGACGTCGGCGCGCATCACGAGGCCGTCGGCGGGCAAGATGCCCTGGCCGGGCAGGTCGGCGACGACGACGTTGTAGCCCCGCTCGGTCCCGGCGGGGCCGAGGTAGAAGTAGAGGTCCTCGACGAACGTGTCGCCGCCGCCGAACATCATGATCGTCTTGCGGGGCACGGCGTTCCCACCGGGCCGCATCAGGTAGCCGGTCAGGTTGGCGCCCTCGAACGGGATCTGGAACGGCTCGATGACGGGATCAGCCAGCGCTGCTCCCTCCCTGAACAGCTCCCGAGCGGCCTGGTAGGTCGGTCGGTAGCGAGCGTCGGTCGGGTGCATGAACGCCAGCGGCGCCCGCCGGTAGAAGTACGCACGCAGGAACGCCTCACGAGCGCTCACCCGATGGCCCCCCGCCGACGATGACCTGGCACGCGCCTCCACCCGATCCGCCAACGACGACCACTCCCGCACCCATCCCTCGACGTCACCGTCGGCGATCTGGGACGCCGCGTAGAACGACTCTCCCACCTCGGAGCCACCATGGGTCTGGGCGCCCGCGAGCCATTGGAAGAAGAACTCGAAATCATCCTGATCGAACCGGAACGTCACGGTCGTTCGCTCGGCCAATCCACGTCGCAACGCCATGCGATCTCCTCCTTCGATCAGCCGAGCCGGAGCCCGGCAGAGACATGACCATCGTCGCTGAGCAGACCGGACCCCGGCCAGAGACCTCAGGCCCGTCGTGATCGATCCGTCGTCGGTCGCGGCGAGGGTGCCCCTGTCCGTCTCCGAGAACGACTCACGGCTGGCTGCGGTGCATCTCCTCGACGATGTCGGCTTCGGAGATGGGCCTCTCCCCGTAGACCCGCCAGGCATGAGCGGCGAGACCGATGCCCCATCCGCCGATCGCCCAGATCGGCCAGAAGTAGCCGGCACCCGACGCGGCCCAGATGACCACGAGCAGTACGTTGACCGCGCAGTACACGAAGGCGTGGTTCCTGAATTCCCGCTTGTCGGTGATCCTGGCGACGGCAGCAGCTCTGCGTTCGTCCTGGCCTTCCATCGTCTGACCTCCTCATACGAGTGACTCGCGTCCATCGTCGCGTCGGTCAGATGCGGCGAGAAGAGGAGAACGTCACGACGCGACCACACGCCGCCGGCGGCGCGCACCACCGACTGCCTCACGCATGGATGGCGTCGACGCGGATCCGTCGAGCGTGGATCCTGCAGATGACCCCGGTCTCACGTCCTCCGTAGTACCGGGGGTGACCGGTGTGCCGACGAGTCAGCTCGTCGAGGTGTCCGAGCGCCCCGTCGGTGGCCAACTCGGCGTCGCCGCGGACCTGGATGTAGCGGCCGTTGTCGGCGGGGTCGACGACGAGCAGACCGACCTTCGGGTTCAAGCGAGATCGAACGTCATGCCGGCGCGATCGACCAGGCGTGGGATCAGCCTCTCTCCCAGCGCAGCCGCGGGCGTCCAGATCCCACCGGGCGTGTCCGGGCGGTCGTCGATCAAGCAGAGTGCCGCCTCGGCGATGATCTTCGAGGTCGAGCCGTAGCCGGGGTCCTTGTCGCCGGTCACTCGCGCTCGGATCTCGCCGCCGTCGGCGTGGGAGCCGATCAACAGCAGCTCGTAGCCGCCGGCCTCGCGTACTTCTCTCGACGGGCCCTCACCGGGCGCAGGATCGTCGTCACCACCGACCGCAGCCATCCCCTTCATGGCTTCGGCTCTCTGGCGACCGGCGTCGCCGGGCCCGGCGAAGAGCATCTCGTCGTACTGGAAGTCCTCGCCGTAGCGATGCCCCATCAGCGCGTTCGAACGGTGGATGTTCCGGGTGTTGATCGGCGCCATGAAGAACGGGCCCGACCAGCCGCCGACGATGTCCTCGTCGATCGCTGTGTCGCCGTCGGGCTGCTCCGGCCCCTCGAACCCATCCGCGAGGGCGAACGGATCCAGCAGTACGGCGAACAGATCGGGGTCTGCCTGCAGCGCTTGCACGGTGGCCCTACCTGCCGCCGCGGTGCCCCCCGAGAACTCGCCACGCATGTCCATGACCCGGGTGCGTACCCGTTGACACGGATTGCCGAACCGCTCCTCCGCTGCCTGCTGCAGGAAGAGCACTCCGAGATCGAACGGGATCGAGTCGAAGCCGGTGGAATGCACGATCCGGGCACCGCTCTCGACGGCTTGTTCGTGGTAGCGATCGATCATCTGGCGCATCCACAACACCTCACCGCTCAGGTCGACGGAGTCGGTTCCGGTCTCGGCGCACGCCCGGACGAGCCCCTCGCCGTACCACAGATACGGCCCCACCGTGGTGAGCACGCAGCGCGTCCGCTCGGCCATCGCCGTCAGCGATGCGGCATCGTCGCTGTCGGCCACGACGAGCGGGGTGCCCGGCGGCGCTCCGATCTCGTCGCGCACCGCTTCGAGCTTTCCCTGGCTCCTCCCCGCCATCGCCCAGCTCACGTCCCGATCGACGCCGTACCGACCAACCAGGTACTCGGCGACGAGGCGACCCGTGAAACCGGTCGCACCGAACACGATGACGTCGAACTCTCGATCTCGGCTCACGTTTCCTCTTCCGGTCGGCACGCTGTGATCCCAGCAACGTAGCGGCCCGGCGCGAAGCGGTGCGCGGCTCGGGTGCCTCCACCTGCATCGTCGAAGTCCCCGAGCAGTTCGATCTCCTGCGGAATGGCACTTCTGCCGAGCCGAACGGACCTTCGGCTCTGTGAGCAGCTCGGACGATGTGCGGGAGTGGAGCGTGGAGGAAGGAGCACCGATGATGCGAGTCGCAATCGTGTACGACAGCTCGACGGGGACGACCAAGGCTGCGGCCGAACAGATGGGCGAGATGACGCGCGCCGCTGGCCACGAGTGCAGCGTGGAGTCGATCCACGACGCCGATCCAGCGGCGGTTTCCGCTGCGGATGTGATCTGCGTCGGCAGCTGGACCAAGGGTCTCTACGTCATCCGCCAAGGCCCGACGCAGGCAACCATCGACTTCATCGAGCGGCTCGAACCCCTCGGCGGCAAGCGCGTCGCCGTCTTCACCACGTATGCCATCGCGGTCGGCAAGACGCTCGGGAAGATGGCGAGTTCGCTCGAAGCGGGCGGCGCCAGCGTGACGGGCCAGTTCAAGTCGAAGGGGCCCAATGCCGCCGCCGAGTTCGGGACGTGGCTCCGCGGCCTGGATGCGTAGCGGGGCGTCCAATCGGGCTGCCCCCGCCCGGGGGGCTCCGTGAAAGAAGACGAGGGGCTGCAGACGCAGCTGGAACGGTGGCGCGATTGGAAGGGCACATGAAGAACGACGGCTCATCGAGCGACCCGTCTGCATTCGAGGTGGTCTCGAAGCTGGTAGCCGCCCTCACCACAGGTGACCTCGAAACGATGGAGTCCCTCCACGCAGAGGACTACGTCCTGGATTGGGTCTACGGCGACGCGTTCGAGGATTCTCCCAAGTCCGGAGAAGAGGGCTCAGCGTTCTTCCCGGTCTGGCTCAGCGGCTTCGGCGAGGTCGCCTACGAGGTGAAGCGCACGATCGCCGCCGACGACGTGGTGGTCACGGAGTGGGTCTTCACCGGCACGCACACGGGGCCCTTGGGTCCACCATTCTTCGATGAGCAGCTCGATCCGACGGGTCGCACGATCCAGTTCCGGGGCGTGACCGTCTACGACGTGAACGGAGGACTCGTCCAGCGCGAGACGATCTACATGGATCTGGCCACGTTGCTCGTCGAGCTCGGAGCCACGGTGTGAATCCCGACGACTCCCACGCCCACATGGGGGTCGTCGCACAGGCAGCGCGGGTGGCGACCCCAGACATCGACCCGCGTCGTGCTCGCACGATCATGATCGTGTTGGCGGGGTGCACGGCGCTCCAGATGACCAGCTACGGCATGATCTTCCCGCTCTTCGCCCGGAAGATCAGCGACTTCGGCGACAGCGTGGCAGTCCTGGCGATCAGCGTGATGGCCTATTCGCTGGCGGGCGTGATCATGGCGCCGATCATGGGGTTGCTGGCCGATCGCCTCGGCAGACGGCCGCTGATCCTCGGTTCGTTCGCCGTGTTCGCGGCTGCCTTCGCCGGCTACTACGTTGCGGCCACCTCAGTCGTGTTCATCGTCATCCGTGGCCTGGCCGGGGCGCTGACGGCTGGGCTCGGCCCGGCGACCATGGGGCTGATCGCCGACATCGCCCCTCGGGATGAGCGAGCTCGTTGGATCGGTGTCGTCGGCGGCGGCACATCGGCGGGATTCATCGTCGGACCGGTCGTAGGGGGTCTGCTCTACGACCGGTGGGGCTACGGTCCGCCGTTCCTGGCCTCGATCGGCATCGCGCTGCTCACCCTCCTGGTCGCCATCTTCACCATCCCCGAAACCAATACCAGGGAGCAGCGACGGAGAGCGGCCCTCCACGAGAAGCGAGCCGAGCGATTGGCGCCCGACATGCGAACGGCCGCGTCGTTCGTGGCGTCGCTCCCACACCCGCTGTTGGCCTTCGGCACGTTGCTCTTCGTCAACCTGAGCATGATCTTCGCGTGGTTCTTCGTCGACCCCCAGTTGCCGTTCTACGCCTTCGACGACCTGAACCTGTCGACGGCGAAGTTCGGCGCAATGATCAGCTGCTACGGGTGGGCCGCATTGATCGGACATCTCGCGCTGGGGCGATCCAGTGACCGGTTCGGGCGCAAGCCGATCCTCGTCCTCGGCCTCGTCCTGCACTCCGCTCAGTACTGCGGGCTCATGCTCTCGGATGTCTACGGGGTGATCATCGCCGCCTTCGTCATCGCTGGACTCGGCGAGGCCTTGGTCAATCCGGCGTTGAGCGCCGCGTACCTGGACATCACACCTGAGGAACATCGGTCTCGGGCAATGGGTATCAAGACGGCCGTTGGATCCCTGGGCAGCCTGTTGGCGCCCGCCTTGGCAACCATCACCGTTGGCCACGTTCCGCCGGAAGGCGCCTTCGTCGTTTCTGCAGTCCTGATCCTGCTCACCGGCGTCGTGGTCCTCGTCGCGTTGCGGCTTCCAGCTCGGACCGGGGGAGCAGGCGATCGGAGGTGGGAGGCTTCCGAGGCGCGAGTTCTGGCCGCTCAAACCGCCCTGCGCAATCTGACGGTCAGTGCGGCAACGGCTCGCAAGCTGAGAAGCCCGGTGTGACGGTCCCGTGCGGGACTTGCAGCCCTAGCTGTGCTCTGCGGGGAGGTTGTCAGGCGGACGCGCGTTCCTAGGGCCCAAGGTCGTGTCGTGCAGCGTTCCGAGCGTTCGCCACGGCAGAGCGGGTGCCCATCATCGCGTCGGCGCGGGCTGAGTCGTGGATCACTACCGTGCGTCGCGTGGACGCTGAGCGCGGGACGGTTGGGTCGACCGCCGGATGGAGGTGATCGGCCATCGCGGCGCGCTGCGACGCTGCGAGCAGCGACGAGATCAAGCGGGCGATGGACGTCGGGGCCGACGGCCTCTCGGCCGACGACGTCGCGGCAGCCGTGGCGTTGCGCGAGCGCGCCGCCGGCTGAGGAGGGTGCCGCGAGGCCGGCAACCGGGCGGCTCAGCCGGTGCGGTACAGCAGTCGTTCGTAGTCGTCGAGCATTCGTTCGACGGCGAAGCGTTCCGACGTCGACTGGATGCTCGCGCGCATCATCGACTCCCACCGCTCGGGATCGTCCGAGAACGTGGGCAGCACCTTGTCGAGGAGGACGGCATAGAGCGCCGCGGCATCGTGCTCGTCGAGTTCGTCCACGTCGTCGGATTCGAAACCGTCGCCGATCTGCCAGCCGTTGACACCGTCCTCGCAGGCCTCGGGCCACCAGCCGTCCAGGACCGAGCAGTTGAGCACGCCGTTCATGGCGGCCTTCATGCCGCTCGTGCCGCTGGCCTCCTGCGGGCGTCGCGGATTGTTGAGCCAGACATCGCTGCCCCGCGTGAGCATCTTGCCGATCTCCATGTCGTAGTCCTGGAGGAACACGACGGCGTTCGGGAACCGCCGGGACATCTCGACGAGCTGGGCCACGATGTCCTTGCCCGTGTCGTCGAGCGGGTGGGCCTTGCCGCTGAACACGATCTGCACGTCGCCGCGCTCGAGGTACGGCCCGATGCGGTCCATGTCGCTGAACACGAGGTCGCTGCGCTTGTACGGCGCGGCCCGGCGGCTGAAACCGATGATGATCCGATCCTGGCGCAGCCGGGCACCCGTCCGCTCCTCGATGAAGTCGATCAACTCCGACTTGATCTCGTCGTGGACGGGCCGGAGGGGCTGGCCGGCTGCGAACGCAGCGGTGATCCGGGGATCGACCCACGTGGGGGTGTGGATGCAGTTCGTGATCGGGACGATCTCGCAGCGACCGTCCACGTGCTCCCACATGTCGTTCGCAGTCTCGGCGTGGAGCTCGGCGACCGCATTGGCCCGTCGCGCGACTCGCAGGGCGGCGACGGTCATGTTGAACGGGTCGCCGCCGATCCGCTCCATCTGCTCGAGCGTGAGGCCCCGCGTCGCACCCATGTACTCCATGGTTCGCAGTTCGTGGCTCTCGTTGCCCTGGATGACCGGGGTGTGGGTGGTGAAGACGACCTCGTCGCGTGTGGCCTGCCATGCGTCCTCGAAGTCGACGCCCTGCGACCTGCGCTCTTGGATGAGCTCGAGCGCGGCGAGCACGGCGTGGCCCTCGTTGAAGTGGTACACGTCGACGTCGATGCCGAGCGCGCGCAGTGCGCGCACGCCGCCGACGCCCAACACGATCTCCTGCGCCAGCCGTTCCTCGGCGAACCAGCCGTAGAGCTGTCCGCAGATCCACCGGTCCGGCGCCGCATTCGGCTCGATGTCGGTGTCGAGCAGGTAGATCGGGGCGTTGCCGTAGGCCTCCGTCCGCCAGACCTTCACGTGGACCTCGTGGTCGCGGATCGTCACCGGCACGACGACACCCGTGTCGACGAGGTCGTACTCGCGCACCGGGTAGCTGTCGTAGGGCCGGCCGTCGTCGCCGATGCGTTGGTCCGTGTAGCCCTGCTTCCACTTGATGCCGAGACCGACGATCGGTCGTTCGTGGTCGTGAGCACCCTTCAGGTAGTCGCCGGCGAGGATGCCGAGGCCGCCGGCATACAGCTTCAGGTCGGTGTGCAAGCCGTACTCCATGCAGAAGTAGGCGACCGTCGGGCGGGAGGTGGCTGGGTTCGACATGGTCATCGCAGTGCTCTCAGGGGAAGGAACGGACACGCGGCGAGCCGCCGTCGTCATCATGTCACACCCCCTGACGACCGTCGGCTTCACCGGAGCGGCCTCGACCGCACCGAGTTCCTCGCCGCAACGTCGCCGGAGCCTGTCGCCCCTGTCCCCGCCTCCACCAGAGGTGCTGCACGAACGGGACCACGCGGCCGTCCGCAGGTCGTGCGCTTGCGCCCCCTCGCGCCACGATGTCGAGCGTGTGGCCGTGCCTGCTGCAGCGAGTCAATGGGAGGGCCGAGTATCTCGACAATAGAGGTCTGGCACCAGGGATCCATATGGAGTGTGTCGCGAGCGGTGCGACTGTTCCACAGCGCGATGTGACAAGCACTATGTGACTGCCCAGTGTTGACTCGTTGACTCCATCTCGATGCGGCGCGAGAGTCGATATATGGGCGCCGAGCGAGGAGTTCGACTCCTGGTGATCGGGTTGATCTTGTGTGCCTCGGCCTGCGGTGACGATGCACCGGCCGGTGGAGATGCGCTCCCGCCTGTCGACGCCTCGGCGCCGCTGACCGTCGGCGCGCCTCAGCCGACTGCTCCACCTACGGCGCCAGCGCCCGGCGACCCGCCAGCGAGCTCGTTGGCGCCGGCGTCGACTGCGGCGCAAACGCCGAGCGAGCCGAGCGAGGTGCACGCCGACTCGGCATCGTTCGTCGTCACGGCCCCGTCGAGGTCGTTTGGTGGACGAGTCCCCGTCGAGGCCGAGCCCGATCCACTGGCGTCGGCGAACGCGGAGACCCGACCGGCGTTCGTGATCGACGAGGCGCGCTGGCTCGTCGGTGACTGCTGCCGGGTGGCGGTTGTCCTGCAGGACGAGCGACCGCTGTATCCGGACGATCAGCTCCGAGGACGGTTCGAATCCGAATCGTTGAGCTGGGAGATCTACGACATCGGGCCACAGGACGGGTCGCTGATCGTCGCGGTGGCGACGCTCGGCGATCTCTCGATCGCAGTTTCCGGTCAGACGTTGTTCAAGGACGTGCCGTCGGCGCAATCGACCGTCGAGGTCGTCGAGTCGCTCGCCCGAAGCATGGGATCGAGAGGGGAGTAGTCGGGTGCGGAAGACCAGGCGTCGAGCGACCGTAGCGCTTCTCTTTGCCGCGACCGCTGTCGTGCCGACGTCGTCAGACGGCGTGGTGCACGCCGGGTCCGGGCTCAACCAGTGGGCATGGGGTGGGCCGAACATCACCCTCAGCACCACCAGCTACAAGTACTCGAACATGTCCGGGTTCTGGCAGGCGGTCGTCAACTCGAACGGTTGCCCGATCGTCGTCGACGGCATCTTCGGCAACTACACGAAGTGGTTCACCGCGGTGTTCCAGAACGGCATCTTCGGATGGAACAACGGCGGCATGATGACACCGTGGTGGCTCAATCATTTCCAGACTGCGACGTCGGTCTACGGCCCGAGGCTCTACTACACGGGGTACACCGACGGCTACGCGACGCAGCACTACGGCTACTACGGCGGTTTCGATTCGCCGGTCAACCTCGGGTGGAACCCGTTCTCGTCGCAGTGGCTGTTCGCGCAGCGCCCCGCGTCGGCGCCGCACGCCCTGACGCCGGCCACCCCGAACCGCACCATCAGCTCGGCAGCTGCGTGTAGTTGACCGGTTCCTCGGCCGCGGGGACCGCCGTGGCCCGGTGGATGTGATCAGGCCAGGTACTGATGTGCCGCCGCGACGGCGTCGCCGACGTCGTCGTCGTCCGCGACCTGCACGACCTGGAAGCGGGCGAGCGACTCGGGGACGTCGGTCTCACCGACGAGGATGGGGAGGATCGGCTTGTCGGCCGCGACCGCCATGTCGATCTCCTCTTCGACGATCGGGCTGATCTCGCCCTTGACGACGGGCATGACGACCTGGGCTCGCGAGATCGACGTCTCGATGCCGGTCTCCCAGTCCTCCCCGGCCAGCGCCGACTGGGAGTCCTCGGCCTGCACGCCTTCGTATTGGAGCTCGCTTCGCAGCCGGTCCACCACTGCGGTGTCACGCAACGACGCCGAGATGAAGACCCGCCCCTTGCTGGGCGCGCTCCGCTCGGCGCCACCCAGCTCGATCCAGTGGGTCAGCACCGTGGGCTGGCCCGCTTCGTCGTAGAGCGTCGCCTTGATCTCGAACTCGCCCCAGCCCCGTGCCTCGAGTCGGAACGCGTCGGAGCGGTCCGACCGCCAGCGGATCGGCTCGGGGAACGTGGGATGGAGATGCCACGCCACGTGATCGACCTGGTCGAGCTCGTCGCCCTCGATCCAGACCGACCACGCCCAGCTGTTCTCGCCGCGGTAGTCGGAGTCCTGCGCGATCCGAAGGCTCATGGCCGACCTCCTGGGGGTACCTCACCGCCGGCCCGACCAATGGCCTGCTGCAGCTCGATGGTCACGTACTGCCCGATCGCCCGCGAGCGCCACCCGCCGTTGCCCTGCCGGTCGACCTGCAGCTCGATGAGGGCGTCTTCGTCGGGCACCCCACGGATGAGCAGCTCGGTGCCGCCCTGCGCGGGGATCAGCGGCGCGTCGACCCAGTCGCCGCTGTGGCCGTCGGTCCAGAACCGGTACTTGCACGTGTCGGCCTCGTGGCCGATCTCGTCGGGGAGCACGCGAGCCTTGACGGTGCGCCCGAACCCCTTCTTCCAGCTCGCCAGCTGTCGCGACAACCTGAGGAACGCATCGAGCGGATCGGCGCGGTCGAGGTGGATGCGCTCGTTCTCGGCGTACATGCCCTCAGGCTCGACGCCGTCCTCGAGGATCGCGATCGCGGGCTTCTCTCCGTTGCGGGCGTAGTTGATTTCGTCGCGAACCCACGGGTGCGTGCGCCACCGCTCCTGTCCCTCCAGCTTGTCGCGGCGGGTCATGAGCGCAACCACCGCATCGCACTCGTCGATCATGCCCTGCACCGCCGGGGTGAGCGGCTCGCCGTCGGCGACGCGGCCGGTCCGGGAACCGACGCCGTGCGATCGCAGTAGCGACTGGAGTCGCTCGACGAGCTCCTTGTCGTCGTCACGGAATGAGAAGGAGAGGAAGACCCGCATCAGTGCTCCGCTCGTACGGTGGTTCGGCGACGGCCGCCCACGACCGCGTTCGCTACGTCCAGTGTCGCGCTGGATCGGCCCGGGAATCCAGCGATTGCCCGACGGCTGCCAACCTGCGGCGCCGGCCCCGGCCCCCGCCGCGGTCGGACCGATCGGCAAGACACGCTCAAGGACGTTCGCATCCGACCGATAACACTGATGTGACGCCACGACCACGCCAGTCCCGTGCCCGCCTGACCTGGTTCCTCGTGACCTCGACGCTCGCCGCGATCACGGCGCTCGTCTCGCTCGGGGCCGTCGGGGACGGTCGGTGGGTGGAGCCGAACGCACTGTTCGTCCTCGGTGTCGTGGCGGCCGTCGTCGGCATCGGCGCCGCCACCGTCGTGATCGCGGTCGCCGATCGCCGTGAGATCGCGGAGATGGGATTGCTGGGCACCGCGCTGCTCGCCGCATCGGTGATGCTGCTCGTGCGGGCGCTGGTGACGCCCGACGTCCTGTTCGACGACACCGACGCGTTCCACACCGCCGCCTTCCTCTTCTTGCCCCTGGCGATCGCCGTGGCGGTGCCGCTCCTGGTCACGTCGTCCGGATTCGGGCGGTGGGCCGCCCGCCACTGGCGCGACTGGACGCTCCTCGCCGTGCTCGGCGTGTTCATCGTGGGCTCGGTGGTCGCCTTCTTCCCGGACGCCATCGCCGCGCCGTCGGCCTCGTCGCCGGTCACGCTCGGCGCGTCGATCGCGATGATGGCGGCGTTCGGCTTCCTCGCGCTCCGTCAGCTCCGTCTGTTCGAGCTCGGCGGTCAGACGCCGAACATGATCGCGGCGATGTCGCTGGCCGCGCTCGGGCTGACCGCGTTCCTGCCGACGATCGAGACCGACTTCGGTGGCGCATTCTGGTGGCTGCACCTGCTCGGCGCCGTGTCGCTCGTCGGCACCTGCGCCGGCATGGTGCTGTCGAAGGGCATGAACCGCACGACCCACGACGTGCTCGCACCGGTGCTCGTCCGCGACCCGTTCGTGGCGTTCGAGCTCGGGCTGTCCCCCGTGGTCCACCGGTTCGTCGCCGACCTCGAGCGGAAGGACGCGACCACGCGGGAGCACGTCATCCGCACCGGCGAGATGGCCATCCGCCTCGGTGAGCGCTTCCACCTGTCGGGCGCCCGGCTTCGCAACCTCGGGCTCGCGGCGATGCTGCACGACGTCGGCAAGCTCGAGATCGACGACGAGATCCTCAAGAAGCCCGGCCGACTCACCACCGACGAGTACGAGGTCATGAAGGAGCACGTGCTGCACAGCGAGTCGATGCTGCTCGCCGAGCCCACGCTCGCCGCCGCTGCGCCCATCGTTCGCGCTCACCACGAACGGATGGACGGCCAGGGCTACCCCGACGGGCTGCGCGGCGCGGACATCCCGCTCGACAGCCGGATCATCGCCGTGTGCGACGCGTTCGACGCGATGACCCATGATCGCCCCTACCGCACGGGAGTCTCCGTGGCCACCGCACTGTCGGTGCTCCGCGAGCACACCGGCAGCCAATGGGACGCCGACGTCATCGATCGGCTCGTCCTGGTGCTGGCCGATCTGCCCTCCGCGCCGGCGCAGCGGCAGGAGCCGCAGACGGCCGCCGTCGCCGGCGACGAGGCCCGCGAGCTCGTCGCCGCGATCGACGCCGAGATCTGACCCGGGCGGGGTGCCCGCTTCACCCGCGCGCCGGTGACTACCGTGGAACCGTGAGACGCGCACCGTCCGACTCGACCACCATCCGCATGTCCACCGGTGCAGAGCGACGATCGGCCACGACTCGGTCGATCGCTGCGCTGGTCGTGGGCTCGCTCGCGATCGTCGCCTGCGGCGGCGATGACGACGACGACGCCGATTCGTCGACGACCACGAGCACCGTCGCCAGCGCGGCGCCGACCACCACCGTCGTCCGAGCGACGACGACGACCGCCGCGCCTACGACCACGACCACGCTCGCGCTGGTCACCGAGGGTGCGACCGTCGTCGTCGCCAACGCCAGCGGCATCAACGGCGCCGCCGGTCGCATGACCGACCAACTCGCCGTCGCCGGCTTCACCACCGGCGATGCGACCAACAGCACCGAGAGCCAGCTCGAGGTCACGAAGATCTACTACGACCCCGAGAACACCAACGCGATGGCGGTCGCCGACTCGCTTCGTGCCGCGCTCGGCGGTGGCGACATCAGCGTCGAAGAGCTCACGGTCCCGGCGCCCGTCGAATCGGGCGACGTCGGAGAGGCCTCGGTCCTCGTCGCGATGGGCAACGACACCGCCGACAAGACCCTCGCGGAGCTGCAGGGCCTGGTCGCCCCCGAGACGACGGCACCCGCCGACGACGAGGCGACCGACGACGAGACGACCGACGACGAGACGACCGACGACGAAACGACGGACGACGAGACGACCGACGGCTGACTCGCGTCGACCGTTCGTTCCCGGCTGCGACCTCGATACGAGCGCCGCAGCTCAGCGCTGATTGACCAGCTCGCGGACCCTGGCCAGGAGCACCTCGAGCGCCGGCCGGTTGAGGCCGCCCTCGGGCACGATGACGTCCGCGTAGCGCTTGCTCGGCTCGATGAACCGCTCGTGGCTGGGTCGCACGGTCGCGAGGTACTGGTCGAGGATGCTCTCGGGGGTTCGCCCCCGCTCGGCGACGTCACGACGGAGGCGGCGGATGATCCGGAGGTCGGGCGGCGTGTCGACGAAGATCTTGAGGTCGAACCTCTCGCGCAGCTGCGGCTCCCAGAGCACGAGGATCCCCTCGACGACGACCACCTTCGATGCGAAGACGGTCTCGCAGCGATCGGATCGATCGTGGATCGCGTAGTCGTAGATCGGTACCTCGACGGTGGCCCCGGCCGAGAGCGCGGCGAGGTGGTCGTTCAGCAGCTGCCAGTCGAAGGCGTCGGGATGGTCGTAGTTGGCCGCCGCTCGGACCTCGATCGGCTCGTCGCTCCGTTCGATGTAGTAGCTGTCGAGCTTGATGAGCGAGAGGTGCTCGCCACCGATCAGCTCGGAGAGTCGGGTGGCGATCGTGGTCTTGCCCGAGTTGCTCCCGCCGGCCACGCCGATCAGGTACGGCCGCTGGGTTCGGGGCTCGGGAAACGCCGGATCGGACACGACCGACAACTTACGGGAGGGGGTGCTTGTAAAGCACCCTGCCCGACGGCCAGGCTGTACGCGTGATCACGGAGCGGCACCAGGCGATGTTGGAGTTCGAACGTTCCTTCTGGACCTTCGACGAACCCAAGGAGACGCTCATCCGTGCGCGGTTCCAGTGTTCGGCCGACGAGTACTATGCCGAGCTGAACGAACTGCTCGAGCAACCGGAGGCGTTGGAACACGACCCGCTGGTGATCCGCCGCCTGCAGCGTCAACGCCTCCGGCGCCGCCGTGAGCGGCTCGACACCGGCACCGATGCCCAGGGAGGCGTGAACGCATGAGTGAAGTACCCGACGGCTCCGGCCAGATGCCGCGCCGCGCGCCACGCGCCGGCGATGGCGGGGCGCCGGTCAGCGGCGCGCTCGCGATCGTGCTCGCGGTGGTCGCCGTGGTCGCCGGGTTCCTGATCCTGCGTTCGATCAGCGACGGGGGCGACACCCCACTCGACTTCGACACGAGCGCGGCCGCCGACTCCGACGACGCCGACGGCGGCGACGACGAGACCGACGACGATGCCACGGCCGGCGGCACCACCGTGCCGACGCTGCCGCCGACCACCACCGTGCCGCCGATCGTGACCGCCGGCGCCGACGTCATCGTCGCCAACGCCAACGGTGTCGGCGGCTCCGCGAGCAGCATGACGCGTGCGCTCGAGACCGGTGCCGGCTTCACCCTGGTCGATCCGACGAACGCCAGCTCGACGATCGGCGACATCGAGGAGTCGGTGATCTACTACGACGCGGCCAATGCCGCTGCGCAGTCCGTGGCCGAGTCGCTCGGTCGTGTGCTCGGCGGCGTCGGCACCGTCGCGCCGATGCCCGAGACGCCGCCGACGATCGACGGCGAGTTGAACGGCGCCGGGGTGCTCCTGATGCTCGGCAACGACAAGGCGGGCAAGACGCTCGCCGAGCTCGCGCCCGAGGCCGACACCGGTGTCGCCGTGGTCACCAACCCGACGATCGCCGGCAGCGCCGAGGGCTGAGCGCCGTCACCCGCCGAGGTCGTCGAGCAGCAAGCCGGCGGCGCGCTCGATGCACCAGAGCGGCTCGCGAAGGGATCGTTCGGCACCGAAGAGCTCGACCAGCGACCACGTCGGGATCCGGTCCGCGACGTCGTCGTCTGCGATGCCGACGACGGCGCCGATCGGTCGGTCGTGCTCGGCGGCGAGCTCGGCCATGCCGCCGACCACCTTGCCCTCGAAGCTCTGGGCGTCGAGGTGTCCCTCACCCGTGATGACGAGGTCGGTCTCGTCGAGTCGGTCGTAGAGATCGACCTCGTCGGCGACGAGATCGAACCCGGGGACGAGCTTGGCGCCGAGCGCCGCGAGCATCCCAGCGATCCCGCCCGCCGCGCCCGAACCCTCGATGCGGGTCACGTCGACGTCGAACTCGGCGAGGTACTGCTGTGCGAGCTGCTCGAGGCGGTTCGTCAGCATCTTGATCTGCGCTGGCGTGGCTCCCTTCTGCGGGCCGAAGACCTCAGCGGCGTGGGTGAACGTCGTGGTGACGTCGCAGGCGACCAGCAACTCGACTCCTCGGAGGCGCGCAGGTGACCGGATCGCCCGGAGCGCGCCGAGGCCGCCGTCGGTGGTGGCGGAGCCACCGAGTCCGACGATGATCCGCCTGGCGCCCGCAGTGACGGCGGCGTCGATCAGTTCGCCGGTGCCGGCGGTGGTGGCGTGCATCGGGTCGTTGCCCTCGGCTCCTCCGGCCAGGACCAGGCCGCTCGCCCGTGCCATCTCGATGATCGCCGTGTCACGGGACAGCCGCCACTCGGCGTCGACGGGTGCTCCGAGCGGCCCGGTCACCGTGGAGGTGCGGTTCGGGCCGCCGAGCACGTCGAGCATCCCCTCGCCGCCGTCGGCGAGTGGCTGCTCGACGCAGTCGTGACCGCGCTCCCAGCACGCGTGCCCGATCGCCGCAGCGACGTCGGCCGCGGTCGCCGTCCCCCGGAACTTGTCGACCGCTGCGAGCACGCGCACGACCGGAACTTACCGAGCGGCCGCAAGGTCGGCGACGATGCCGCCTCAGGCGTGGAGCGCTGCCGGGTGGTCGCGGTGGCCAGCCCCGGCCACCGCCGGGATGATGCCGACGGTGACTGTGCGCCTCCGGCGAGTGCGCGGTCGTCAGCCTCCGGCGACTGCGGGGATGATGCTGACGGTGATGCCGTCGGCGACGGCGGTGTCGAGGCCGTCGAGGTACCGGACGTCGTCGTCGTCGACGAACACGTTGACGAACTTGTGCAGGCCGCCGTCGTCGTCGAGCAGTCGGTCGGCGAAGCCGGGATGGGCGGCATCGAGACCGGTGATCACCTCGGACAGCGAACCGGGATCGACCTCGACCTGCTTGTTGCCGCCCGAGAGCGGGCGGAGGGTCGTCGGAATGCGAACGGTGACAGACATAGCGCAAAAGATAACCAGACCAGTCGGCTTTCCATTCCGAGCACCGTCCCCGTGTCGGTGCCGGTTCGCACTCCATCGTCCGGTCGGCGCTCCATTGTCCGGTTAGCACTCGCAGCGGTAGAGTGCCAGCGCTCGATCGGCGAGGGCGCCGGCGAGCATCCCTCGCTACGACCGTCCAACGGAGGACACGCAGATGCCGAAGCAGATCGCATTCGACACCGAGGCTCGTCGCAGCCTCGAGGCGGGCATGAACAAGCTCGCCGACGCCGTTCGCGTCACGATCGGGCCGAAGGGCCGCAACGTCGTGCTCGACAAGAAGTGGGGCGCCCCCACCATCACCAACGATGGCGTCTCGATCGCCAAGGAGATCGAGCTCGAGGACCCGTACGAGCAGATCGGCGCGTCGCTCGTCAAGGAGGTCGCGAAGAAGACCGACGACGTCGCCGGTGACGGCACGACGACCGCCACCGTGCTGGCCTGGGCGCTCGTGCGCGACGGTCTGCGCAACGTCGCGGCCGGCGCGAACCCGATGAGCGTCAAGCGCGGCATCGAGGCGGCCGTCGACGCGGCCGTCGAGGCCATCGGCGACATCGCGGTCGACGTCGAGACCAAGGATCAGGTCGCCCAGGTCGCCGCGATCTCGTCGGCGGACACCGAGATCGGCGAGATGATCTCGAACGCGATCGACAAGGTCGGCAAGGACGGTGTCATCACGGTCGAGGAGAGCCAGACGTTCGGCATGGACATGGACCTCGTCGAGGGCATGCGCTTCGACAAGGGCTACATCTCGCCGTACTTCGTCACCGATACCGACCGCATGGAGGCCACGCTCGACGACGCCTACGTGCTGCTCGTGTCGTCGAAGATCACTGCGGTGCGCGAGCTCGTCCCCGTGCTCGAGACGGTCATGCAGTCGGGCAAGCCGCTGGTCATCATCTCCGAGGACATCGAGGGCGAGGCGCTCGCCACGCTCGTCGTCAACAAGATCCGCGGCACGTTCAAGTCGGCGGCCGTCAAGGCGCCGGGCTTCGGCGAGCGACGCAAGGCGATGCTGCAGGACATGGCGATCCTGACCGGCGGTCAGGTCATCAGCGAGGACGTCGGCCTCAAGCTCGAGAACACCACGCTCGACCTGCTCGGCAC
>NZ_JASJCS010000014.1 GCF_030065885.1 Ilumatobacter sp. | reverse complement strand
CTCGCAGCGTGTGGTTCGTGTTGTCGTGAATCGTCTCGCGGGGTGTGGTTCGTGTCGTTGTGAATCGTCTCGCGGGGTGGGGTGGCGTGGGGTGGGTCGTGAATCGTCTCGCAGCGTGTGGTTCGTGTTGTCGTGAATCGTCTCGCGGGGTGTGGTTCGTGTCGTTGTGAATCGTCTCGTGGTGTGGGGTGGCGTGGGGTGGGTCGTGAATCGTCTCGCGGCGCATGGGTTCGGGTCGTGAATCGTCTCGCGGGGTAGCGGCTCCGGTGGATGTGAACCGCTCGTGACGATGTCTCAGTGGCAGCCACAGCGACGCTGGACGTGGTGGCGTCCGCCGCAGCGTCAGGTGGCGACGCGACCCGTCTCGAGCGCGATGCCGCACCGGCGGTTGCCTACGTCACCGGTGGGTGAGCCCGACCCAGCTTCCTGCATCGTCGAGGTGGCGCGTCACGACGAGCCCGACCGCGGCCGCTTCGGCCTCGAGCACGGCATCGGGCAGGTCCTCGGCGTCGAACTCCTGGCGCCACGACCGCCCGCCGAGGTGGTACGTCATCGCCGCCGATCTCACCGATCCGGTGATCGCGCCTGCCTCGAACACCATCCTCACGGGGCCACACTCCTCCGCGGTGTCGGTGGCGCTGAGCAGCCATCCGGGCTCGAATCGCTCGACGATGAACGATCCCCCGTCTCGCAGATGGCGGCTCGCGACCTCGAGCAGCCGGGCTCGGTGCTCGGCCCCGGGCCGGTTGATCAGGGTGCTGGCCGCCAGGACGACGTCGAACGTCCGGCCGAGGTCGAGTTCGAAGGCGTCCGCGGCGACGCAGTCGGCTCCGGTGACGTGGGCGAGCATCTCCGGGCTGTCGTCGACGGCCGTCACGTCGTGACCGAGTGCGACGAGGGCTCGCGTGAGACGGCCCGGGCCGGAGCCGAGCTCGAGGATCGTCGACTCGGGGCGGATGGCGCGATGCACGAGCATCGGCGCGTCACCCGCGGGCAGCGCGAGGTAGACCGCCAGGGGACTGCCGTCGGCACTGACGAAGTCAGGCGAGGTCACGACGCCAGTGTGGCACCGGTCCGTGGAGTCGGCGGCGGCTGAGGCCCGGCGAACCGCCAACACCTACGCTGACGCCGTGGCAAACGCATGGTTCGAATCGGTCGCGGTGGCGCAGCGGCGGGCGAAGCGCAAGCTCCCCAAGTCCGTGTACGGCGCGCTGATCGCCGGCGCCGAGCGTGGCGTCACGCTGGACGACAACCTGGCCGCGTTCGACGAGCTCGGGGTCCGACCGATCACCGCCGGCCAGCCCCCCGAACGCGACATGGCGACCGAGGTCATGGGGCAGCCGATGTCGATGCCGGTGATGATCTCGCCGACCGGTGTGCAGGCCGTCCATCCGGACGGCGAGCTGGCGGTCGCGCGTGCCGCGGCCGCCCGCGGCGTCGTGATGGGGCTCAGCTCGTTCGCCAGCAAGCCGCTCGAGGCCGTCGTCGACGCCAACCCGCAGACGTTCTTCCAGATCTACTGGGCCGGGGACCGCGACTCGATGGTGATGCGGATGGACCGCGCCAAGGCCGCCGGCGCTGGTGGACTGATCGTCACGCTCGACTGGTCGTTCGTCCACAGCCGTGACTGGGGGAGCCCGAAGATCCCCCAGGACATGAAGCCGCTGACGGTGCTCAAGCACGTGCCCGAGGTCGCGATGCGACCGGTCTGGCTGCTCGAGTGGCTGCGGACGGGCCAGCTACCGGGCCTCGGCGTGCCCAACTTCAACGCCCTCGGCGAGCCCGACCCGCACTTCTTCGACGCGTACGGCGTGTGGATGGGGACGCCGCCCGCCACGTGGGCGGACATCGCCTGGCTGCGCGAGCAGTGGGGCGGTCCGTTCATGGTCAAGGGGATCGGCCGGCCCGACGAGGCCCGCCGCGCGCTCGACGCGGGCGCGACGGCGATCTCGGTGTCGAACCACGGCGGGAACAACCTCGATGGCGCGCCGGCGCCGATCCGGGTGCTCCCCGAGATCGTCGACGTCGTGGGCGATCAGATCGAGATCGTCATGGACGGCGGCATTCGACGGGGGAGCGACGTGGTGAAGGCGCTGGCCCTCGGTGCCAAGGCGGTGATGATCGGCAGGGCCTACCTGTGGGGCCTCGCGGCCAACGGACAGGCCGGCGTCGAGAACGTGCTCGACGTCCTCCGGATGGGCATCGACTCGACCATGCTCGGCCTCGGCAAGTCGTCGATCAAGGAGCTCGGCCCCGGCGATCTCGTGATCCCCGACGGCTTCTCCCCGCCGGCCATGGCCTGATGCCCGAGCGCGACCCCCACGCCGGCCCCGTGCCGCAGCCGGCATGGGATGCCGACGCCGAAGCACGCGAGCGCGGGCGGGTCGAGATCTTCAACGCAACGCGCCCAGGAGGGCTCGACGGGTGGACGATGGGCCTCGCCCAGTACGAGCTGATGCGCGCCCACATCCTCGAGATGCTCGACGACGAGTGCGACGACGACGGCACCGTCCTCCTGAAGGACGTCGTGGCCGCGGCCCAGGATCGCTACTCGACGCACGAGCTGTTCCCGAAGGGCCGCACACGCAACTACTGCACCTACACCAAGGTCGACCTCGAGGCGCGCTGCGAGATCGAACGCCTGCCGGGCAGCTCGCCGCAACGCCTGACCCGCTGGCGACCGGACTGAACGGCTGAGCTCGACCGAAACCGTTGCGGTCCGAGTGACCCCCGACCACTTGCCGCGAACACCGGGGGCGCATGATCGAGGGAGGCCGAGGTGCGCTCCTCCATGGCAGCCCGAAACGGCCAAGTGAGGCTCGCCCGCGGCGTCCGACGATGCGCAGTCGATGCGCAGATGACGCGAAGCACATGAAGCGGCGAGTCGTAGGTGCCATGTTGGCGGTCGTGGCGTTCGCAGCGGCGGCCGGGGTCGCGACGGCACACCCGAAGACCGGAGTCAGCGGCGACTGGACGTACGTTCCGGTCGAGATCGAGACCGTGGCGGAGTTCGTCAGAACATCGTGCTCCGCGGCGTCGCGCATGGTGAGCTGACCGGCGACATGACGGGGAAGACGGTCGAGGAGCTCTGGCTCGTGCGTCTGGGCGGGCCGGGCAAGAACCTCATCGCCGGCAACGCCGAGTTCACCGGCACCGTCATGGACGCCGACGGCGTGATGCACGAGGGAACACTGCAACTCCTCGCGATCGGCGAGCAGGATCCGGGCCTGCCGACACCGAGTGACTTCCCCTGGGAGGGCCGGTGGTTCATCAGGGGCGGCACCGGTGATCTGGCCGGCGCCCGCGGGCACGGGACGGGGGAGGGTCCGAGCTTCGTGCTGACGTACGAGGGTGAGATCCATCTGCCCCACTGATCGACGGAATCCGACGCCGGGCGCGTTCACGGCGCCCGGCGTCGTCGCGCCACTGGTCCGGCGCGCCGGAATCTCGGGACGACGACGAAGCACCACGGTGATCAGGGTCGAGCTTCGGGGTCGCCTCGCGCAGAACGGCGGTGTGTCGGTGAGAAAGCGCGAGATCCACGGCAGTCGTCGATCTGGACGGGCGACGGGCGGAACGGCCGCTCGCCGAACACAGGAGCATCATCATGCGTACGTCCCAGATCATCGTCGGGCTCACGATCGCCGCCGCCGGCATCGGCATCGGCACCGGCGTGAACGCCACCGATTCCACCGTGGAGCGGGCGCAGGCGTCGTTCACGATGCGGCCGGTCTCGCCACCGCCGCCCCCGCCCGTCGCCGAGCTGGCGGTGCCCGACCAGCGTCAGCACTCGACGACCTGCGAAGGAGCAGTTTCCTGCGGGATCCTCGGGGGTGCATGCGAGTTGGCCGGCGGCACCTACACCGACTGGGAGAGCAGCGATCACGGCCACACTCACGGCATCTGCACCTGGCCCTGGGAGTGAGGACCCCCGGCAAGTTCGCTGCGCGACCTGTATGGTCGCGCAGCGAACGTCGGGAGGTGCACGGTGCTCCGAGGTGATCTGATCGAGCTTCGGCTGGTCCGGGAAGGCGACCTGGGGACGTTCTACGAGCTGACCACGAATCTCGCTGCCCGCGGTGCCTACTTCCCGCTCGGCGTGACGAGTGAGCCCCGGCTCCGAGCGAGGTTCGCGGAGAGCGGCTTCTGGGGCGAGGACGAGGGCATGCTGCTCATCACGACCCACGGCGGCGAGATCGTCGGGGAGATCGAGTTCTTCCCGATCACGCACTACCTGCAGGGGTACGAGATCTCGTACCAGCTGTTCGGTGAGGAGCACCACGGCAAGGGCTACACCACCGAGTCGGTGATGCTCATCGTCGACTACCTGTTCGGCCGCAAGCGCGTGCATCGCATGCAGCTGAACATCCATCCCGACAACGTCGCGTCGAAGCAGGTCGCCCTGAAGTGCGGCTTCACGGTGGAGGGCGTCATGCGTGGCTGTTGGTTCCACCGGGGCGAGTACCACGACCTCGAGGTCTGGTCGCGCCTGCGGACCGACGGAGCGTCGACCGGCGCGTGATCGAGTCGCGCCGGTCGGGAGTCGGGGCCGGACGGCGTCGGTTTGTAGGGTCGGCCGCATGAGCGTCGAGTCGTTCCGAGCGTTCCAGGCGGTCACCGACGGCGAGGAGGTCAGCCGAGGCGTCGTGACGATGTCATCGGACGGTCTGCCCGACGACGGTGTGCTGGTCGAGGTCCACTGGTCGAGCGTCAACTACAAGGACGGCCTCGCGTCGACGCCGACCGGGCGGGTGGCACGGATCTCGCCGCTCGTGCCCGGCGTCGACCTGTCGGGCGTGCTCGTCGAGGATGCACCCGGCATCCCGGCCGGCACCGAGGTGATCGCGC
The DNA here is from genome assembly GCF_030065885.1 of Ilumatobacter sp. Classification (GTDB taxonomy): domain Bacteria; phylum Actinomycetota; class Acidimicrobiia; order Acidimicrobiales; family Ilumatobacteraceae; genus Ilumatobacter. The sequence goes on along the minus strand of NZ_JASJCS010000014.1, from coordinate 50,184 downwards.
ACGGGTACTCGATCGGGGTCGGGCGGCATGGGGGCTACGCCGAGTACGCGCGGGTCCCGTCGGACTGGCTCGTCGCGTTGCCCGAGGGCCTGACGACCCGCGAGGCGATGGTCCTCGGTACCGGCGGCTTCACCGCCGCACGGTCCGTCATGGCACTGCAGGAGCACGGCGTGATACCGGAATCCGGACCCGTGCTCGTCACGGGCGCAACCGGCGGGGTCGGCTCGACCGCGGTCGACATGCTGTCGAACCTCGGCTACGAGGTCGTCGCGAGTACCGGCAAGCCCGAGGCAGCGCAGTTCCTCACGGACCTCGGTGCGAGCTCGATCGTCGATCGGAGCGAGCTGTCGGAGGAGAGCCGGCGGCCGCTCGAATCGACGGTCTGGGCTGGTGCCGTCGACTGCGTCGGCGGCGTCACGCTGGCGAACGTGCTGAAGCGGATCGACTACGGCGGGTCGGTGGCTGCCAGTGGACTGACCGGCGGGCCCGGACTGCCCGCGACCGTCATGCCCTTCATCCTGCGCGGCGTCAACCTGCTCGGCATCGATTCGGTCGAGCTCCCGATGGATCGGCGGCGCGCGACCTGGGAGCGGCTCGCCGCCGACCTCAAGCCGAGCAACCTCGACGACATCGGCCACGACATCACACTCGACGAGCTCGACGACGTGCTCGCTGCGATCCTCCGCGGCGAGGCGAAGGGCCGGAGCGTGGTGGATCTCCGCGCCTGACGCAGCCGACGCCCGGCGGTGAGACGATTCGCGACCGGTCGGGCGGGCGTGGGGTGAGACGATTCGCGACGGGACCTGTCGGCGCCGGTGGTGAGACGATTCGCGACCGGTCGGGCGGGCGTGGGGTGAGACGATTCGCGACCAGGCCGGCGAGCGCGGGGTGAGACGATTCGCGACCGTCCCTGGCGGCGCCGGTGGTGAGACGATTCGCGACCGGGCCGGCGGGCGTGGGGTGAGACGATTCGCGACGTGAGCTGTCAGCGCCGGCGGTGAGACGATTCGCAACGGGACCTGTCGGCGCCGGCGGTGAGACGATTCGCGACCGGGCCGGCGAGCGGTGAGGCGATTCGCGACGGTCCGCGTCAGCGCCGGCACGGAGACGATTCGCGGCGGGACCTGTCAGCGGGGATCAACGGTTGGACGATTCGCCACCAACCCCGGCGTGCACATCCGGTCACGCGGTTCGCAAACTGCCCGCAGCACCGCCCGCGAGACGACTCACGACCAGACCCACGAACGTCTCGGGCTCGAGCGACGACTCGCCGTCGTGTGCCAACTCCGGCGTCAACGCCTGCGGTGCACCCGCCCGCCACGTGACCGAGCTGCGCTCCATCGCCGTCAACTCGTCCGCGAGCGGCCGCAAATCGATGCGCGGCAGGACGCGCCGGGACCGGAACTGCACCCAGGTCTCGTAGCGATCGACGTAGCGATACCGCCGACCGTGCACGGTGATCACACGGAACCGCTCGGTTGCGTTGTGCAGAGCCATCGGATGGATCCCCTCGAAACCGTCGCCGCCGAAGCGATGACCGGAGCGCGACGGCTCTGCGGCCGGAATCGTCACGACCGCCAGATCGAGGTCGGGCCGCTCGTCGATGGTGACCCGGCCGGTGGCGATCGCGGCCTCGCTCTCGGTCAACGCCTCGTCCTCGTCGCGCCACAACTCCTGGCACCGGTCGTTGTGGAGCACCATCGGGAGCAGCTCGGGCAGCAGCTCGCGGTAGAGCTGATCGGAGAAGTCGCTGTAGCTCAGCGACGTCTCGGCCGACGCCAACTGCGACAGCGCCATCGAGGTCCGCGCGGCCCGGCGGTCGCGGTACGTGGCGAAGTCGCCGGCGGCGGCGACGTCGATCAGCAACGCCCGATGGTGGAGCGCCGCCTCCGGCTCGACGAGCGCGAAGATCGACACCAGACCGTCCTGGTCGAAGTGGTTGTTGGTCACGACCTCGGCGGAAGGGTGGGGGACCGGCTCGTCGAGGTAGGCGAACGCCATCTGGGCCGAGAGGTCGCGCGCCATGCCCGGGGGCTGGGCGATCCCGGGCCAATGGGTCAGCGCCAGTACCGTGCTCTCGTTCGGCGAACCGTCGACCACCACGTTGGGGATCGCCCGACTCGTCTCGTATCCCTCGTAACGGAACGCCACGACGGCGACGGTACGACTTCAACCGAGGTTGAAGTCAAGTCCCCGCATCAGCTCAGGTTGCCTGCGGGCTCGTGCGGGTACTGCGTCAGGCAGGCGAAGCACCATCGCTCGACGTCGTCGACGACGCGCTCCGACGCCTCCTGCTCCCACGATCCGGCCGTGACGTACTTGCGGTGCACCGCCTGCAGGCTGCGCTCCTCTGCGCCGCACGAATCGCACATGATGACCGCGTCGCCCGTCATGGCCGCGACGTTAGGGCGTCGATCGTGACCCGTAGCCTTCGGACGATGCTGCGACGGTTCGTCTGCCTGGTGTTCGTCGCCGCGGCGTGCGCCGGCTCGCCCGCCGCCCAGCCAGCTGCGCCACCACTGTCGATCGTCGAATCGGCACCCGATGATCCGTCGGTCGAACGACCGGCGTCGGCAGTGACGTCGACGTCGACACCGACGCCGGTGACAGCTCCACCGACGAGGTCGGCAGCGACCGGCGATGGCGACCGCGATGCCGGCCGCGATGGGAACCGCACCGACCCGTCCGTCGTGACCACCGCAGCCGGAACGGCCCCGGGATCGACCACCGCGCCGGACCCGAACGCCATCACGCCGGAGGGGTTCGAGCGGGTGACCGCACGGGTCACGAAGCCCGACGGTGAGACCTGTGATCTGTGCCTCTGGCTCGCCGACGACGGCGAGCAACGCAGCCGCGGTCTGATGTTCGTGACCGACCTCGGCTCCGCCGACGGCATGGCGTTCCGCTATCCCGACCCGCACACGGGCACGTTCTGGATGAAGAACACCGTGCTGCCGCTGTCGATCGCGTTCTTCGATCCCGCCGGGTCCTTCATGGAGGCGTTCGACATGGAGCCGTGCGAGCGCGACCCGTGCTTCCGCTACGCCACGCCGAGCGGGTTCTCCGTGGCCGTCGAGACCGCGCAGGGCGACCTCGCTGCGATCGGCCTCGTCGCGGGCAGCTCGCTCGCGCTCCTCGATCTCCCCTGCGCCGCCTGACCGGCGAGCACCGGTCGAGACGGCGAGCACCGATCGAGACGGCGGGCACCGGTCGAGATCGCGAGCGGTGCACCAAGGCGCTCTCACGCGGTGGTTGTCGCCGACAACCACGCCTCGTACAACCGCTGGTACGTCCCACCGGCGCGCACCAACTCGGCGTGTGGCCCGTCCTCGACCAACCGGCCCGCCTCGAGCACCAGCACCCGGTCAGCCCTGGCCGCGGTCGACAGACGGTGGGCGATCGCGATCGTCGTGCGGCCGGCCGCGAGCCGCTCCAGTGCCCTCGAGATCCGCACCTCGGTCAGCGCGTCGACCGACGACGTCGCCTCGTCGAGCACCAGCACGTCGGGGTCGGCGACGCCGGCGCGGAGCAACGCAACCAGCTGCCGCTCGCCCGCCGACAGCGACTCGCCCCGCTCGCCGACGCGCGTGTCGAGCCCGTCGGGCAACGCCTGGACCCAGTCGGACACGCCGAGCCGGGCGACGATCTCGTCGACGTCGCCGCGGGTGGCGTCCGGCCGGGCGAAGCGGACGTTGTCGGCGATCGACCGGTCGAACAGGAACGGCTCCTGCGCCACGACGACGAGTCGGTGCCGTAGCTCGGCGTTGTCGACCAGCGGCAGCGGCACGCCCCCGAGCCGGATCGTCCCGGCGATCGGGTCCGCGAGCCGGGCGATCAGCCGGCCCAGCGTCGTCTTGCCGGAGCCGGTCTCGCCGACCATCGCGACCTGCTGCCCCGCCTCGATGTGCGCGGACACGTGGTCGAGGACCACCTGGTCGAGGCCGGTCGACGGGTCGAACCCGGCGTCGGCACGACTCCGGTAGGCGAACGTGACGTCGTCGATGTCGATGTCGAACCGGCCCGGCGGCAGCGCCATCGGGTGCTCGGGTCGCGGCGGCCCGACGGGCATGTCGAGCACGCCGATCACCCGCCGCAACCCGGCGACGGCGGTCTGGGTCTGGTCGAGCACCTCGGTGAACTCGGCGATCGGTTCGAGGAACCGGTACGTGAGGAAGATGAACCCGATCAGCGACCCCGCCGTCAACCCACCGCCCGGCCCGATCGCCACGCCCACCGCGACGATCGTGGCGATCGTGACCACCGAGAACACCTCGCCGAGCGGGAACAGGAACGCCCCGATGATGCCGGCCTTGATCTGCGCGTCCGCACGCCGCTTGACCGCTGTGTGTGCGCGGCTCCCGAACAGACCGCCGGCCCGGTACACGCGGATCGTCTCGGCACCGGTGACGAGCTCGCTGACGTTGGCGAGCATCTCGCCGTTGCGTTCCCGTGCCGCGCCGTACGCTGCGCCGAGATGCCGTTGCACGGTCCGCAGCACGAAGAACAGCGGCACGGCGATCCCGATCGCGATCAGGGCGAGCAGCCAGTTGTAGGCCAGCATCACGGCGGCGACGATCACCATCAGCGTCCCGTCGATCAGCCACGCCAGCCCGCCCCACTGGAAGAACCGAGTGAGTGTCTCGATGTCGCTCGTGGCGCGCGCCACGAGCGCTCCACGCTGCTCGTCGTTGTGATCGGCCAGGCTGATGCCGTGGATGTGCTCGACCAACCGCGCCCGCAGATCGGCGAGCGCACGCTCGGCCCGGCTGCCGAGCCGGTAGATCGCGGTGCGTTGGCAGATCGCGGCGAGCAGTTGGGCGACGACCCCGATCACGGCGCAGCCGACCACGAATCGCAACCGGACGTCGGCGCGCCCGAGGATGCCACGGTCGATCGCCTGCTGGATGACGATCGGCACGACCACGCGCCCGCCGGCCCCGAAGGCGGCGAAGAGCCAGGTGACGCCGAGACCCTGCCGGAGCACCGGCGCCTCGGCGAGGCCGCGACCGATCGTGTCGGTCGCCGAGAAGCGTCCCAAAGGTTCGGTCACAGCCGGACTCCGGTCCGATCGGACTCGAACGCCTCGACCAGCGCCCGGTAGCCGTCCACCCGCGCCATGAGCTCGGCGTGGCGGCCGTGCGCGACGACCCGCCCACCCTCGACGAACAGCACGTCGTCGGCGAGCGCAATCGTCGACGGCCGCAACGCCACCATCACGACCGTGGTCCCGGCGAGCGCCGTGCGCAGGTTGTCGAGCACAGCCAGCTCGGTCGCCGGGTCGAGCGCAGACGTCGTGTCGTCGAGGATGAGGAGCGCGGGACGACGCACCAGCGCACGGGCGAGGGCCACCCGTTGCCGCTGGCCGCCGCTCAACGTGACACCGCGCTCGCCGACGACGGTGTCGAGGCCGTCGGGGAGCTCGCGGACGAAGCCCTCGGCGCGCGCCAGCCGGAGCGCCTCCCAGACCTCGCCGTCGTCGAACGCGTCCCCGACCACGACGTTGTCGCGGACCGACCCGCTGAACAGGAACGCCTCCTGGAAGACGAGCGCCCGGGGGCCGTCGGGCACGGCGACCGTGCCACCGGTCGGTTCGAGCAGCCCGGCGATCAGCTCGACGAGCGTCGACTTCCCCGCTCCCGTCGCCCCGACGAAGGCCGTCACCGACCCCGCGGCGATGTGCGCCGTCGCGTCGGCGACCGCCGGTTGGGATTCGCCGGCGTACACGTATCGCACGTGGTCGAGCACGACGCCGAAGGGCGCCTCGGCCACGCCCAGCGACGACTCGGGATCGGGCTCGACCGGATCGTCGATCACCCCCATGATCCGGTGGTACCCCGCGTACGACGGCGGCAGCTCGGAGAGCGCGTACCCGATCAGCCGCAGCGGGAACACGAGCAGCGTGAACATGTAGATGAAGCCCGACAGGTCACCGATCGTGATCGCACCCGAGTCGACGCGGGTCGCGCCGAGCACGACGAGGCCGATGTTGGTGATCGACGGGACGGTCTCGAGCAGCGCCTCGAACGTGCCGCGCAGCTCGACGGCCTTGACCCGCGGATCGCGGATCCGCACCGCCATCTCGGTCAGCCGCTCGGTCTCGCGCCGCTCGGCGCCGTACGCCTTGACGAGTTGCACCGCCTCGAAGCTCTCGTGCACGGCACCCGAGAACTCGCCGAGCGCGGCCTGGGCATCGTCGAAGTGCCGGTTGACGCGCCGCTCGTAGGCGACGTTGACGACCATCAGCAGCGGGAAGACCGCAATCGCGACCAATCCCATCACCAGGTCGACCGACAGCAGCCAGACGGCGGCAACGGCGAGGAGCAGGATCGTGCTGGTGGCGAACGGGATCGGCGCCATCACGCTGATCGTCGTGTCGACGTCGACGCCCGCCCGGGCGAGGAGTTGTCCGTCGGACTGGCGCTGGTGCCAGCTCGCCGGTTGCCGGACGTACCGGTCGGTGACGTCGTTGGTGAGCGTCTCGGCGATGCGCCACTGCGTCATGTGGGCGAACGACCGCCGGACTACGACGCCGACCGCCCGCAACAAGCCGATCCCGATGATGAGCATGCACCCCGTGACGACTGTCGAGGTGGCGACGTCGCCCTCCTCGAAACGCGGGACGACGACGTTGTCGATCACCCAGCGGATCACGACGCTCGAGGCCACCGTGCACAGCGCGAACACGAACGCACCGAGCACGGCGGTCACGAACAGTCGCGGGTGCATGCGGACGATGGCGCGCACGAATCGCGCGTACTGCTGGGCGCGCCGGCGGGTCCCTTCCTCCACCTGCGCGTGTCTACCAGTGCGTCGCGCGTGGGTGCGGGTGGGTTCGGCGGCGTGACGTGTGGCGTCGGTCACGATCCCGAGCGGGCGCTCGTCGGCGAGGGCCCGTGGTCGGTCAACGATGCAACACCCCCGTCTCAGGGTGGGGAGCATGTCCTTCGGCCCGCCGGTACACTCGCACGGTCATATTTACCCTGCTCCACCGCCGCGGTGGGGCCACCGGCCGGCCTCCGGGTCCGGCCACAGTCCGAAGGGAGTTCCACACGCATGCAGCGTGCTTACGAATTGATGGTCATCGTCGACGGTGACGCCGACGAGCCCCACGCCCATTCCTACGTCAAGATGGTGACCGACGGGATCGAAGAGGTCGGCGGCTCGGTCCACGGCAAGCCCGATTGGTGGGGCAAGCGCCCGTTCGCCTACCCGATCGACAAGAAGGAAGCCGGCTACTACCTCGTGGTCGAGTGCCTCGCCGAGGGCGGTTCCCTCGACGAGCTCGAGCGCCACCTCCGCCTCGCGGACGACGTCGTCCGCCACAAGCTCATCCGACTGCCCGACGCCGAGGCCGAGCGCCGCGGCATGGCGGTCGACGCTGCCTGATCGGCAGCGCCCACGAAAGGCAGCCACCCAATGGCCAGCAACACCGTCACACTGATCGGCAACCTCACCCGCGATCCCGAGCTCCGGTACACCACCGGTGGGCGCGGGGTCGCCAGCTTCGGCATCGCCGTCAACCGGCGCTACCAGCAGAACGGCGAATGGCAGGAGCAGACCTCCTTCTTCAACGTCGTGTGCTGGGGCGAGCTCGGTGAGAACGCCGCCGCCACCTTCTCGAAGGGCACCCGTGTCATCGTCACCGGCCGCCTCGAGCAGCGCAGCTGGGAGACGCAGGACGGCGACAAGCGCACGGTCGTCGAGGTCATCGCCGACGAGGTCGGTCCGAGCCTCCGCTGGGCCCAGGCCCAGGTCGAGCGCACCGAGCGTTCCGGCGGCGACGGCGGCTTCTCCGGCGGTGGGGGCGGCGGCGGTGGTGCCGCCCGCCAGCCCGACCCCGTCTACGGCGACGAAGAGCCGTTCTGACCAACCTCACGCAGCACGACGCACCCACGACCTGACGCACCCACGATCTGTCGTCCCGGAAGGACCTGAACTCACATGGCGAAGAAGAGCCCCCGTGGCCGCGGGAAGCCAGAGAACCCCCGCAAATACAAGAAGAAGACCAGCCCGCTCATCATCGAGAAGGTCGAGTACGTCGACTACAAGGACGTCGACCTGCTCAGCCGCTTCATGAGCGATCGCGCCAAGATCCGCAACATGCGGGTCTCGGGCAACGACCGTCAGCAGCAGCTCGAGGTCGCCAAGGCGATCAAGATCGCCCGTGAGATGGCGTTGCTGCCGTACGCCCGTCGCGTCGCCTCGGCGGCACGGCAGGGTCGCGGTCGCGACCGTGACCGCGACGGCGACCGGCGTCCGCCCCGCGACGACCAGGGCCCCGACAGCCAGGTCGAGGGTGGTGCCCCCGACGGTGACGACGAGAACGTCGACGCCGCGGCCGGGGCTGCCGTCGACACGGCGGCCGGCGCCGGCGCCGAGTCGGTGGCCGAAGCGAGCGAGGTCTGATCATGCAGGTCATCCTCCGCAACGACGTCGACGGTCTCGGCAAGCGCGGTGACATCGTCGACGTCGCCGACGGTCACGCCCGCAACTTCCTGCTGCCCAAGGGCCACGCGCTGAAGGCCACCGACGGCGCCATCGCGCAGGCCGCCAAGATGCGGCGGGCCCGCGACCTCCGCGACGCGAGCGACCGTGATGCCGCCACCACGGTGGCGTCCACGCTGGTGCCGAAGGTGATCACCATCGCCGCCAAGGCCGGTGCCGAGGGTCGGCTGTTCGGCTCGGTCACGTCGAGTGACGTGGTCGCCGCCGTCCACGAGCAGACCGGCGTCGAGCTCGACCGCAAGGTCATCGAGATCGACGAGCAGATCAAGACCACCGGTCAGCACACCGTCACCGCAGCGCTGCACCCGCAGGTCTCGTTCCCGATCACCCTCGAGGTCGTCGCCGACGCCTGAGGGAGTCGGTTCGCCGACGCCTGACCGGAGTCGGTTCGCCGACGCCAGAAGTCGACGTAACCAGAGCTGACCGAACGGCCCCGTCGCTCCAGCCGAGCGCGGGGCCGTTCCGCGCCCGCCCACCCGGCGAGCGGGGGCAACGCGTGAGGAAGTTGCGCAGTATGTGCGCAAGAAGCTCACGCGTTCCGCGCCCGCCCACCCGGCGAGCGGGGGCAACGCGTGAGGAAGTTGCGCAGTATGTGCGCAAGAAGCTCACGCGTTCCGGACTGCCGCACCGGACCCGCTGGCAGTCCGCCACCTTGTGACACCGTCGCGTCACAGTTGTCCACATGGGCGTCCACAGCGCACGACCGGCTTGTCCCCGAGATTTCCCGCGTTGTCCTCACCGTTTCCGTGGTTGTCCTCTTCCATCCCACAGCGCCGTTCCGTCAGAGTGAGATCCCCATGGCTGGTGATGAGTACTTCCCCATCGAATCCAGCGGCGGGAGCAGACCACAACCCGACGATCGGCAACCCCGCCAGTCCTCGAGTCGCGGCCGCGTCCCACCGCACAACATCGACGCCGAGGAGTCGGTGCTCGGCGCGCTGCTGCTGTCGCGCGACGCGATCGGCACCGTCAGCGAGATGGGGCTCCAACCCGCCGACTTCTACCGTCCGGCACACCGCCACATCTTCGACGCCATCCGTGCGCTCTACTCGAGCGCCTCGCCGGCCGACACCGTCACCGTCGCCGACGAGCTGCGCCGCGCCGGCCTGCTCGACGAGGTCGGCGGTCCCGAGGCGTTGCACGAGCTGCAGAACGCTACGCCGGCCATTTCGTCGGCCGGTCACTACGCCAAGATCGTCCAGGAGACGGCGCTCCTGCGGCAGCTGATCTACGCGGCCGGCGACATCGCCGAGCTGGCGTACGGCGAACCCGACGACGTCGTCAAGGCGCTCGACGAGGCCGAGACCAAGGTCTTCAACGTCGCCGAGCAGCGCGTCACCGACTCGACCCGCACCATCGAGGAACTGCTCCCCGAGGTGATGGACCACCTGCAAGAGACCTACGACCGCGGTGACACCATCACCGGTGTCGCCACCGGCTACACCGATCTCGACGAACTGCTGAGCGGGTTGCAGGAGAACGCGCTCTACATCGTCGGTGCCCGCCCTGCGATGGGCAAGTCGAGCTTCGCGCTCGGCATGGCGTCGCACGTCGCCCAGAACTCCACCAAGCCGGTGCTGTTCTTCTCGCTCGAGATGGGCCACCAAGAGCTGACCCAGAGCATCCTCGCCGCCGAGGCGCGCGTCGACCGTACGAAGCTGCGCACCGGCAAGCTCGCAGAGGCCGACTGGGCCAAGATCGGCAAGGCGATCGGCCGGCTCGAGGTGCCGCTGTTCCTCGACGACAACCCGCGCGTCACCGTCATGGAGATCCGCGCCAAGGCGCGCCGCATCAAGGCCCGCTACGGCGGGCTCGGCCTGATCGTCATCGACTACCTCCAGCTGATGGGCGGCAGCAGCACGGCCGAGAACCGCCAGCTCGAGGTCAGCGAGATCAGCCGGAACCTCAAGGTGCTGGCGCGCGAGCTCGAGGTGCCGATCGTGGCGCTCAGCCAGCTGAGCCGCAGCCTCGAGGCACGCTCCGACAAGCGGCCGATGCTCAGCGACCTGCGCGAGTCGGGCTCGCTCGAGCAGGACGCCGACGTGGTGATGTTCCTCTACCGCGACGAGGTGTACAACGCCGAGTCGCCCGACAAGGGCTCGGCCGAGGTCATCATCGCGAAGCACCGCGCCGGCCCGATCGGCACCAAGCGGCTCGTGTTCCTCGGTCACTACACCCGCTTCGACAACGCCGCCCACTCGGCCTGATGACGAGACGTCTCGACATGTCCTGATGGGCCGAGTTGCCCCGACCTCGACAACGACCTGTCCCGATGCCTGCACCGCGTCCCGTTCCAGCTCGCAGGCACTCTTGACACGCTGATCGTTAACGCTGTACATTAACATTGTTAATGAACAGCGTTCAGACACAGCGTTGAGGCACGTCGACATGGTCGTCAAGAAGCGCAGCGGGGCAACGGCTGAACGGTTCGTCGATGTCACCCTCGAGCTGATCGAGGAGCAGGGTGGGTCACAGAACCTCAGCCTGCGAGAGGTCGCGCGACGCGTCGGGTGTGCCCCCACGAACGTCTACAACTACTTCGATGGCCTACCCGGTCTGTTGTGGGAAGCCCTTCGACGTGCCGTCATCCACTATGCCCACGCCGTCGCGAACGGCCTCGACGATGACGCGCCGCCGCTCGACTTCCTCCGCCACGTCGTCGCCAACTTGATCACATACGCCCGTGAGCATCCGGGGCTCTACCGATTCATCAGCTGGGACCCGATCAACGACGGTACGTACTCCGACGAGGTGATCCAGACGGTCGTGGCCTTGAACGAGTGGTTCGTCGACGTGATCGTGGCCTGCGCGCCCGAGACGGACCGGGACGTCGCGCAGAACGCGTTCTACGTCATCGATGCCTACATCAGCGGTGAGAGCGCCAACCTCGTCACCAACCGTGCGCTGCCTGGCGCCGACATCGCGACGCGGATGCTCGACAACGCGCTCCGGCTCTTCACCTCACTCACCGCCTACGACGAGTCCTCGGCGCAGACGCCGAAGAGCTATCCGAGACTCGAAGTCCTGGGCGACTCCGAACGAGTTGCCACCGCGGTCTCGTCGAAGGGCGTCGCTGCCGAGATCTCTTGAAAGGGGAACGAACGATGGATCAGATCTTCCCGCAGGCCAACGTCGCGGCCGGAGTGCTCGTCCTCGCTGTCGGGTTCGGATTCCACTTCCTCGGCCAGCTCTACTCGGTGCTCGACTTGGAGGGCGCCATCAAGCTCGGCATCCAGGAGGCAGACTCCCCCGAGGAGTACCGGGCGTACGAGCTCGGTATCGCCGTCGCCGACGTCCTGATCGGCTGGACGTATGCCATCGCTGCCGTCGGCCTCATCGCCGACGCAGCCTGGGGATACGTGTGGGCGTGGGTGCCCGGCGTCGCCCTCACCTACCACGCGCTGAGCTTCTGGTTCTGGACGAGGAACCAGGCACGAGTGGGCTACCACCGTCCCTTCACCCGATGGCCGGCGCGGCACATCTGGATCGTCGCCAACCTCACCACCGGCCTCCTGACGATCGCCGTCGCCAACTCCCAGACGGTGGTCTCGTGAACGCGGCCCCCTCACAGCTCCGACGAAGGGAGTAGGCAATGCAGACCGTCACCGCCCTCCTGGCGCTCCTCATGTGGCCGATCTACCTCGGCCAGTGGATCTCCGTGGTCGACCTCCCGCTCGCACGACGACTCGGACTCCAGGAGCAGCCCGACACCATCGACCCGATCTACGCACGGGACACCGCCGGCACCGCCCGCTGGGACCTGCTGTCGATGTGGACCCTGCCCGTCGCCGGCGTCTTGATGCTGATCGACGGCGCCTGGTGGCCGTACCTCGCGCTGATCGGTGGCGCCGTCTACCTCGACACCGGCGGCCGGCAGGCGATCAAGCTCCTCGGCTATCGAACCGAAGGCGTACGGGTCGGAACCAGCCAAGCGGTGCGCCGGGCGCTCGGGGTCTACGCCGTGTTCGTGATCCTCGGCTCGATCGCCATCGCCATGGCCCTCATCGAGATCGACCCCTCCTAGCGCCCCTACTGCGGCGCCGCAGGTGGACCGGTGGCGCCGCATGGCGAAGTTCGGAGCAGGGCGCGGCGCATGGTGCTTCCCCTCGGCCCGCTCGTGGTGGTCTCGACGTTGCCGAAGCCCGACATCGGCGCCCGACATCGGTGATCGGCCAGCAGCCCGAACGATGGATCAGTCGATGAGGCGGACACCCATCGGGTTCGTGGCCGGGATGATCGAGGATCCGCTGATCGCGCGTGCGGGTGGTTCGAGCAGGTCGAGCAGCCGCCGCCGGTCGGCGGCGTCGAGCGATCCGAACGGCTCGTCGGCGAGCTCGTCGGTGGTGTGCTCGACCTCGGCGCGGATCGTCGAGCCGGCTTCGGTCACCTTCCCGTCGGCGATCGCGCCGCGTCGCTCGAGGAGGGCCGCGGCGTCCGTCCATTCGTCGTCGGTCCAGCCCCGGTTGGGTTGCAGGGCGTCGCGTGTGGTGCCGCCGTCGGCCACGAAGAGCACCGCCACCTCGAGCGGGGTGTAGCCGCGGGTCGACCAGGCGTTGACGTGGCTGTCGCCGCGGTGCTCGCGCAGGCTGGTCGCGTGCTGCCAGAGCGCAGCGACGGGATCGTCGGGGAGGTCGAGGTCGCGGTTGGCGGCGAACAGGGGGCGTCCCCCGGGCGACGCATGTCGGCCTGCGGCGTCGAGTGTGGCGAGCAGCCAGCCGTCCGCGAGGGCGGCGTCGAGCTCGTCGCCGGCGAGGCGGCGGAGTGCGGCGGCGGCGCTCGTCGTGCGGGATTCGATCAGCGCGGCCGGTGTCGCGATGTCCCAGATGGAGGGCACGGCACGCTGCACCATCGACGGAGCGAACCCGAAGAACGTCGCGGTCACCGTTCCCGCCGAGCAGGCGCCGAGCGGGGCGGCGCGATACCCGAAGTAGCAGCGCCAGAATCCCCGGACGCCGAGCGAGGCGCACGCGTCCAGCGGTTCGTGGGCGAAGTAGGTGACGGCGTGGAGCGTTTCGATACGGCGCCACAGCTCACGTGCGAAGTTCGTCATCGCAACTCCCGGACTCGTTCGACGGTGATGGTGGCGGATCGCGATGGTGTCGGCGCCTCGACGGCAGTGGCACCGGGCGGACGTCGAGCGTGGATCACGTCGGGCATGATTCGATGCTGGCAGATCGCTCCGCGAGGCGCTGCGCCGCGCCCCGGCGGGCTCCGAGTGCGATGAGGTCGCGGTGGACCCATCTCATGCTGTTCCGCCTGGCATGGCTCGTCGTCGCGGTGCCGCTGGGCGAGGGTCCGCAGGCGAGCTGAGGGCGTCCGACGGCCCCGTCGCTGCTGCTCGTGCGCACGCGGCTGCCGGCCGCGCTGTGCTCCCGGCACTGTCAGCACCTCGATCATCGTGAGCTGACGCATGTCGAGGCCGCACCGGCCGGCGAGGACGCGCTGCATCTGCGCCTCGCTCCCCGGCGCTCGCGGTGCCCGTGGTGGCGGCGGCCGGTGCCGCGACGTGTGAGCCGCTCGGCTGCCACGCAACCCGGAGCGGGTCGGAGCCGACGCCGGTGCCGAGCCGACCGCGCCGGACGAGCACGACCGAGCCGAGACCGACGAGTGCGACGGCGGCGCCGGCCACCGCGTCGACCACGTAGTGGTTGGCGGTGAGCACCACGGCGGCGGTCATGGCGATCGGGCCGCCGATGGCGAACGCTCGCCCGAGCCGGCCGCGTGCGACGCCGGCCACGGTGACCCCGACGAGCAGGTTCCAGCCGACGTGGAGGCTGGGCAGTGCGGCGTACCTGTTCACGAGCGACGGCGGCTGGAGCACCCGGTAGGAGTTGGACAGCTCGGTCACGGTGTCGGTCATGCCGATGCCGAGCAGGCGCGGCGGCGCCACCGGGTAGAGCGCGAACACGACGAGTCCGATCGCGCCCGAGACGAACATCGCGTCCCGAAGCAGCCGGTAGTGATCGCGGTGGCGACGGGCGAGCCAGACGAGGGTGGCGACGATGACCGGCCAGTGGCCCCAGATGTACACCCAGTTGGCGGCGGTGACGAGGGCGTCGTGGGCCAGCACGGCGTCCTGGAGGTGCTCCTCGACGTCGAGGCCCAGCGCCGACTCGAATCGGAGCAGGTCATGGCCGTGTGCGACGGCCTCGTCGACGTCGCCCTGCGTCATGCCGCGGACGCCGAAGTAGAGCAGGATCGCCGCGCCGACGAGGCCGAACTGGGCCGCGACCCATGGCGCGCCCCCTCGCGAGCCCGGTCGGGGAGTCGTCTGGAGGGATGGTCGAGGGGTGGTGGGGGCCATCGGTGTCTCCTGGGTCGGGACGATCCAGTGTCGATGGAATCCCGCCGCGGTGAAATCCCCCGTGGCGGTGTTTCACCCGGCACGGCTCGACCGGCCGCAGGAGCAGCGGCCGGGTGGTGGCGCAGCCACGCTCCGAGATATTCGGTGTCGCTTGACTGCGCCGAGTGAGCACTCTGACAAGCTGGGGGGATGCGGCGGCTGGTGATGACGAGCGTGATGCTCGCGGTCCTCGTGCTCGGACTGGCCGCGATCGCCGGCTCGGGCCCCGATGGCTTGATCGCCGGGGCGGCGCCTCGTGCAGCGCCCGACGCGCTGCCGCCGGTCGCCGGCCTCCCTCTCGACGGCAACGACCGCGACGACGCAGACGACGGCAACGACCGCGACGACGAAGACGACCCAGACGACGAAGACGAGGCGCCGGCGACGAGCCGGCCGGCACCCACGACCGAGCCGACCTCGACCACCGAGCAGCCGGCACCCACGACCGAGCCGACCCCGACCACCGAGCAGCCGGCACCCACGACCGAGCCGACCCCGACGACCGAGCCGATCGAGGTCACCGAGCCGCCGTCGGTCGTGCCCGAGTCGGTCGTGGCGTCACAGACCGTCGTCGGGCCGGGCGGTCAGGTCACCTTCGACGGGCGCTGCGACGGCGACGCCGCGACCGTGGTCGCATGGGTCACCGGCAGCGAGCGGACCACCGTCGACACCGGCCTCTCCGGCTCCAGCTGGCGGTACGGCTGGACCGCCCCGGTCGACGAAGCGTCGTTCGGCTCGTTCACGTTCCGCTTCTGGTGCGGTGACCCCGCCGACCTCGTGGGCGACTACCCCGCCTCGCTCGACCGCACCGTCGACATGGTCCTCTCGCTGGCGCCGCCGGTCGCACCTCCGGCCCCCGTCCGCCAGTCGCCGTCGCCGACGATCCCGGCCACGTCGTGACGTGACCGGCGGCACCGGACCCGTCGACGTGTCGAAAGGCACCCCCCGTGGTCCGGTCGGGACCGGCAGACTGGGGCGATGACTGCTGAGCTGGCCGTCGACGCCCGCGGCCTCGTCAAGCGCTTCGGCGACACGGTCGCCCTCGACGGTGTCGACCTGCAGGTCCCCCGTGGCGCGATCTACGGGCTGCTCGGTCCGAACGGCGCGGGCAAGACCACGGCCGTCAGGGTGCTCACGACGCTGCTGCGTGCCGACGCCGGCGAGGCCTTCGTCGACGGCGTCGACGTGGCGACCGATCCGCACGGCGTCCGCGAGCGGATCGGCCTGACCGGCCAGTACGCCGCCGTCGAGGAGCGCCTGACGGGCCGCGAGAACATGGAGTTCGTCGCCCGGTTGTTCCACATGCCGCGGCCCGAGGTCAAGCGACGCGCCAACGACCTCCTCGCGCGGTTCGACCTCGTCGACGCGGCCGACCGCGTCGTCAAGGGCTACTCGGGTGGCATGCGGCGCCGCCTCGACATCGCGATGAGCCTGATCGCCCGCCCGTCGGTGCTGTTCCTCGACGAGCCGACCACGGGGCTCGACCCGCGCAGCCGCCTCGCGATGTGGGATCTGATCGAAGAGCTCGAACACGACGGGACGACCGTGCTGTTGACCACCCAGTACCTCGACGAAGCCGATCGGCTGGCCGAACGGATCATCGTCATCGACCACGGCCAGGTCATCGCCAACGGCACCTCGGACGATCTCAAGGACCGCATCGGCGGCGACCGGCTGCGGGTCTCGATCGCGCGGGCCGAGAATCGCGAGGCGGCCCTCGCCACGCTCGGGCCGTTGTGCACCGGTGACGTCGACGTGTCGCACGACGGCAAGTCGTTCTCGGCACCGATCCACTCCGGCGACCGGGTCGTTCCCGGCGTGATCCGAGCGCTCGACGACGCCGGCATCGACGTGCTCGACGTCGAGGTCCGCCGCCCGACGCTCGACGACGTGTTCCTGACGCTCACCGGCCGATCCGCCACCGACGAGCTCGAGGAGGTGTCGGCCTGATGGACCTCGTGACGATGACGGTGAAGGACTCGTGGGTCGAAGCCGAGCGCCACCTGCGGATCATCCCCCGCAACATCGAGCTGCTGATGTTCGCCACGATCCAGCCGATCATGTTCGTCGTGCTGTTCGTCTACGTGTTCGGCGGCGCGATCGAGGTGCCCGGCTTCTCCAGCTACGACCAGTTCCTGATCCCTGGCATCTTCAGCCAATCGCTCGTGTTCGGCTCGGCGTTCACGGGGGTCGGGCTCGCGGAGGACCTCAGCAAGGGTCTCGTCGACCGCCTGCGGTCGCTGCCGATGTCGCGGGCAGCGGTGATCATCGGCCGTACGATCAGCGACCTCGTCCGCAACGTGATCACGTTCCTCGTCATGCTCGTCGTGGCGATCTGGCCGATCGGCTTCCGGTTCGAGGGCTCCCTCGTCGAGGCGGTGCTCGCGACGTTGTTGTTGCTGCTGTTCAGCTTCGCGCTGAGCTGGGTGCAGGCGCTGATGGGCCTCTCGGTCGGTTCGGTCGAGGCGGCCAACTCGGCCGGGTTCATCTGGATGTTCCCGGTGACGTTCGTGTCGTCGGCGTTCGTCGATCCGGCGTCGATGCCCGATTGGCTCGAGCCGGTCGCCGATGCCAACCCGTTCACGATCGTCACCAACGCGGCGCGGGCGCTCTACAACGGCAACCCGGTCGGCAACAACGCGATCTACTCGATCCTCTGGTCGGTCGGCATCATCGTCGTGTTCGCCGGCCTGTCGATCAGGAAGTTCAACCGGTCGACGTCCGCCTGACGTCTCGACGCGTCGGAATGGGCTCCCGGCTGCTCGGGTTGACGTCACCATGACGCCGACCGCGCCGCCTGCCTCCGACGCCGGCTACGACATCGAGTTCTTCTGGGATCCGGTCTGCCCCTTCGCGTGGATCACGTCTCGCTGGGTCAACCAGGTGGCCGCCCAACGCGAGTACCGCGTCGACTGGCGGTTCATCTCGCTGCGGCTGGTCAACAAGGACAAGGACTACGCGACCGAGTTCCCGCCCGAGTACGAGTTCGGCCACACGGCGGGGCTCCGCATGCTCAGGGTCGCCGCGGCGATCCGCGACGAGCTCGGCCGCGACGTGCTGGGCGGCCTCGTGACCGCGTACGGTCGCAGCTATTGGGATCTGCCCCGCGGATCGGGGATGCGGGACCGGCTCAGCACGCCCGAGCACGTCGCGGAGGTGCTCGCGGCAGCGGGCCTGCCGGGCCGATTCGTCGAGTCGCTCGACGACGACCGCTGGGACGACCTGCTCGACGCCGAGTCCCAGCTCGCGTTGTCGAGGACCGGTCGCGACGTCGGCACGCCGATCATCACGTTCGACCCGCCCGACGGCATGTCGTTCTTCGGCCCGGTGATCTCGCGCCTGCCCTCCGACGAGGAAGCGGTCGAGCTGTGGGACGCGGTGACCCGGCTGGTGGCGTTCCCCGGCTTCGCGGAGTTGAAGCGCAGCATGCGCGAGGTGCCCCAGCTGAACATCCTCGGCGGCATCAGCGACGCACCGGTCCAGGAGGACTGGCAGGGCGGCCACCGGCGCGGTCACCTTGCCGCCGACCGGGCGAGTCAAGACGCCTGAGGTCGTCGTCGCGCACCTGCCCCGCGCGGTTGCGGCCGCTCGGGCCCCGCACCGTCGGGGGCCGGTGGGCGGCTACCCGTCGACCGGCGCGGGCCCGAACCGGTGCCGGCGCCGTCGGCGAGCGTGTCGTGCGCCGGCCCGTCCGGCATGATGGCGGCATGTTCCTCGGCGAGGACCTCCTGGCGTGGCTGGCACTGGCGATGGGCGGTGCGCTGTTCGCGGGCAACCTGATGGCGATCGTGAGACCGCCCGAGCGGCCCTCGGAGGAGGGCAACCTCGAACGCGCCCCGGTCGGGCGCAGCCTGCTCTACGTCGGCCTCGGGTTCGTCGTCGCCGCCTGGGCGCTGGCGACGCTCGTCGCCGGCTGAGCCTGCGTCAGCCCGTCTCGGAGGGCGTGACGTTGATCATCCAGAACGACGATTCGGGGGTCTCGCCCTCGCTGACGCTGCCGGACACGTCGTAGTCGCCGGCGTCGAAGGCGAAGAACCCGCCATCGGCCATCGTCATGACCTGGAGCTGCTCGAAGCCCGCATCGTCGAGCGCGGCGACGTAGTCGCCGGTCACCTCCGACGCCACCCCAGGTGCCTCGCCACCGATGGTGAACGCATCGCCATCCGGCGTGGTCACGGACTGGCTGTAGTCGATGGTGAAGTCGTCCGGCAACGGGACATCGCTCGGGAACCCGTCGGGCAGGTCGGCGCCCTCGCTGATCGTCATCGAGCCGTCCTCCGACTCGATCACGGTCTCGCCGTCGTCGGACTGCAGCGAGAAGTCACCGTCCTCGCCACTGCCCTCGATCGAGACGTTGCCCTCGTCGTCGACGCGCATCTCGAACTCGCCGTCCTCGCTCTGGAACCGGACGTTGCCGTCGTCGAAGTCGATGTCGACGTCCTCGCCGGTCTCGGACTCGATCTGGTTCTCGACGATGTTCTCGGCGATGTCCTCGCCGCTGCATCCCGCGATCACCAGGGCTGCCACGGCAGCCGCCAACCATGTGCGCCTCATGTCGCACCTCCGCCTCTCTGTCCTGATTCCACCATGACAGATTCCGGTCGTCCCGTGTGATGGATTCGCGCCCGTACACTCCCGGCCATGTCCGGACGGCCACTCCAGATCCGGTTCCTCTCGTCGGCCACCCGCACCGGCCAGCTCCCCGACTCCGACGCCGAAGTCGCGTTCGTCGGCCGCTCCAACGTCGGCAAGTCGTCGCTGATCAACGCCCTCGCCCACCAGAAGCAGTTGGCACGGGTCTCGAACACCCCCGGCCGCACCCAGCTGATCAACATCTTCGAGCACGCCGGCGGCGGCACGCTCGTCGACCTCCCCGGCTACGGGTATGCCAAGGTGCCCGGCCGGATCCGCAAGGACTGGCCCGAGATGATCGAGGGGTACCTCCTCGAGCGCGAACCGCTGGTGATGGTGTTCGTCCTGGTCGACGGCGCGATCGGACCGACGCCGCTCGACGGGCAGATGCTCGCCTGGCTCCGCGAGAACGAGGTGCCCCACACCGTCGTCGCGACGAAGATGGACAAGGTCAAGTCGTCCAAGCGCGCCAGCCGCAAGCGCGACCTCGCCGATGGCTGCCGGCTCGACGTCGGCGACATCGTCTGGGTCAGTGCGGCCAAGGGCGTCAACGTCGACCAGCTGCGCGGCCTCGTCGTCGGCCACCTCACCCCGGCCCGATGACGGCACGTGTCCGACGCGTTCGTCGCCGCGGCCCCGGGGCGGCCATCATTCTCGACGTGATCAAGCACTTCGACGCCGCCTGGAACGAGCTGACCGCCGAGGGGGCGGGCTTCGCGATGTCCGAGATCGAAGTGCGCGGTGTCCCGATGCGCGTGTTCACCGGGGCGCCGCCGACGATGCGGTCGATCTGGGAGCTCGCCGCGCTGCACGGTGACAAGAAGTACGTCGTGTTCGAGGACGAGCACTACACCTACGCGGAGATCGGCGCGCTGGTCCGTTCGCTGGCGCACCTGTTGCGCGACGAGCACGGTGTGGGCGCCGGCGACCGCGTCGCCATCGCGATGCGCAACTACCCGGAGTGGGTGGTCGCCTACTGGGCGACGGTGTGCGTCGGCGCCGCTGTCGTCGGGATGAACGCGTGGTGGACCACCCAGGAGATGGCCTACGCGCTGGGCGACTCGACGCCCAAGGTGTTGATCGCCGACGACGAACGCGTCGAGCGGGTGCTGCCGGTGCTCGACGAGTTGCGCGCGGCGGCGCCGCTCGATCTGATCTCGGTCCGCAGCGAACGGGATCTGCCCGACCGCGCCTGGCACTGGTCCGACGTCGTCGACACCGCCGATGCGCCCGCGGGGTTGCCCGACGCCGACATCGACCCCGACGACGACGTGACCATCTTCTACACGTCGGGCACGACCGGCTTCCCGAAGGGCGCCCAGCTCACACATCGCGGCTCGGTCCACAACATCATGGACCTCGGCTTCATGGCGATGGCGTCGGCGCTGGCCGAGGCGAAGGCGGTGGAGGCCGGCGACCTGCCGGCGCCCGCACCGTCGGCCGAGCCCGCCGACCCGGCTGCACCGCCCGTGTTCATGGCACCGACGCCACTGTTCCACGTCACCGCCAACAACTGCCTCTTGCAGCCCTGCACGCTGGCCGGCGGGACGATCGTGTTCATGTACAAGTGGGATCCGGCGCGGGCGCTCGAGCTGATCGAGCGCGAGCGAGTCACCAACTTCTCGGGCGTCCCGACGATGGCCCGCGAGCTGCTGATGCATCCCGACTGGTCGCGGCGTGACACGTCCTCGGTCAAGGGGATGGGTGGCGGTGGCGCGGCCATCCAGCCCGATCTGGTCGACAAGATCGACAAATCGCTCGACGGCGGCGCACCGTCGACCGGCTACGGCCTCACCGAGACACACGGCATCGTCACCGCCAACGCCGCCAAGCTCTACACCGACAAGCCGGCGTCGTGCGGCCGCGTCGTGCCCACGCTCGATGCCCGCCTCGTCGACGAGTTCGGCGACGTGCTCGAGCCCGGTCCCGACGTCGTCGGCCAGCTCTGCGTCCGCGGCTCGATCGTGATCAAGGGCTACCTCAACCGGCCCGAGGCCACCGCCGACGCGATCCGTGACGGCTGGTTCAACACGGGCGACATCGCTCGCATCGACGAGGACGGGTTCGTCTTCATCGTCGACCGCGCCAAGGACATGGTGCTCCGCGGCGGCGAGAACATCTACTGCTCGGAAGTCGAGTCGGCGATCTACGAGCATCCCGACGTGGCCGAGGCAGCCGTCTTCGGCATCCCCGACGACCGGCTGGGCGAGACCGTGGCGGCGGCGATCGTCCTGCGACCCGGGGCCGAGCTCAGCGTGGACGAGCTCTCGGAGTTCCTCGCCGACCGGATCGCCCGGTTCAAGCTTCCCGAGACCGTCTGGTTCCGCGACCAGCCACTGCCGCGCAACGCCAACGGCAAGTTCGTCAAGCGCGAGCTGCGAGCCGAGTTGATCGGCGGATAGTCGGCCGGGTGGCCCTGGCGGTCAAACGCTTACCGGCGACCGGGTGCGGCGTCGCAGCGACCGCAACGACAGCCGCCAGCGGAGCCGCTGCCAACGCGTCCGCTCGGAGCGGATGGCGTCGTCGATCGCGTCCGACGTGAGAGCGGCGTCGTCGGCGAGCCGGGAACCGTCGTCGGTGGCGCCGAACGTCATCGCCGTCGACATCGCCGCCAGCCGGCGCATCTCGTGCGGCGCTCCGGGAGCCAGCGGCACCGCTTGACGGGCGATGCGATCGTCGGTCCACGCCGGGGCGATCGACAGCCCGGCGTCGACGAGCGAGTCGGTCGCGTTGGCCCAGGCGCCTCGGACGCGGACCGCCGCATCGCCGGCCTGCAGTCGACGCCGGCGCCGGAGCAGCTTGGCGACGACGATCGCCGCGCACAGCACGAGCACCGGCAGCAGCGTGATGCTTGCGCCGATGCCGATGCGGGTCGCCCAGGCGCCGACCGTCGCCCAGCCGCCGTCGGCCTCGTTGCGCTCGATGATGATCTCGTCGTCGTCGCCGGCGTCCTCGGCGGGCGGCGCGATCGGCGGCTGGGCCGCGGCCGGGCTCTGCGCCTCGGGGGGCGGTGTGGGGGCGTCGTCCTCGGTCGATTCGCTGGCCGGGGCGGGGTCGTAGGCGAGCCAGCCGACGCCGTCGAGGAGCACCTCGGGCCACACGGCCGCCTGCGACGAGTTGAGCGCGAGGGGCGAGGCCAGCTGCTCGGGTGGCACGACGAACCCGGTCGCGACGCGAGCATCGAAGCCGAGCGACCGGACCAGCAGCACGAACGCCGTGACGAACTGCTCCTCGGTCCCGCGGCGGGTATCGGTCATGAACCGCTCGATCAGCGCGAGCTGTTGGCCGGCCCCGGGGGCGCTCTCGTCGAGCTGCCACTCGGTTCGCATCCGGTCCTCGATCCGTCCGAGCTGCTCGTACACGTTGCCCTCACCGCCGAGGTTGACGGCCAACTCGGTGAACGCGCCGGCGATCTCGTCGACCTGCCGGCCGGCGAACGTCGCGTTCTGCGCGAAGCCCGAGGTCGGTGCGATCTCGCTGACCGCCTGGACGGTCGTGCCGGGCGCCGGCCGTTCGGCGAGCCGCACGGCGACCCGCTCGAGGTCGGTCTCGACGTCGCCGTCGACCGAGAGGGGCCGGCCCGGGAACGGAACGAGCTCGACGTCGTCGGTGAGGTAGTCGACGTCGTAGCGGATCGGCGGCGGGCGGTCCGGCGCGGGCGGTGACGGGTCGCCGAGCCGCCCGCCGATCGGCCGCATCGTGATCTGGGGGACCCATCGTTGCCCGTCGTAGACGTCGAGCGCGGCGATCCGCCACCGACCCGGCGGTGACTGGCCGATCAGCGTCGAACGGTCGGTGACACGAACCAGGTCGAACGGCGGCTCGGCCTGGCGGAGGGCCACCATCGCCTCGATCGGGTCGAGCAGTGCCGCGGTCAGCTGCGCCTCCTCGGGGCGGCGGGGGCTGGCGCGGTCGGCCCAGGCCAGCGCCGACGTCGCCACCACCGCCACCGCGACGATTGCGACCGTCGACACGACCAGCGTGCGGTCGCCGACGAGCGTGCGGGCGCGCGTCGGGACGAGCTCACCGTGCGGAAGCAGCGACATGGCCGCGGCCGTGGCGCTCAGGCAGATCAACGTGGTGCCGCTGGGCTGCAACGGCGCACCGAGCGCCAGGAGCGCCGCCAGGCCCGCTGCGATCGGGAGGAGCGGGGCGAGGTGCGACCGCTCCCGCCCGGCCAGATCGGCGGCGAGGGCCGCCACCACCGCCAGCAGGAGCGCGACCGACGCGATCACGCCGGGGTCGGACGGGCTCGGCCATTCGGTGGTGATCAGCCGGCGCGGTCCCTCGACGACGCCGGTCGCGGCATCGCCGAGCGTGCCGCCGGCCAGTACACCTGCGGTGGCGACGCTGGCGGCGATCGCGACGAGGGCGACCGCCAACCGGATGAACCATCGACGACCGGCGACGAGGAGCGCACCGATCGTGACCAGCGGCGCGACGACGACGAGTGACCATTCGGTGCGGTCGAACGTGCCGCCTCCGACGAGGCCGAGGATCGCCACCATGATCGCGACCAGCCCGATCCTCGCCCGGCGGGGGGTGAGCCACGGGTCGCGGGGCGGCCCGTCGGCCCACCGTTGACGCCTCCTCACGGACGCCACCGCTGGACGAACTCGGCCGCGTCACGTGCCGCGAGCGTCACGCCCGACGTGGCGGCGGCGCCCTCGCCGATCCGGATCACCGACAGCTTGTCGGTGTGCGTCAGCGTGCTCGACGGCCCGCGCGCTCCGGTCACGAACACGATCGTCGTGTGGTCGATGCCGCTGTGGAAGATCTCGGGCAACGACGACAGGTGTTCCGCGGAGGTCTGCTCGACGGGCGTCAGCAGGTCGAGCACGTGCGTCTCGTGCTCGATCGGTCGCACCGACCCCGGGAACGCCCGCGACGTGGTCCGCACGGTCACGTCGACGCCGCTCCGCAGGGCGTGCACCGCCACCGATGCCGCGACGTCGACCATCTCCTCGAAGTCGCGCGCGTTGGAGACTGCTGCCGCAGCGTCGAGCACCACCGTGAACTCGGGCCGGCGCAGCTCGACGTGCTCGCGCAGCATCAACGTGCCCATCCGCGCCGACGTCGGCCAGTGGATGAGGCGCGGGTCGTCACCGTCGACGTACTCGCGCAACGAGACGAACCCGCTCAGCGGGTCCGAGGCGGCCTTCCTGATGACGGCCTCGTCCTCCACGGTGTGCATCGCGCCGTAGGGGCCGTGCAGTGGGTGCACCCGCGGGTGGACGAGCACCACCGCCTCGGCCGGAACGGCGCGCTGCCCGATCGCCAGGCCGAACGGATCGACGCGCTCGACGGTGAGCGGACCGACCGGGAACACGCCCCGCCGCCGCGTGGCGATCGAGCCGGTGACCTCGGTGCGGTCGTCGCGGGCGATCGGCGGCAGGTCGACCCTGGTCTCGGCGTCGTCACAGCAGTCGACGATGACCGCCGGCGGCGACCGGCGGCGGCTCGGGTTGGTCGCCCGGTACACCAACCTGATCGGGTCACCGCGCGCGGTGCGCGGCGTGGTGATCGATCGGATGATGCGGGCCCGGTGCGGGACCCGTGCGCTCCACAGCGCGAGCGCGATCGTCACGCCGATGCAGATCGCGGCGACGACCAGTTCCTCGTAGCGCCACCACGCACCACAGATCGCCAGCGCCACCGCCGTCAGCGCAGCGCCCAGGCCCGATCTCGTCAGCACGCCGGGCGCGTCACCCCTCGCGTGAACGCGGCACCGGGACCTCGTCGAGCAACGTCGCCATGATCGAGTTGGTGTCGGCACCGCGGAGCTCGGCCTCGGGCGTCAGCGCAACACGGTGGCTGCACACCGCGGCGGCGACGTCTTGGACGTCGTCGGGTGTGACGAACTCGCGCTCGGCGGTGGCCGCCCAGGCCCGCGACGCACGCAGCAGCGCAATGGTGCCGCGGGTCGAGATGCCGAGGCGGAGATCGGGATGCTCACGGGTGGCGGCGGCGATCCGCACGATGTAGTCGTGGACGCCGGTGGCGACATCGATGCGGTCGACCGCCTCGATGATGCGCTCGAGCTGCTCGGCGTCGGTGACCGCTTCGATCGGCTGATCGCGGCGGTGCCGGTTGTAGTCCTCGAGCACGCGCACCTCGGTGTTGTGGTCCGTGTACCCGAGACTGATCCGCATCGTGAACCGATCGAGCTGCACGTCGGGCAGCGGGAACGTTCCCTGGAAGTCCTTGGGGTTCTGCGTCGCGACCACGAAGAAGGGCCGAGGGACCAGGCGGCTTGTTCCGTCGGTCGTCACCTGCCGCTCCTCCATCACTTCGAGGAGCGCCGATTGTGTCTTCGGGCTGCCACGGTTGATCTCGTCACCGATGAGGACGTTGGCGAACACCGGTCCCTCGCGGAAGTTGAACGAGCCGTTCGACTGGTCGTACACCATCACGCCGGTGATGTCGCTCGGCAACAGGTCGGGGGTGAACTGCACGCGCTTCCAGGTACCTGCGATCGACCCGGCGACCGCCTTGGCGAGCGACGTCTTGCCGGTACCTGGCACGTCGTCGAGCAGGAGGTGACCTTCGGTGAGCAGGCAGCTGACCGCCATGCGGATCTCGTGATGTTTGCCGCGCACGACCCCGTCGATGTTCTTGACCAGAGCCTGCACGACAGCGGTGATGTCGCCGACCACGCCGTGAGTCTACGGGCCCGAATCTCGCCGACCCGGGCATGCGACCTTCACGGTGCGGTCCGGGATCGGCCAGACTGACGAGGTGCCGAGCTCGCCACGTTGGACCCACATCGCCCTCCCGGTTCGAGACCTGGCGCGGTCGATCGAGTGGTACTCGACGCACACGCCGCTCGAGCTGTTGGCGCAGCGGCACGACGACCAGGGCGAATCGGCGTGGCTCGCCGACGCAGCAACCGGTTCGGCCCCGTTCGTCCTGGTCCTCGTCTCGATGGACGCCGATCGCCACGAGCCGCCGGCGGCCACCATGGCACCTTTCGCCCACATCGGCATCGAGCTCCCCAGCCGTGCCGCCGTCGACGAGATGGCGGCGCGCGGCGCCGAGGAGGGTTCGCTGCGCTGGGAGGCCCAGGAGCTGCCCGAACCGGTCGGGTACGTCTGTGCGCTCGCCGACCCGGACGGCAACATGGTCGAGTTCTCGTTCGACCAACACGTCGAGTCGATCGCCCGCGAGGTCTGGGCAACCGGCCGGATCGCCGGCAACGGTCCGCGCGTCGACGGTCCGGGCGCAGGGGCCGGCACTGCGACGGCGTCCAAGGCCGCCGACGATTCGCGCTGAATACCGCTCTATGCCGTCGTGGCGGCGGAGCAGTCCGGGACGACGACTCCTCGCAATGAATTGCATGCAATGGCGGCACGAGTACACTTGTTCTCATGGCTGCAAAGCGTGGACCGAAGACGATGACCGACGAGCACAAGGCGGCGATGGAACGCGGCAGGGCCGAGGGTCGCGTCGTTCGTGATTACCTCGAAGCGCTCAGGGGGAGCAAGCCCAAGCGCGGTCGCAAGCGGACGGCCGAATCGATCAACAAGCGCCTCGCCGCCATCGAGGAGGCGCTCGACGGCGCCTCGGCCATCGACGAGCTGCAGCTCGTGCAAGAACGCCGCGACCTCGTCGACGAGCTCGAGGCGATGGACTCCGGCGTCGACCTGCAAGCGCTCGAGGACGGCTTCGTCGAGGTGGCGAAGGCCTACGCCTCTCGGAAGGGCATCTCCTACGCGTCGTGGCGCGAGGTCGGGGTGCCTGCCGCGGCGCTGAAGCGCGCCGGCATCGGTCGCGGCTCCTGAGGGGCGCGCCCGGCCGGCCCCGCCGGGTTGGTCGCCGCTAGAGCTCGATCGAGTCGAGCTGGTCGAAGACGACGTCGAGGTTGGCCAGCGATCGTCCGAGGTCGAACGCCTCGTCGAGCATCGAGTCGTCGACGTCGGGATCGGCCTCGAGGAGCGAACGGAAGTCGAGGCCCTCGTCCCATGCCCGCATGGCGTTGCGCTGGACGATCCGGTAGGCGTCGTCGCGGGTCGCGCCGGCGGCCACCAGGCCGAGGAGCACCGGTTGGCTGAAGACGAGGCCGTGGCTGGCGTCGAGGTTCGCACGCATCCGGTCGCCCGACACCACCAGGCCGCGCAGCAGGCGCGTCAGGCGTCGCATGACGTAGTGGGCGAGCTGCGAGGAGTCCGGCAACACCACCCGTTCGACCGAGGAGTGCGAGATGTCACGCTCGTGCCAGAGGGCGACGTCTTGCAGCCCGGCCAGCAGGTTGGATCGCAGGACGCGTGCGAGCCCCGAGATCGTCTCGGCCGAGATCGGGTTCCGCTTGTGCGGCATCGCCGACGAGCCCTTCTGGCCGTCCTTGAACCCTTCCTGCACCTCGCGCACCTCGGTGCGTTGGAGGTGGCGCAGCTCGACCGCCATCAGCTCGCACGTGGCGCCGATCGAGGCGCACGCGTAGAGGAACTCGGCATGCCGGTCACGGGCGATCACCTGCGTCGCGGGCACGGCGCCGAGCCCGAGCGCGTCGCCGACGTACGACTCGACCGACGGCGGCACGTTCGAGTACGTGCCGACCGCCCCGCTCAGCTTCATGACGGCGACGGTGTCGCGGGCGGCCCGGAGCCGGCGTCGGTCACGGTCGACCTGCAGCGCCCACAGGGCCACCTTGGCCCCGAACGTCGTCGGTTCGGCATGGACGCCGTGGGTGCGCCCGATCATGACGGTGTCGCGATGCTCGCGGGCGAGGCCGACGAGCGCGTCGAGCAGGATCCCCGACTCGGTGATCAACACGTCGACTGCGTCGGTCAGCTGCCAGCACAGGACGGTGTCGCCGACGTCCGATGACGTGAGCCCGTAGTGGATCCACTTGCCGGCGTCGCCGCCGATCGCCGCCTGGACGACGTCGACGAACGCCGCCACGTCGTGGTCGGTGACGGCCTCGCGGTCGAGGATCGCCTGCACGAGCTCGCCGTCCGCCTTCGGCGCCCGCTCGCGGCAGGTCGCGGCGTCGTCGGCCGGGACGACGCCGATCGCAGCGTGCGCCTCGGTGGCGAGCAGCTCGACCTCGAGCCACCGCCCGAACTTCGACTCGTCCGACCAGATCGCTGACATCTCGGGCGTCGAGTAGCGGGGGATCACGTCCGGACCCCCCGGCGGGTCCGGCGGGCCGACATCACGCCGTCCACAACAGGAAGTCGTCGCGCTCGGCGCCGACGCCGACGACGTTGACCGGCACGCCGACCTGCGCCTCGATCAGGGCGAGGAAGTCCTTCGCCTGGACGGGCAGCTCGCCGGGCTCGCGGATCCGGGACAGGTCGGTCTGCCAACCAGGGAGCGTCTCGTAGACGGGTTCGACGCGGGCGAGGATGTCGGAGCGGTCCGGGTAGCGGTCGATCGGGACTCCGTCGAGCCGGTAGCCCGTGCACACCTTGACCGTCTCGAAGCCGTCGAGGACGTCGAGCTTCGTCAGCGCCAGCTCGGTCAGGCTGTTGAGGCGGACCGCATGTCGGAGCATCACGCAATCGAGCCACCCGGCGCGCCGGCGTCGGCCCGTCACCGTGCCGAACTCCTTGCCGACGTCGATCAGTGCGTCGCCGTCGGCGTCGAGCAGCTCGGCCGGGAACGGCCCGGCACCGACGCGGGTCGTGTACGCCTTGGTGATGCCGACGACACGGTCGATGAGGCGGGGCCCGAGACCGGTGCCGGCACAGGCGCCGCCGGCGGTGGGGTTCGACGACGTCACGAAGGGATACGTGCCGTGGTCGAGGTCGAGGAACGTGGCCTGCGCCCCCTCGAGCAGCACGTGCGCCCCGCGGTCGACAGCCTCGTGCAGCACGGTGACCGTGTCGCTCACGTAGGGCTGGAGCCGCCGGCCGTAGTCGGTGAACCGGGTCACGATCTCGTCGACGTCGAGCGGGTCGCCACCGGCCTGTTCGATCAGCCGGTTCTCGGCGATCGCCCGGGCGCGCACGGTGTCGGCGAAGCGGTCGACGTCGACCACTTCGCCGACTCGGACACCGACCCGGCGAGCCTTGTCGGCGTAGCTCGGGCCGATCCCCTTCAACGTGGTGCCGATCTTGTCGTCGCCGCGCATCGCCTCGGCGATGGCGTCGTGGGCCTGATGCCACGGGAACACGAGATGCGCCCGGCTCGACACCTGGAGCCGGTCGCACGAGATGCCCCGCCGCTCGAGGGTGTCGATCTCGTCGAACAGCGTCGGTAGGTCGACGACCACGCCGTTGGCGATCATCGGCACGACGTGGTCGTACAGCACGCCGCTCGGGACGAGCTGGAGCGCGTAGCGCTCGCCCTCGACCACCACCGTGTGGCCGGCGTTGTGACCGCCCTGGTACCGCACGACGAAGGTGTGCTCCTTCGACAGCAGGTCGATGATCTTCGCCTTGCCCTCGTCACCCCACTGGGCGCCGACGACGACGGTGACGGGCATGGGCACGCTCCCCGGTGCTCGCGGACTGGAACGTGGCCCGACTGTACTCCCGCGGCCCGCGGACCCAGTGGTTGCCGACCGATCTGAACGAAAAGGTCACCGCGGACGAGCGGGCGCCCGTCCGCCGGTACCGTTGCCGCACGTGAGCGTGATGCGGGTCCAGCAGTGGCACGAGATGTCCGGCGCCGACCGGCGCAACCTGTTCGCGCGCGGGCTCGGCGAGATCTTCGCCGGTGAGCTCCGGGCGTCGATCGCGGAGCTGATCGACGACGTGCGCGAGCGCGGCGACGCCGCGGTGTGCGACGCACTCGCGCGCCACGACGGCATCGATCTCGGCCCCGGCGATCTGCGCGTGAGCGACGACGAGCTCGACCGAGCCGTCGTCGCCCCCGACGTCGACGCGGCGATCGACGACGCGGTCGCCCACCTGCGCGCGTTCAACGAGCGCCAGCTCGAGCGGTTCGAGGACTGGACCTTCGAGTCCGAACCCGGCCTCGACGTCGGCGAGAAGATCACGTCCATCTCGTCGGCCGGCCTGTTCACCCCGTCCGGCAAGGCGAGCTACCCGAGCGTGGCCTACCAACTGGCCGTGCCCGCCACCGTCGCCGGTGTGCCCGAGCTGACGCTCGTCGTCCCGCCGGCCCCCGGTGGCGGCGGTGAGGTCGACCCGGCGGTCCTCGTCGTGTGCCGCAAGCTCGGGCTGCGCCGCGTGTTCCGCGTCAACGGCCCCGCCGGCATCGCCGCCCTCGGCTTCGGCACCGAGACGATCCCGCGGGTGCGCATGGTCGTCGGCCCGGGTTCGCCGGCCGTGACGATCGCGCAGGTCGAGATGCAGCGTCACGGCGTGTCGACGATGATGCTGCTCGGCCCCACCGAGAGCCTGGTGATCGCGGACGGCTCGGCCGACCCGGCGCTGCTCGCCGCCGACCTCCTCGTCGAGGCCGAGCACGGGACCGATTCGTCGGTGGTCCTGGTCACGACCGACGCCGATCTGGTGGGTGCGACCGACACCGAACTCGCCGGCCAGCTCGCCGCGCTCCCCGCGGCACGCGCCGAGGCCGCCCGGGCCGCGCTCGGCCCGAACGGCGGCTGCGTCGTCGTCGACGACCTCGACACCGCCGTGGGGGTCGCGAACGAGTACGCGCCGGAACACCTGCAGGTGGTGGTCCGCGACGGTGCCGTCGACGACGTGGTCGACGGCCTGGTCAACGCGGGCGAGATCCTCATCGGGCAGCACACGCCGTTCAGCGCCGCGAACTTCGTGATCGGCTGTCCTGCCTCGCTGCCGACGAGTGGGTTCGCACACGTCAGCTCGGGCATCACGGCCGCCACGTTCCTCAAGCGCACCGCGATCGCGCGTGCCGACCAAGGGGCCCTTGCGCGCATGACCGGCTCGGTGGCCGCGCTGGCCGACCACGAGGGGTTCCCGGCGCACGCGGCGGCGGTGCGGCGTCGCGCCGGTCGATGATGCGGCCGAACCGCGTCCTCGGTGGCCGCGTCGGCCAATCCAGCGTGCGCGCGTGCTTGATCACGCTCGGTGACCTACAGTTCGAAACGTGACGACGATCCTGCTGGTCGAAGACGACGAGCGCATCAGCGAGCCGCTCCTCCGTGTCCTCGTCACCGAGGGCTTCGAGACCGTCCATGCCGCCACGGGCAACGACGGCCTCGACGCCGTCACCGCTCGGCGGCCGGATCTGATGCTGCTCGATCTCACGCTGCCGGACATCGACGGTCTCGATGTCTGCCGCAAGGTGCGCGAGGACCGACCCGAGATGCCGATCATCATGTTGACGGCGCGGGCCGAGGAGATGGACGTCATCGTCGGCCTCGGTGCGGGCGCCGATGACTACGTACCCAAGCCCTTCCGCCTCGCCGAGCTGGTCGCCCGGATCCGGGCGCGGCTCCGCATCGCGGACGCCGCCCACCAGATCCCGCGTGAGCTGTCGGGTGGGCCGCTGCGCGTCAACACCGAGTCACGTCGCGCCTACCTCGACGGCGACGAGCTCGAGTTGACCTCCAAGGAGTTCGACCTCCTGGCGTTGCTGATGAGCAAGCCCGACGCCACCTTCACCCGCGAGCAGATCATGTCGACGGTCTGGGACGAGAACTACTGGGGCTCGACCCGCACGCTCGACACGCATGTCTCGACCTTGCGCCGCAAGATCGGCGACGACACCGACCCGCCGTCGTTGATCGTGACCGTTCGAGGTGTTGGGTTCCGGTTCGAGGGCTGAGCGGGCGCAGCCGTGCGGCGCCGCCTCGTCATCTCGACGATCGCGATCGTGCTGGTCGTGCTCGGCGCCCTGGCGTTCCCGGTCGGTCAGATCGTCAGTGACGCGGCCGAGCAGCAGCTCGACACGCGCCTCGAGCAACAGGCGACCGCGATCGCCGAGGTCGTGTCGACCGAGATCCGCGGCGGGCGCCGGCCGACGGTGGACACGTTCGCCGGGTTCCTGGGGCCGGACGACGGGCTGCAGATCCTCGGCCCCGACGGCGATCTCATCGTGCAGGACATCCCCGACGGCGTCGAGTCCACGCGCGTGGCCACGCGCATCGTGGCCGACGGCACGCGGATCATCGTGCTCACCGACGCCAGCCCGCTCGACGAGGACTTCCGCAACAAGCTCAACATCCTGCTGATGCTGGCGCTCGGAGCGCTGCTCGCGGCCGCCGGTCTCGCTGCGGTGCAGGCGTTCCAGCTGGCCCGCCCGCTCGAGCGGCTCGCCGCCCGCGCCGGCCGGATCGGCGACGGCGACTTCAGCGTGCAACCGTTCCCGAAGACCCACATCCCCGAGATCGACCGCATCGGCTCGGCGCTCGACTCGAGCTCGCAGCGCGTCGACACGCTGCTCGCCAACGAGCGGCACTTCACCGCGGACGCCACCCACCAGCTTCGAACCGGGATCGCCGGGATCGCGATGCGCCTCGAGATCCTCAGCATGAGCGGGAATCCCGACGTCGCGGCCGAGGCCACCGCCGGCCTCGATCAGACCGACCAGCTGAACGCCACGATCGAGGAGCTGCTCGCAGCGGCCCGCAACCGGAGCACCATGGAGCGGACCGTGTTCGACCTCCGTCAGCTGGTCCACGACCACGCCACCGAGTGGCAGCCGCGCTTCACCGCAGTCCGGCGCCACGTCACGGTGATCACGTCACGGCCGCCGCCGCCCGTCTACGGCACCAAGGGGCTCGCCGGGCAGGTGCTCGACATCCTCATCGACAACGCGCTCCGCCACGGCGCCGGCGCGGTGACACTGATGCTCGACGGTCCGTCGGTCGTGGTCATCGACCAGGGCGCCGGCGTCGACCCCGAGCGCGTGCGCACGTTGTTCGACGGCCCGGTCGACCCCGCAGCGCGCCATGGTCGCGGCCTGCCCCTCGCCCGACGCCTGGCACAGGTCGACGGTGCGACGCTCGACGTCGCGGGCAACCATCCGCTCCGCATGCGGTACGAGCTCGTACGCGGTGATCGCGCGCCCGATGACCGCGACAGCACCGACTCGGTGGCCGACGGCGATCGGCGCGACATCGGCCGGCGAGTCGAGAACGAGCCGGCCTGACCGGCCACGGCGACCGCGCCGACGAACCGTCGCGGGCCCGGGCGGAAAAACCAATCGCCGCCTCCAGGAGGCGGGAGCCCTGGAGACGGCGAGCGGAAGGAAACATCGACATCTTGCCGATCGATTGGTGTGACCGCCGCCAAGCCGCGGTCAAGTTTCTGCAAATATCGGCCCTGTCGGGCGGTCAGGCCGCGGCGGCCCCGATGTGCAGCGCCTCGCCGTCGGCGTCGACCCGGAGGGTGTCCCCGTCGCCGATCGCACCCTCGAGGATCAGCACTGCGGCACGGTCGCCGATCTCGCGCTGGATCACCCGCTTGAGCGGCCGCGCGCCGAACGCCGGGTCGAACCCGTCGCGGGCCAGCTGCGCCATCGCGTCGGCCGTCACCTCGAGCGTGATCCGCCTGTCGGCGAGGCGCTCACGCAGTCGCTCGAGCTGGATCTCGACGATCGACCGGAGGTCGTCCTCGGTCAGGGGGCGGAAGCGGATGATGTCGTCGACCCGGTTGATGAACTCGGGCTTGAAGTAGTCGCTCGGCTCGCCGCGCAGGTTGGACGTCATGATCAGCACGGTGTTGGTGAAGTCGACGGTGCGGCCCTGGCCGTCGGTCAGCCGCCCGTCGTCGAGCACCTGCAGCAGGGTGTTGAACACGTCGGCGTGCGCCTTCTCGATCTCGTCGAGCAGCACGACCGAGTACGGGCGGCGCCGCACCGACTCGGTGAGCTGACCGCCCTCGTCGTACCCGACGTAGCCGGGGGGCGCGCCGATCAACCGGCTGACCGAGTGCTTCTCCATGTACTCGCCCATGTCGATGCGCACCATCGCCCGTTCGTCGTCGAAGAGGAAGTCCGCCAGCGCTCGGGCGAGCTCGGTCTTGCCGACGCCCGTCGGACCGAGGAACATGAACGACCCGATCGGGCGGTTCGGATCGGAGAGCCCGGCGCGGCTGCGCCGGATGGCGTTGGCGACGACCGTGACCGCCTCGTCCTGGCCGATGACGCGCTCGTGCAGCGAGTCCTCGAGGTGGATCAGCTTGGCCATCTCGGACTCCATCAGGCGGGTCATCGGCACACCCGTCCACTTCGACACCACCTCGGCGACGTCTTCGGCGTCGACCTCCTCCTTGAGCATCCGCTGGGCGCCCTGAAGCTCGTCGAGGTGCGCGGTGGCCTCCTCGACGCGGCGCTCGAGCTCGGGGATGCGGCCGTAGCGGATCTCGGCGGCCAGGTTGAGGTCGGTCTCGCGCTCGACCTGGGTGCGGAGCTGCTCGAGCTCTTCCTTGAGGTTCCGGATGGCATCGATCGCCTGCTTCTCGGCCTCCCAGTGCTGCTTCATCTCGCCGAGCTGGACGTTGAGCTCGGCGAGCTCGTCGTGCAGCGCATCGAGGCGCTCCTTCGAGGCGGTGTCGCTCTCCTTCTCGAGCGCGACCTGCTCGATCTCGAGCTGCAGGATGCGGCGCTCGACGACGTCGATCTCGGTCGGCATCGAGTCGATCTCGATCCGCAACTTGGAGGCCGCCTCGTCGACCAGGTCGATCGCCTTGTCGGGCAGGAACCGGTTCGTCAGGTAGCGGTTGGAGAGCACGGCGGCGCTGACGAGGGCCGAGTCCTGGATGCGCACGCCGTGGTGCACCTCGTAGCGCTCTTGCAGGCCGCGCAGGATGCCCACCGTGTCCTCGACCGACGGCTCGCCGACGTAGACCTGCTGGAACCGGCGCTCGAGCGCCGGGTCCTTCTCGACGTGCTTGCGGTACTCGTCGAGCGTCGTCGCGCCGATCATGCGCAGCTCACCGCGAGCCAGCATCGGCTTGATCATGTTGCCGGCGTCCATCGCACCCTCGGCAGCACCGGCACCGACGATCGTGTGCAGCTCGTCGACGAACGTGATCACCTCGCCGGCGGCGTCGGTGATCTCCTTGAGCACGGCCTTGAGTCGCTCCTCGAACTCGCCGCGGTACTTGGCGCCGGCGAGCATCGAGCCGATGTCGAGCGCGACGAGGCGCTTGCCCTTCAGGCCCTCGGGCACGTCGCCGTCGCTGATGCGGCGGGCGAGCCCCTCGACGATGGCGGTCTTGCCGACACCGGGCTCGCCGATCAGCACCGGATTGTTCTTGGTGCGGCGCGACAGCACCTGGATGACGCGCCGGATCTCGTCGTCGCGCCCGATGACCGGGTCGATCTTGCCGTCGGCTGCAGCGGCAGTGAGGTCCTGGCCGTACTTGTCGAGCGCGGCGAACTTCTCCTCGGGGTTCTGGTCGGTGACCCGGTGGCTGCCGCGGACGTCGCGCAGTGCGCCGAGCAGCTCCTCGCTGCCCACGCCGAGCCGGGCGTTCATCGCGAGCAGGAGGTGCTCGACCGACAGGTAGTCGTCCTTCAGGTCCTTGCGGGCGCGGTCGGCGTCGTCGACGACGTTGTTGAGCTCGCGGCTCATGCGCGGCTCGTCGCCGCCGTGGGCACGGGGGAGCTGCTCGACCGCAGTGGCCGCCCGGTCGCGCACCATGCCGGGCGACTGGCCGAGCTTGGCGAGCACCGGCGCCACGATGGTGCCGTCCTGGCCGGTGATGGCCATGAGCAGGTGATCGGGGGTCAGCTCGGGGTTGGCGCGCGCCTTGGCCTGGTCGATGGCGGCCGCGAAGGCCTCTTGGGTCTTGATCGTCCACTGCTTCGGATCGAACGCCATGGGGCGAGTCTACCGGGGTGACCGCAAACTTGATACAACTCGACTCAAGTTTCCTGTTGTCGGTCTGCCGCCTCCCCGTCGGTCCGGCAGCCGCCGGGCCGGCCGCGGCGCCTCGGTCAGGTGCCGGCGAGCTGGTCGGCGCTCAACGCGTACAGGTCGTCGGCCGGCGCCAGCACCGCCGGCAGCAGCCCGACCGCGGTCGGGAGGATCTGCTCGCCGAAGAACTTGGCGCTGACCACCTTGGCCGCCAGGAACCCGGCGTCGCCGCCGACACCGTTCGACGCTGCGAGCGCCGCCTTCGCCAGCAGACCGCCGCACACCGTCGTGCCGAGCAGTCGCAGGTAGGGGACCGAGGCACCGAGGAGCGAGCGCGGGTCGGAGGACGCGGTCGCCACGAGGTGCGACGTCGCCGTCCGGGCGGCCTCGACCGCCTCGGTGAGGCGTTCACCGAACGCGCCGAGGCCGTCGATGTCGTGGAGCTGCTTGGCGCGGCCCTCGAACTCGTCGAGCAGGTCGACGACGACACCACCGCTGCGCATCCCCAGCTTGCGGCCGACCAGGTCGGCGGCCTGGATGCCGTTGGTGCCCTCGTAGATCGGGGCGATGCGGGCATCGCGGTAGTGCTGGGCGACGCCGGTCTCCTCGACGTAGCCCATGCCGCCGTGGACCTGGACCGCGATCGACGTCATCTCGTCGGCGACGTCGGTCGAGAGGCTCTTCGAGAGCGGGATCAGCAGATCGGCGAGCTCTTGCCACGACCGGGCCTCCTCGGCGTCGCCCGCTGCCCGGGCAGCGTCGGCACGATCGAGTGCTCCGGCGTTGCTGTACACGAGGCACCGCATCGCGTCGATCCACGCCCGCTGCGTCATCAGCATCCGCCGGACGTCGGGGTGATCGATGATCGGGCTCGAGGTGCCGGCGGGTGCCCCGACCGCCCGGCCCTGCTGGCGATCGAGCGAGTACTGCAGCGACTGCTGGTAGGCGCGCTCGGTGATGCTCAGGCCCTGCAGTCCGACCGACAGGCGGGCGTTGTTCATCATCGTGAACATGTTCCGCATGCCCTCGTGCTCGCCACCGACCAGCCAGCCGATCGCGTCCTCGAACGACATCACACACGTCGGCGAGCCGTGGATGCCGAGCTTGTGCTCGATCGACACGCACGTCGCGGTGTTCCGCTCGCCGATCGACCCGTCGGCCTCGACGAGGAACTTCGGCACCAGGAACATCGAGATGCCCTTGGTGCCGGGGGGCGAGCCCGGCGTGCGGGCCAGCACGAGGTGCAGGATGTTGTCGGCGACGTCGTGTTCACCCCATGTGATGAAGATCTTCTGACCGGTGATCCGCCAGGCGCCCTCACCCCAGCGCTCCGAGGCGTCGGCCGCGGCCACCGCCTTCGTCGTGACGGCGCCGACGTCCGAGCCCGCGTGCGGTTCGGTGAGGTTCATCGTGCCGGTCCACTCGCCGGTCAGCATCTTGGGGAGGTACGTGGCCCTCTGGTCGTCGGACCCGTGCGCGTGGATCGCATCGATCGCGCCCTGCGTGAGCAGCGGGCAGAGGGAGAACGCCATGTTGGCGCTCGTCAACATCTCCTGCACGCCGATCGCCGTGATCCACGGGAACCCGGCGCCGCCGTAGTCGGGGTCGAACGGCATCGCGCCGAAGCCCGATTCGACCCACTTGTGGTAGGCGGGCTTGAAGCTGTCGGGCAGCGTGACCGACCCGTCGGGGTGCCACGTCGCGCCGATCGTGTCGCCGTCGCGGTTGGTGGGCGCGACGACCTCGGCCATGAAGCGCCCGACCTCGGCGAGCACGTCGTGGATCGTCTCGGCGTCGACGTGGCCGAAGCGATCGGTGCCGACGATCGACTCGAGGTCGGCGACATGGTCCATGACGAATCGGATGTCGCTGAGGGGAGGGGAGTAGTCGCTCACGGTTGGTCCTTCTGTCGTTGGCGACCGACCGGGCGACTGCGTCCCGGCCGGCGTCCGATGCCCCGAGATCGGGCAACGTCCAGCCACCAGTTTCGGTCGTGAGCGGCCCGGGGACAAACTCCGTCGAGCGCGCGGTACGGCACTCGCGTCCCGTCGTCCCGAACCGGGTCGCGAAGCGAACCACGAGGCGGTGTCGGTCGGTCCGCGTCCGCTTTGAGATCGCCGAAACCGGTCCTGCTAACTTGCGACCGCAGACGGCGGCGCGGGGCGACCGGCGTCGCGTCGACGAGGGGGAATCACGTGTCCGAAGCTGTGTCCAACGTTGAGGGGATGACATGACGCTGACCGAGCAGTCCACGTCCGGTGCACGGGCGACGAGTGGCGCGACGACCGTCGCGTCGCTGGCGAAGGCCTGGGCCGACCGGGCGCCGAAGCAGGTCGCCATGCGCGAGAAGGACTTCGGCATCTGGCGCGAGTACGACTGGGGAACCACGTGGGACCTGATCGAGCAGGCCGCACACGGTCTGCTCGCGCTGGGGGTCGAACCCGGCGACCGTGTCGCGATCCACGCCGAGGACCGCCCCGAGTGGGTCATCCTCGACCTCGCCACCGTCGCCGTGCGCGGCATCACGGTCGGCTTCTACCCGACCAACCCGGCCGCCGAGGTCGAGTACCTGCTCGGTGACTGCGGCGCGACGGTGCACTTCGCCGAGGACGAGGAGCAGTACGACAAGGTCGACGAGATCGGCCGTGAGAAGCTCCCCAATCTGCGCCACATCATCTTCGTCGAGCCGCGAGGCATGGTCGGCAAGGACGACGAGCGGCTCGTCTTCTGGGACAACTTCCTCGAGATGGGTCGCGAGCACCGCGCGGCGAACCCGACCGCGGTCGCCGACCGGATGGCGGCCGCCGAGGATGGCGATGTGATGACGCTGGTCTACACGTCGGGCACCACCGGCCCGCCCAAGGGCGCGATGCTCACCAACAAGAACTCGGCGTTCTGCATCGACAAGATCGTCAACGCCGACGAGCGGGTGCCCGGCAAGGGCCCGAACCCCAAGGACCAGATCGTCACCTACCTGCCCCTGTGCCACGTCGCCGAGCGGATCTTCTCGACGTGGACCATGGTCGGTGCCGGCCCGGTGCTCAACTTCGCCGAGTCGATCGAGACCGTCAACGAGAACCTCCGCGAGGTCCAGCCGACGATCTTCTTCGCCGTGCCGCGCATCTGGGAGAAGCTCCACGCCGTCGCGCTCATCAAGGCGAACGATGCGAGCTTCTTCAAGAAGCAGATGCTCAGGCTCGGACTCGGCCTCGCCGCACGGATCGGCAAGATCAAGGTCGCCAACGACGGGAACCACACGATCGCCTCGCGCATCCTGGCGGCCATCGGGTGGCTCCTCGTGTTCCGGGCGCTGCGCGAGCGGATCGGCCTGCGCCGCTGCCGCTACGCCAGCTCGGGCGCCGCAGCGATCGCCCCCGAGGTGCTCGAATTCTTCATCGGGCTCGGCGTGCCGGTCTTCGAGCTGTACGGCATGACCGAGAACTCGGCGATCGCCACCGCCAACTTCGTCGGTCGGATGAAGCTCGGCACGGTCGGCGAGCCGTACCCGGGCATCGGATTCCGCATCGACGAAGCGACCGGCGAGATCCAGACCAAGCACGACGGCGTCTTCAAGGGCTACTGGAACAAGCCCGACAAGACCGCCGAGACGTTCACCGACGACGGTTGGTTGATGACCGGCGACGTCGCCGAGTGGGTCGACGGCACCCACGTCCGCATCGTCGACCGCATCAAGCACATCATCATCACGTCCGGTGGCAAGAACATCTCGCCGTCCGAGATCGAGAACAGCTTGAAGACGTCGCCCTACGTCAACGAGGCGATGGTCATCGGTGAGGGCCGCAAGTACCTCACCGCGCTGATCGGGATCGAGCTCGAGACGGTCGCCGACTGGGCGTTGCGCAAGAACCTGCCCTACACGACGTACCGCGACCTCACCGAGAAGCCCGAGGTGATCGAGCTGATCGACCAGGTCGTCCAGCAGACGAACGAGAAGTTCGCCCGTGTCGAGAACGTGCGCAAGTTCGCGCTGCTGCCCAAGGAGCTCGACCACGAGGACGGCGAGCTGACCGCCACGCAGAAGCTGAAGCGCAGCTCGATGCTCGAGGCCTACGGCGACCTCGTGGAGTCGATGTACTGATGGCCGCCACGATCCTCCTCGCGAGCGCCGCGTCGACGTTCGTCCAGACGCTCGTCAAGTCCTTGGCGCTCGGGTCGGTCTACGTGATGATCGCGCTCGGCTTCGTCATCATCTTCAAGGCGACCCAGGTCCTGAACTTCGCCGCCGGCGCGATCTCGATGGCCGGCGCGATGTTCATGACGATCCTCATCGCCGACGGCGGCCTCCCGCTGCTGCCGTTCGACAACCCGCTCGCCCCCGACGCGGGCGAGACACCGAGCATCCTCCTGTGGATCGTCAACCTCGTGCTCGCGCTCGCGATCGCAGCGCTCTTCGGGTTGTTCATCGAGCGCGTCACGATCCGGCCGATGGTCGGTCAGCCGCTGTTCGCCATGGCGGTCATCACGCTCGGCATCGAGATCGCGATCCGCCCGTTCAACCTCGATGCCACGGCGCTCGAGGCCCGCAGCCTCAACGTTCCGTGGGGCGCCGAGGCGTGGACGTGGGGCGAGGCGCTGATCCCGAAGTCGTACGTCGCGGCGATGATCATGGCGGCGATCGCCGGCGCGGTCGTCATCGTCTTCTACCGTTCACGGCTCGGCGTGGCGATGCGGGCGGTGGCCTTCGACCAGGAGGCGGCGATGGCGCAGGGGATCAACGTCGGCCGCGTCTTCGCCATCGCGTGGGCCCTCGGTGCGGCGTTGGCAGCGCTCGGCGCGATCGTCTACGGCATGGCCCCGTTCCCGCCCGGCGGGCAGGTCAGCCAGGAGATCCACCAGGTGCTCGCGCTGCGCGTGCTGCCGGTGATCGTGCTCGGCGGGCTCGACTCGGCGTCGGGTGCGGTCTACGGCGGGCTGATGATCGCAGGCGCCGAGGTGTTCGCCGGCGAGTACCTGTCGCAGTACAACTCGACGCTCGGGTCGGGCT
The DNA here is from genome assembly GCF_030065885.1 of Ilumatobacter sp. Taxonomy (GTDB): domain Bacteria; phylum Actinomycetota; class Acidimicrobiia; order Acidimicrobiales; family Ilumatobacteraceae; genus Ilumatobacter. The sequence goes on along the minus strand of NZ_JASJCS010000014.1, from coordinate 8,994 downwards.
ACTCGACGATCGTGCCGTACATCGTGATGCTCATCGTGCTGCTCGTCAGACCGTACGGCCTGTTCGGGACGCCAGAAGTGCGGAGGGTCTGACGTGACGATCATCATCATCACCGCCGCCACCATCACCATCACCACGTCGTCGTCGGCGCCGGCCGCGGAACGGGGGCGCTGAATGTTCGGTCGCCCGCTCCTCCGGACGTCCTACGAGCAGGACGCCGAGATGCTGCCCACCGCCTTCCAGAAGGGCGCGATGGCTGTCTTCCTCCTGTTCCTCGTGCTCATGGGACTCCAGGCCACCGACGGCGGGTTCGCCTCGGCCTTTCCCGAATGGCTGCTCGGCTCGACCTGGATCAACCCGGTCACCAACCTGCTCCCGCTGGCGATCGCTGCGCTCGGCTTCAACATCCTGGTCGGCGTCACCGGCCAGGTGTCGATCGGCCACGCGTTCTTCATGGGCAACGGCGCCTACATCGCCGTCGCGCTGGGCGGCAACGGCGACGAGTGGCAGGCCTGTGTTCCGTTCCACGACGAGCTCGGCCTGCTCGACGAGGCCAGTCAGTGCGGCCTCGGCCTCCCGATGTGGATCTGGCTGCCCGCCGCCGGCATCGGTGCGACGTTGATCGGCATCCTCGTCTCGCCGGCCGCGGTCAAGGTCCGTGGCCTCTACCTGGCGATCGTCACGCTCGGCCTGGTGTTCATCGGCCTCCACCTCGGCCGGATGCTGCCCGAGTACGCCGGCGACTTCGAGTCGGGCCGTCGCTGGCCGTCGCTCGACATCAAGCTGTGGAAGGAGGAGACGCCGCTCGTCCAATTGACCGAGGACGGCGAGTGGTTCGGGCTGATCTTCCTCACCGAGGAGCAGAAGCAGTTCTTCTTCCTCCTGGCGCTCGTGGCGATCTTCGCGGTCATCGCCAAGAACATCATCCGCAGCCGCACCGGGCGTGCGCTGCAGGCCATCCGCGACCGCGACATCGCTGCCGAGGTGATGGGCGTCCCCGAGTTCAAGTACAAGCTGATCGGGTTCGCGATCAGCTCGTTCTACGCCGGCATCGGCGGCGCGTTGTTCGCGTCGTACAACGGCCGCGTGTCGCCGGTCCAGTTCAACCTCATCTTCTCGGTCGACTTCATCGCGATCCTGCTGATCGGCGGTGTCGGCACGATCACCGGCACGCTGCTCGGCACGGTGTTCGTCGAGCTGATCCCCGAGATCGTCAAGACGTTCACCGAGTGGCTCGGCGAGCAGACCCAGACCGGTGGGCCGATCGGCTGGTTCGCGCAGGTCCTGATCACCGAGGGCTCGGGCGACTTCGGGCCGATCTCGATCGTCCCCTCGTCACCGGGATGGCCGATGAGCGTCTTCTTCTGGAACTTCGTGATCTACGGCGTGTTGATCATCGTGTTCCTGATCTTCGAGCCGCTCGGCCTCTACGGCATCTGGGTCAAGATCCGCAACTACTGGAAGCGGTGGCCGTTCAGCTACTGATGACACGCGCGGGCACCCGCGCTTCGAATCGATCTCGTCGCCGAACTACCGTGGCGGCGTCAGGTGTGGGCACCGCACGGTGCCCCAAACCCAGCACACAGGGGGAACAATGAGAAGAAGGTCCACATACATCGCCCCGCTGGTGGCGCTCGCCCTCGTGGCGGCGGCATGCGGCGACGACGACGATGACGGCGACGGCGCCGACACCACCGAGGCCGAGGCCGCCGACGACGGCGACGCTGCCGACGACGGCGATGACGCCGCCGACGAGGGCGATGACATGGCCGAAGACGAAGGCGATGACATGGCCGAAGACGAGGGCGATGACATGGCCGAAGACGAAGGCGATGACATGGCCGAAGACGAAGGCGGCGAGGTCGTGACCGACTTCGGCGTCGACGCCGAGAACAAGGTCATCCGCGTCGGCCTGAACGCCGACCTGTCCGGGCCGTTCGCCTCGCTGGTGCAGGAGATCGTGGCCGCCCAGGAGGTCTACTGGGAGGTCTTCAACGAGAACGGCGGCTACCAGGGCTGGACCGTCGAGCCGGTCGTGCTCGACAGCGGCTACGCCACCGACGTCGGCATCCAGAACTACCAGGAGATGGCGCAGGAGAGCGAAGAGGGTGTGCTGATGATCACCGAGAACACCGGTTCTCCGATCACGTCGGCGATCGCCCCCGACGCCGCCGACGACAACATGCTCGTGATCCCGCTCAGCTGGGCGTCGCTGTGGCCCGACCCGGACTTCGGCGCGACGATCCTCGAGAAGCAGACGACGTACTGCATCGAGTCGATGAACGGCGTCGAGTGGCTGAAGGGCTACGTCGAGGGCGAGGGCCTGGAGGCGTCGCTGGCGATCATCGGTCGTCCCGGTGAGTACGGTGAGGACGGCTCGGCCGGCGCGGTCATCGCCGCGGAAGAGCTGGGCATCCCGATCGTCTACGACGGCACCGGTGCCGTCGCCGGCGACGACCGCACGGCGATCATCTCCGAGCTCGTGAACTCCGGGGCGACGATCGTGTGGACCACGCTCACGCCGGGCGAGCTGCTGGACATCTTCGGCAACGCGGTCAGCCAGGGCTTCGAGGGCTTCTGGTCGGGCAACTCGCCGTCGTTCAACTACCTCGTGCACATGCCGTCCGACTTCGCGGAGCAGTTCGACCAGTTCTACTTCCAGTCGTACTACCAGGCACCGTGGGCGACCGAGGGCATCCCGTTCATGGAGGACCTCGTCAGCGAGATGACGGCTCGCCGTCCCGACCTCAACATCTCCGACGTGTACACCACGGGCTGGATCGAGGGCATCATGGCCGAGACGCTGATCAAGGCCGCCATCGATCAGGGTGACATGACCCGGGAGAACATGGTCGCACTGGCCAACTCGGGTCTCGAGGTCGACTTCGGTGGTCTGTCGGCGAACCAGTCGTGGCCGCCCGACTACAACGCCGCCGTCGTCCGCTCGAGCTGGATCTACGACGTCAACCTCGACAACTTCAACATCATCCCGATGTCGGAGTACACGCCCGAGAACACCGGCTCGACCGGACTCGACGTGATCGAGGCCGACTTCGTCGGCAGCGTGGCCGAGAGCTACCAGTTCGACGGTCCCTGCATCGAGCCCAGCTCCTGACCCATCCATCGGCCGTCGTGGGCCGGGCGTTCGTCGCCCGGCCCACGATCGCCACCGGCGTGCGTCGCTCTGGCGTGCGCTGACCGAGCCCTCGTCTGGAGCGATCGATGCTCGAAGTCGCCAACCTGGAAGTCGTCTACAACGAGGTGATCCTCGTGCTGCGCGGGCTCTCGATCGACGTGCCCGACGGCGAGATCGTGGCGTTGCTCGGGTCGAACGGCGCCGGCAAGACCACGACTGCACGCGCCATCACCGGCCTGCTCGACGTCCACGAGGGCAAGACGACCAAGGGCTCGGTCTCCTGGAACGGCACCGAGATCACCGAGAAGAACCCGGCCGACATCGTCAGGAGCGGCATCTCGCAGGTGATGGAGGGCCGGCGGATCTTCGCCGAGTTGAGCGTCGACGAGAACCTCGTGACCGGCGCCTTCACCAACCGTTCGAACGAGTCGGCGAACTACGACCGGGTGATGGAGCTGTTCCCGCGGCTGATGGACCGGCGTGGGCAGACCGCCGGCCTGCTGTCGGGTGGCGAGCAGCAGATGCTCGCCATCGCGCGTGCGCTGATGGCCGAGCCGAAGCTGCTGATCCTCGACGAGCCGTCGTTGGGCCTCGCCCCGAAGCTCGTCGAGCAGGTCCGCGACACGATCGTCGAGATCAACCAGCAGGGGACGAGCGTGCTGCTGATCGAGCAGAACGCGATGATGGCGCTGTCGATCGCCAGCTACGGCTACATCATGGAGACCGGCAAGGTCGTCATGGACGGCGACGCCAAGAAGCTGCTCGCCGACGACGACGTCAAGGAGTTCTACCTCGGCCTCCACGGCGACGAGGGCGAGAAGAAGTCCTTCAAGGACGTCAAGCACTACAAGCGCCGCAAGCGGTGGGCGTCGTGAGCGCCTCGTCGCTCGCTCGCTCGCTGCGCTCGCTCGACTCCGTTCCTCGGAGTCACTCGAGCGCCTTCGGCGCACTCAGTCGTGATCGACCGACCGGCCGAGCCGGATCGGTCGATGGTGGAGGGGGCCGACCATTCGCCCCCTCCACGCCACCCCCACCGGGGACCGCGTCGGTGGCCATCATGTCTCGGAGGTTCTCGTGACGACGCTGCTCGAGGTCAATGACATCACGCTTCGCTTCGGAGGCGTCACGGCGATCAACGACGTGTCGTTCGATGTGCAAGAAGGCGAGCTCTTCTCGATCATCGGGCCGAACGGCGCCGGCAAGACGTCGATCTTCAACACGATCTCGCAGGTGTACCGCCCGCAGGAGGGCGACATCCACTTCAAGGGCGAGTCGCTGATGGGGATGCGGCCCGACCGGGTCGCGCAGCTCGGCATCGCCCGCACGTTCCAGAACATCGAGCTGTTCCCGCAGATGACGGTGATCGACAACCTGCTGACCGGCCGCCACATCCGCATGCAACGATCGTGGTTGGCCGGCGCGATCTGGCTCGGCGCCGCGAAGAAGGAAGAGATCGCCAATCGGCGGAGGGTCGAGGACATCATCGACCTGCTCGAGATCGAGGCGTGGCGCAAGCATCCCGTTGCGCTGCTGCCCTACGGCTTCCAGAAGCGCGTCGAGCTCGGCCGCGCGCTCGCGATGGAACCCGAGCTGCTCCTGCTCGACGAACCGGTCGCCGGCATGAACCTCGAGGAGACCGAGGACATGGCCCGGTTCATCCTCGACATCAAGCGCGAGCTCAACATCTCGATCATCATGGTCGAGCACGACATGGGTCTCGTCATGGACATCGCCGACCGCATCATGGTGCTCGACTTCGGCGAGCGGATCGCCCTCGGCACTCCCGACGAGGTCCAGGCGAATCCCGACGTCATCGCCGCCTACCTCGGCTCCGAGTTCGCCTGAGCGGTCGACGCCGCGCCGGCGACGATCGGCGGGCCGACGGAGGGGCTACGTTCGCCCCGATGCGACGCGCGACCGCCCTGCTGCTCGCCGCGCTCGGCGCGTGCAGCTCGGGCTCCGACGCCGACCCCGACGTGACGGTCGCCTCGTCGGCACCGCCGGCGAGCACGGCCGCGTCCGCGGTGACTGCTGCGACCGACTCGGACACGCCTGTACCGCCGATCCGAGTCGCGCTCAACGGCAGCATCTCTGGAGGTGGCGCGTCGGGTGTCGTCGACGGGCACGAGGCCTACTGGAAGACCGTCGACGACGTCGCGGGCCGGCCGGTCGAGCTGGTCGTGCTCGACGACGGTGGCGACCTCGCCACGCACGTGGAGAACACCACCGCCATCGTCGCCGACCCGTCGATCGTCGTCGTCGGGCACTCGAGCGGCACTGAGGCGACCGCCGCCACACGTGACCAACGGGTCGCAGCCGGCCTGGTCGCGATCACGTCGTCGAGGTACTCGGGGTGGCACGACGACGAGCTCGGCGCCAACACGTTGTCGCTCGGTGCGAGCCTGTGCATCGAGGCGATGAACGGGGTCAGCTTCATCCGCTCGCAGGCGGGCGGTGGCAACCTCGCGATCGTCACCGAGGCCGGTGACGACGGCGCCGACTCGGCAGCCGGCGCCAGGCTGGCCGCCGCCCTGCTCGGCCTCACGCTCGTCTTCGACGGCGAGGCCGCGCTGGTCGGCGGCGCGGACCTCGGTCCCGTCGTCGACACGCTCGTCGCCGCCGAGCCCGACCTCGTGTGGGTCGCCGCCGATCCGTCGAACCTGGCGCAGCTGCTCGGTCCGGCCCACGCTGCCGGGCTGTCCGCGGTCTGGTCGGGCTCGGCCGAGACCTGGAGCGCCGACCTGCTCCGCACGCCGCTCGCCGAGGCCGCCGACGCGGCGTACGTGCACACGTCGCCGTTCGCGGTGTGGAGCGACACCGACGTCGGCGAGATCACCGACACGATCGTCGACGAGATCGCCGGCACGGCGGACGCATCCGACACGCCGGCGACCGATGCCTTCCTCAGGGGCTGGCTCGAGGCGACGGTGACCCATCGCCTGCTGACCCGCGCGGCCGACGACGACCTGACCCGTGACGCCGTCGTCGCAGCCGCCGATGGGTTCGAGGTCGACCTCGGCGCGCTGGCGCCGGCCCAGTCGTGGTCGTCGGGCGGCGCGGACGACGTCGTCCGCAGCACGTATCACTACGACGTGTCGCTCGGCGCGTACCGGCCCGGCCGACTCGGCGACGGCCCCGACGTCAACCTCGGCTACATCGCGCTCGACGGCCCGTATCAGTCGGGTGCGGCCGAATCGTTCGTGTTCGAGGAGCCCTGCGCCGGCTGACCCTCGACGATCTGCCCGCGCACGGTGCGCGTGCGCCCCCTGACGATGGCGACGAGGGTTGCGTCGTCGCCACGAGACGCCTCGACGGTGATGTCCCAGAGCGTCGTCCGGCCGGCCGCGGCTCGCCGATGCGCCGTCGCCGTCAGCAGCTCGCCCGTCGTGGCCGGAGCGAGCCAGTCGATCTCGGCCGACGACGCGAGCGCGCGCTCGTTGGTCGAGTTGCTGGCGAACGCCATCGCGCTGTCCGCGAGCAGGAACGTCATCCCACCATGGATGACGTCGAGGCCGTTGCACATGTCCGGCCGCACCTTCATCGTGACCACCGCTCGCTCGGGGCTCGCCTCGACCAGGTCGATGCCGAACGCGTCGGCGGTCGCGTCTCGCGCGTACATCGCCCGGGCGACGGCGTCGTGATCCATCAGCAGGACACTACGGCCGCACGATGCCGACCGGCGAGTGGTCGCGGCCGTCGAATGGTCACGGCTCGCGGAGCCAGGCGGCGATCGCCGGGCCGACCCGGTCGAGCTCCTTGTACTGCGCGACGTCGTCGGGCATCGCGTCGAGCGCGGCCGACAGCGCAGCGATGTCGACCGAACGCGTGGCGAGGGGCGTCAGGTGCGTGCGGATCGTGAAGAGGACGCAGCCGGGGAACCTGCGCAGCGTCTCGCGCTCGACGCGCAGGTGATGGTCGATCGGCGCCGCCGCGGCCGGGCGCGCGGGCGCCGTGCCGTCGAGCGGCTGGTACAGCTCGTCGGTGTCGAGGATCCCCCAGCCGAGCCGCCAGTACGCACGACCCGGAGCGAGCCGCGCCAGCACCTGGTCGACGGGCTCGCCGAGCGCATCGTTCAGGCCGGGCACCGGCGCGTGGATCTCGGCCATCGAGCGCCCGACCTTCGACGGCAGATCCCACCGATTCGGGAAGCAGACACTGCCGCCGCCGCAGATCAGCCGGCCTCCGCGTTCGACCATGATCACCAGGTCCTCCTGCACGAGGCGGCCGGCGGCGTCGAGGGGATGCAGCGATCGAACCGCTTCGCGTTCGCGGGCGAGGTCGACGTCGGGGTGATGCTCGGCGAGGTGCTCGACGACCGCCGCGAGCACCTCGGCGCTCTCGGTCTCGACGTCGGGCAGCACACGGAAGGCGGTGTGCGGGTGCTCGGCCATCACGGCGCGCTTGCGAGCCAGGTCGGCGGCACGGTGCTCGTCGACCTCCAACCAGTCGCGCAGGTCGAGCGGGCGCAGCCCGAGCCGCCAGCGGAACGGCTCGGCGGCGACGTCTCGATACGGCTCGTACCGGGGCGCGTCCACGACGGCCAGTGTATTGACGCGCCGAACGGACCGATGCGGTGGGTCGGTCAGGAGCCGGCGCGACGGCAGCACAGCCCGTCGATACCCTCGGGGTATGTCCCGCGAACGTGCCCCGCACATCGCACAGGGGACGTGGCGGTCCGGCGCGTTGCACGTGTGGGGGTGGAACGGTGAGTCGCCGGCGTCCGCCGCCTGGCTGTACGGCGGATTCGGCCGCAGCCGGTGGAGCGGCGAGGGCGACGGCGGGTGGCACGACTCGCCGATCTCGTACGGCGAGCTGAGCCGCCTCCAGATCGAGCTGCCCGACGGCGGTCAGCGATCGGTGCCGGTGGTCAAGCTCGACGCGTTCGGGGCATCGGTCTGGCTGTCCGAGACACCGACCGGCAACGAGCTCTCCGCCTCCCTGGCGTGGTTCGCCCGGCTCACCCAGTTCGCGGTTCGGCTGGTCGGTGCACGCCGGGTGACGCCGCTGGTCGTCGAGGAGGGCCCCTTCACCGTCGCACGATGGCGACCCGTGCTCGACGAGTTGCATCGGGATGCACTGGCGCACGCCGCCGCGAGCGCACCTGCGATCTGCCGCAACGGCTCGTCGGCGTCGACCGCCGACATCGTCACGTCGCTCGTCGACGGCCTCGGGCGCGCGGTGCTCCATCACGGCGGGTGGCGGCCCGATCTCGGGCGCAAGCGGTCGGTCGACGTGCAGGCGATCCGTGCGGTGTTCGCAGCGCTCGCCAAGCCCGATCCGGTCATCCGGTCCGGCAGCGACGACTTCCACGACGCCGTCGCCGACCTGTCGCGGACGCTCGACCGGCATCGGCGGCGGCTGGCGGGCGAGCCGGTCGTGCGCGGCCGCATCCGTTTGACGATCCCCGACGATCCGGGCGATCCGTGGCTCGTCGAGCTCGAGCTCGTCGACGATGCCGATCCGGGTCGGTGGTGCACGGCGGCCGACGTCTGGGCGGCCACGGCTCGGGCGAACGACCTGGCCGGAGGATCGGGCCGGCTGCCGGCACTCGCCGACGAGGTCGCCGCGCTCGCGGCGTCGGTGGGTCCGGCGGTCCCGGGCCTCGGGTCGTTCGCCGAGGTCGCCGAGCCGGCCTCGGTCGAGCTCGATCTCGAGGAGGCCGACGACTTCATCGACATCGCACCGGCCGAGCTCGAACGTCTCGGCATCGAGCTGATCGGCCCCGAGCATCTCGTCCGGGCGAAGGTCTCGGTTCGCGGGACGGCATCCGAGTCCCCTGCCGACGATCGGCGGAGCCGATTCGGCAAGGAGGCGCTCGTCGAGTGGACGGCGCTGATCGACGACACGCCGATCACCGA
>NZ_JASJCS010000113.1 GCF_030065885.1 Ilumatobacter sp. | reverse complement strand
CTCGCACCCGGTGCCGTCGCAGGCGTGGAGCACGTCGGTCAGGCTCCATGCGCCGCCGGGCCCGTCGCGCCGGTACACGTAGACGGCACCGGCCTCGTCGCCGTTGGCGTCGTCGCCCGGCGCGCCGACGACGAACACGTCACCCTCGACGTCGACGCTGAAGCCGTAGTCGGTCGGCTCGCCGACGTTCGCGTACCAGGCGCTGTCGAACCCGACCGACGCGCCGTCGTAGTCCCAGACCTCGACCTTGCCCTCGTCGCGCCCGGTGTCGTCGTCGAACGGCGAGGCGACGACGACGGTGTCGACGTCGATCGCGACGGCGGAGCCGGTCCGCTCGCCCGACGCGTTGGGGAACGGGAAGACGGCGTTGTCCTCGGCGATGATCGGGTCGATCGTGACCGGGTACACCGCACCCTCGGTGTCGACGTTGAGCGTGATGGCTCCGTCGACCACGTCCATGAACGACGGGAGCGACGCCCCGGTTGCGTCCCACGCCACGAGATCGCGGTAGACGAGCGCCCGGTCGGCGCCTCGATCGATCCGCACGGTCTGCTCGTCGATCAACGTCGGCGTCCCGGCTGAGACGACGACCTCGACCACGGTGATCGGCTCGGCGGTGACGGCGGCGGCCAGTGTGAAGCCCTGCTGGAGGCCCTCGCCGGTGTCGCGGAACCACTCGGTCACTGCGGCGTGGTGGCGGTACTCGACGCCGCCGGTCACGCGATCGGCCGCCACGCCGCGGAGCGCGAGGTCACCGACCGCGTCGGTGCGGAACGTCACGTCGGTGGCGCCCGCCGCGACGACCGCTCCGGTCGGCAGGAACGTGGTCAGCCCGACCTCGGGCGAGAGCTCGGGTGCCGGACTGCGCGGAACGGCACCGACGCGAGCCGGCGCAGCGGTCACCGCCGGCGGCGCCACCGCGCCGCCACCGGTCTGGAGGGCGGCGATCTGGCGCTGGATGTCGGCCCACTCGTCGGCGGTCAGGCCGTCGGGCACCTCGCCCGGTGCCACCGTCTGCGACGATCCGGCGCTCCCGTCGGTGATCGACGTGGCCGGTTCGAACGAAGGCAGCGAGAGCGACGTGTCGATGACACCGCCGAGGCCGAACACGAACGCGATCACCAGCGTGGCCGGGATCCACAGATCGGCCCAGTTCGGTGACTGGATGTCGATTCCCCGCCGCGGTCCAGCCAGTGCTGTCGCCGATGCCCCCATTGTGCGTGGCCCTCCGCTGTGTTCCGTCCGCCGACCCGGGCAGATCCGGGCGTTGCGCGCCTGCGCGACGCCCTACATAAGCAGGTCGATCGGCACGATGCCAGCGCTATTCGTCACAGTCCGTGCCCGTCGTGGGTGAACGACCACGCTGCGTCGCCGATTCCCACCGATCGTCTGGAATCCGTCAAGGACTCAGCGGTCTGCGCCGACCCGGGTGTCGACGACGCGGATCGGGTCGTCGAACACATCGACGCCGGACTCGAAGGCACCGGCGAGGTCGACGACCAGATCGGTCGCCGCGGTGCTGAAGACGCAGATCCGCCCGTCGTCGTCGGGGCGGGCGACGACGAGGTTCGCGACCACGTCGCCCGAGTGGTAGTTGACGTTCGACGACTCGGGCCGCGGACGGTCACAGCGATGCACCGTCAGGAACCCGTTCGCGTCCGGCAGCACGGCGGTCAGGTTGACCACGACGGCGCTGCTGCCGTCGGCTCCGGGCACGGCGACCTCGACCGTCTCGCGCGCCCCGACCCTCGCCGATGCGGTCCGGGTGTCGAGCACGCGCTCGGGTGCGAGGGCGACGGTGAACCCGTCGCCCAGCGAACCCGTCCCGTCGACGACGAGGTGGCTCGGCGAGTACGTGCTGAGGCAGACGTCGCCGCCGGCGTCGGATCGCACGACGACCAGGTTGGCTGCGACGTCGCCGGGCCCGTAGTTGGCATTCGACGCGGTCGGCAGCGGGCGGTCGCACGGGAACGCCGTGACGTGGCCCGCCGACGACGGGTCGACCACGGTCACGTTCAAGACGGCGGCCGAGCCCGCGGCTCCGGTGTCGAAGCGGACGAGCCCGCCGGCGGCGATGCGGGCCGCCTGCGCACCGAGGCCGATGCGGGTGTCGACGAGCCGCACCGGGTCGTCGATGCTCGACCCACCACCGACGAGCGCACCCAACGCATCGACCACGACATCGGTCGTCGCATGGGTCGTCACGCAGACCGCGCCCTCGGCGTCGGGTCGGACGACGACCAGGTTCGCCGCGGTGCGACCGGCCAGGTAGTTCACGTTGGACGTCTCGGGTCGGGCACGATCGCACGGGAACACGGTGAGGTGGCCGTTGCGCTCGGCGCCCACCGACACCACGTTCAGCAGCGCCGCGTCGGAGCCGGCCGCGTCGGGCACCACGACGCGGAGCGTGTCACCGGCGTCGAGGTACGCGGGTGCTGCCACCTCTTGGAACGTCGGCCGGTAGAGCGAGGTGATGACGCCGTCCCAGCGATTGTGCGAGAGCGCGAGCACCGAGGTGCTCGGCGGCCGATCGGCCGCCGCGTGCGGGATCCACGTCGCGAAGAAGGAGTTGCACGCCGCGCACTTGACCGGTGCCGGGATCTCGGCGTACACCTCGAACGGCCCGGTCGCGCGTTCGGCGCGCGAGAGGTAGATCGTGTCGCCCCACCAGTCGCCCTCCTTGTTGACGGCGAAGAAGGAGCTCCCGGACCACTCGACCTGCACCGGGTTGATGCGGTCGCCGTCGAAGACCGGCGCCGCCCGCGACGCATCTTGCTGCCACGACGAACCGTCCCAGTAGCTCGGTTCGGCCAGCAACTCGCCCCTCGGGACGCGGCCGACCGTGACCCGATCGGCGCACGAGCGATCGAATGCGGCGACCCCCACGTACGGGTCGTATCCGAACTGCCGGTAGCAGTGCGCGTAGAGATACGTCCATGCGTCGTCGCTGGTGATCGACCAGCCGTACAGCGCGGCGCTGTCGTCGGGCGGTGCGCCCTCGCTGACGATCGACGACGTCGCCGGGTCGAAGACCGAGACGCGTGTGCCGACGGGCTCGGTGCGCGTCAGGTACTCGTCGCCTCGCTCGACCATCTCGGCGACGAAGACGACGGCTCGCCCGTCGACGTCGATCTCGGCAGCCAGTGGCCAGAACCATCGTTCGAACCGGGCGGTCGACGACGAGAACAGCCAGGACGCCGGGTCGTCTCGCGTCCCGCCGTACAGCACGTCGAAGCAGGCGCCGTCCTGCAGCACGCCGATGTTGTGCACGATCTCGATCTCGTCGGGGCCGACCCGGACGGCGGCGTCCTGGAACGTCCACAGCACCCGCCCGTCGGGCAGCGGTACGGCCCGCTGGTAGTCGGCACCGACGACGCCCGCCGGTTCGGTGTCGAACAACCGGCCGAGGTCGGCCGCGCCCGTTCCGCTCAGGCAGACGCGGCCCTGCGCGTCGGGCGCTGCCGCGGCGCGCTCACCGGGTTGTACGAGGACGCAGGTGGTGACGACGACCGACGCCGCGAGAAGCGCTGCGCCACGACCGACCGCGGGTCGAGTGCCGGACCGACGCCGCCCACATCCTGCCGTCCGAGACGCGCCTGCCACGAGGCGCCACATTGGCATCGCCGGCGACGACGATCAACTCATGAACGAGGTTTCGCGACGGCGGCGATTTCCGAGATGCCGGGTCGTCAGGCGCGACCCTTCAGCATCATGTTCCAGTAGAGGAACGGCAGACCATATTTCTTCAAGTACCACATGTCACGGCGCGGCTTGGTGGTGTCGATGAGCGGGAACGACGGCTTCGGCTCCATCGAGTAGTCGAACTCCGCGAGCAGCATCCGGTTGCCCGACGTCGTCAGCGGGCACGATGCGTACCCGCCGTACCGCTCGGTCGGGTCGCCGCCCTCGAGCTGCTTCATCGCGTTGGCGGTGACGACCGGTGCCTGCTTGCGGACCGCAGCCCCGGTCTTGGAGTTCGGTGTCGACCCGGCGTCGCCGAGCGCGAAGACGTTCGGGTAGCGCACGTGCTGCATCGTGTGCTTGTCGACGTCGACGTAGCCGGTCGGCAGGTCGGTCGACAGCGGACTCGACTTGACCCAGTCGGGCGCCGACTGGTGCGGTACGACGTGCATCATGTCGTAGTCGAGCTCGAATCCCGGCTCGTCGTTCATCGAGCGGAAGAACGCCCGCTTCTTGTCCGCATCGATCGATTCGAGCTCGGACTGGAAGTGGACGTTGATGCCGTAGCCGGCGGCGACCTGCTCGAGCGCCTTGGCGAACACGGGGACGCCGAACATGCCCGGCGTCGGCAGCACGAGGTGGACGTCGATCTTGTCGAGGACGCCCGCCTGACGCCACCGGTCGCACGCGAGATAGGCGATCTTCTGCGGAGCGCCGGCGCACTTGATCGGGTCGCTGGGCATCGTGAAGACCGCGGTGCCCGACGTGGTCTGCTGGATGAACTCCCAGGTCTTGGGTGCGAGGTGCGGCTCGTAGTTGCACGAGACGCCGTTCTCGCCGATCGTGTCGGTGAGACCGGGGATCCGGTCCCAGTCGAGCTGGATGCCGGGGCAGACGATCAGGACGTCGTATTCGATGCGCTGTCCACCGGACGTCTCGACCGTGTTGTTGTCCGGGTCGAACGCCGTCGCCGCTTCCTTGACCCAGTGCACACCCTTGGGAATCACTGAGGCCTCGGTGCGTTCGGTCTGCTCGATCGTCGCGTGGCCGGCACCGACCAGCGTCCAGAGCGGGTGGTACCAGTGCTTGTCCGACGGCTCGATGATGACGATGTCGTCGATCTTCCGGCGGAGCCGTGCGGCGACCGAGATCCCGGCGGCGCCGCCACCGACGATCACGACGCGATGGTGTGCGGTGTTGGGCATGGTGTCTTCCCCTTCGTGCGCCCTCGGGCGCGTCCCCTCGATGGACAAATGTACGGATATTTGGATGAATGGTCAAGCCCCGGTCACGTCCCGGGGTTGCACGTTCGTCGAACGCCCTGGGCTCGTCAGGACATCGAGGCCCCGAGCAGCTCCCAGGCCTGGTAGCCGCCGATCACGTCGGCGACGTCGTCGAACCCCTCCCGGCGGAGCCAGCTGGCCGCGACCGAGCTCCGTTGACCGGAGGCGCAGTACGCGACCACCGGTCGCCCGTCGTCGAGCTCGTCGCGTCGCTGCGGGAGCGCCCCGAGCGGGATCTCGATCGCTCCGGGGATCACACCGGCGGCCGTCTCGCCGGGGTTGCGGACGTCGAGCAGCTGCACGTCGGCCAGATCGAGGCCGGCGACATCGCTGGCGACCAACCGCCGCGAGACGCCGACGAGGTCCGGGTGCTCGACGAGCTGCACCGCGTAGTCGGCGATGTACCGGGACGCACGATCGAACCCGATCCGGCCCAGTCGGGTGCGGGCCTCGCGCTCGCGCTCCGGCTCGCCGGCGACGATCACGTCTGCGTCGGCGGGTACCACCATGCCCGCCTGCTCGGCGAAGCGACCGTCGAGTGGCACGTTGACCGAACCACGGATGTGGCCCAGGGCGAACTCGACGGGGTCGCGGGTGTCGACGATCACGGACCCGTCGTCGAGCGCGGCGACGGCGCCCTCGAATCCGATCGGTTCGAACGGCCCGGCCTCGTCGAACACCTCGTGTTGCTGCCGGTTCGTGATCGCATCGTGCAGGAAGTACGACGGCGCGGCCGGCTGCCCCTCGGTCACGAGGGCGACGAAGTCCTCCTTGCTCATCGGCTGCAGCGCGTAGTTCTCGGTCCGCTGCTCGCCGACCGTGGTGAACGGGTCGCTGCCGAGCGCCTTGCCGCAGGCGCTGCCCGCGCCATGACCGGGGTACACCAGCACCTCGTCGGGTAGCGACAGGAGGCGGTGCACCGAGTCGTACAGCTGCGCGCCGAGCTGCTCGGCCGTGAACCCGATCGCACCGAGCAGGTCCGGACGGCCGACGTCGTTCACGAACAGCGTGTCGCCGGTCAGGATCGCGGCGGGCACGTCGTCGCCGGCGTGCTCGAACACGAGGAACGTCGCCGACTCGGGCGTGTGGCCGGGCGTCTGCCAGGTCTGGATGACCACGTCGCCGAGCTCGATCCGGTCGCCGTCGGCGAGATGGGTGATCGGGAACTCCGCCTCGGCGACGGCGCTGAGGCAGATCTCGGCGCCGGTCGCCTCGGCCAGCTCGAGGTGGCCCGACACGTAGTCGGCGTGGAAGTGGGTGAGGAGCACGTGGGTGATCTCGAGCGAGTGTTCGGCCGCGTCCGCGAGGTACTGCCCGATGTCGCGCTGCGGGTCGACGACCACCGCTCGTCCGCTGGACTCGTCGCCGATCAGGTACGACGACAGCGACAGACACGGGAGTTGATACTGCTGGAGCTTCATGACGGTCCCCTCGGACTCTGACGACGGAGTGCTCCGCCCACGGTTGGATTCGTCCGATTATCCGTACATTTACAACGAGCCACTAGGGACCAAAGTCCCATCGGTCGCTTCCGGCGCGACCCGAGCAGGCGGATTCCGCCAGGAACCCGCGGACGGACGCCGTCAGGGCGTCGCAGACTCGGGCTGCGAGCCAGCGCGGCTCGATCAGCAGGCGGATTCCGCCAGGAATCCGCAGACGGACGCCGTCAGGCGTCCGCGACGTCAGGCCGGAGCGGGTTGAGCGACCCGGCCGACCAGTCGGCGACGAACCGGTAGCGATCGCCGCGGATCAGCGTCGTGCGCCACTCGATCGGCAGACCGTCTCGGCACCCGCGGCGCTCGAGCGAGAACGCCGCCTCGCCGCGGTCGAGATCGAGCAGGCGACGGTCGGCCGCGCTGGGAACGACGGGCGTGAGCCGTTCCCACCCGAGGTTCGGCACGGGTGCGCCCGCCCGGCGGAGTTCGTCGTAGAGCGCGGTCCGGGTCCAGTCGACGTCGAGCAGCGGTGCGGCGACGTCGTACGGCAACCAGGCACGGTCGATCGCCAGCGGCTCGCCGCCGGCCATGCGCAGACGTGCGACGAGCACGAGATCGCTGTCGGGGGGCAGCTCGAGGTGTTCCGCTGCGGTGGGCTCGCGCACCACGGCGAGCTCGAGCACCTCGCTCGTCTGCTCGACCCCGCGCGACTCCACCGACTCGAACAGGCTGTACAGAGCGCCGAGCGACTGCTCGAACTCCGAGCGGTTGATGACGGTGCCCCGACCCCGCTCGCGTCGCAACAGGCCGGTGCGGTTGAGGTGGCGGATCGCCTCGCGCACCGTGTGCCGGCTCACCTCGTAGTCCTCGGTCAGCTCGAGATCGGTCGGGAAGGCGCCGTCGTCGAAGTCGCCTGCGTCGAGGCGCCGCTTCAGCTCGGCTTCGAGCTGAGCCCAGAGCGGCATCGGACTGTGGCGGTCAAGCGGCTGCACCGACATGCGACCTCCTCCTTGGTCCGGTCATGAGAACATCCGTACTTGCGATCTTACGCAGATCGCACCGCCGTCAGGGACGCGAGTCGGTGGCGATCTCGACCGTCGCGAGGTGGTCGATGTCGACGGTGCGGCCTGCGACGCGCATCGCGACCGGCTGATCCGACCGGTTCTCGATCGTCACCGACCCCGGCCGGCACGTCACCGAGATCCAGGCGCCGCGGAACTGGACCTGGAAGCCGAGCTCGTCCCATCCGGGGGCGAGCACGGGGTCGATGCACAGCTCGCCGTCGACGACGGCGAGCCCGCCGAAGCCGTGCACGGCTGCGATCCAGGTGCCGGCCATCGACGTGACGTGGCAGCCCTCGTCGACCTCGTGGTTGTAGTCGTCGAGGTCGAGGCGGGCGGTGCGGAGCATCAGCTCGTGGGCCTTCTCGAGCCGCCCCAGGCGGACGGCGAGGACGGCGTGGACCGACGGCGACAGCGAGGACTCGTGCACGGTCCTCGGCTCGTAGTAGTCGAAGTTGCGGCGCAGCGTGTCGAGGTCGAACCGGTCCTCGAACGTCCAGAGGCCCTGCAACACGTCGGCCTGCTTGATGTACGGCGATCGCAGGATCCGGTCCCACGACCAGTGCTGGTTGATCGGCCGCTGGTCGGGATCGAGGTCGTCGACGGTGACCTGCTCCTTCTCGAGGTAGTTGTCCTGCTGCAGGAACACGCCGCGGTCGTCGTCGTGGGGCAGGTGCAGGTGGTCGGCGACCTCGCGCCAGCGGGCCGGCTCGGTCGACTCGTCGAAGCCGATCGACTCGAGGACGTCGCGCGTGCGAGTGGCGTCGAGGGTTCGCGCGTCGTCGATCGCGTCGAGCGTGTACCGCAACGTCCACTGCGCGATCAGGTTCGTGTACCAGTTGTTGTCGACGTTGTTCTCGTACTCGTTGGGGCCGGTGACGCCGAGCATCACCCAGGCCTGCCTCGGCTCGCTCCAGGACACCCGCTGCGACCAGAAGCGTGAGATCGCGACGAGCACCTCCAGCCCGCCCTCGAGGAGGTAGTCGTCGTCGCCGGTGTAGCGGATGTAGTTGAAGATCGCGAACGCGATCGCGCCGTTGCGGTGGATCTCCTCGAACGTGATCTCCCACTCGTTGTGGCACTCCTCGCCGTTGATGGTGACCATCGGGAAGAGCGCGGCGCCGTCGCCGAAGCCGAGCTTGGCGGCGTTCTCGACCGCCTTGCCGAGGTGGCGGTACCGGTACCGGAGGAGGTTCTTCGCCACCTCGTGCTCGGACGACGCGAGGTAGAACGGGAAGCAGAACGCCTCGGTGTCCCAGTAGGTAACGCCGCCGTACTTCTCACCGGTGAAGCCCTTCGGCCCGATGTTGAGGTCGGGATCGTCACCCGTGAAGGTCGAGTTGAGCGTGAAGATGTTGAAGCGGATGCCCTGCTGCGCGGCCGGGTCGCCGCCGATCACGACGTCGCTGATCTCCCACTTGCGCTCCCACGCGGCGCGATGCTCGACCTGCAGCAGGTCGAACCCGACGGCGAGTGCCTCGTCGAGCTCGGCATGGGCAGTCTTCGGCACCTCGGTCTCGGCGACGTCGCGCGAGGTGACGATCGCGCCGATCTTGACGATCTCGACGGTCTGGCCGGCGTCGAGATCGACGCTGCACGTCGCTCGGGCGACGCGTGGGCTGGTCTCGGGCCTGAGCGGCGGATCGATCGCGGCGCCGTCGACGCCGAGCCGGACCTCGGCCGCGGTCGCCGCGAGGAACTCGGTCTTCTTGGTGCTCGCCACGACCGTCGTGCGGGCACCGTCGACCAGCTGCTCGACCTCGTCCCAGAAGCCCTCGTCGTAGTTCGAGTCCTCGTTGACGACGTCGCCGTCGACCAGCGAGCAGATCTCGACCGTCGCCGCATCGCTGACCGTGAGCCGGTATCGGAGCGCGCCGACGTGCCGGCGCGTCATCGAGACGAAGCGCTCGACGTGCAGCTCGACGGCGTGACCGTTGCGGAGCCGCACCGTCGCCGCTCGTTCGAGCTCGCCGGTGCGCATTCGCAGCGTGCGGCGGTAGTCGAGGACCTCGGCAGCGGCGAGATCGAGCTGCTCACCGTCGATCGTGATGCGCAGCGCCTTCCAGTCGGGTGCGTTGAGGATCTTCGCGAAGTACTCGGGGTAGCCGTTCTTCCACCAGCCGACCCGGGTCGGGTCGGGGTAGTACACGCCGCCGATGTAGTTGCCCTGGAGCGTGTCGCCCGAGTACGCCTCCTCGTGGTTGCCGCGCCCGCCGAAGTGCCCGTTGCCCAGGCTGAAGAGGCTCTCGAACGCCCGGTGATCGGCGGGCTCGAAGCCGCGTTGCTCGACGACCCACGGGTCGGCCTCGATCAGTGCTCTCACCGCAGAGACGATACGGCAGAGACCGGGCCGTGCGGGCGGCCATCTGGCCGGCCGCGGCGGCGTGCCATGCTGTCGCGATGATCGTCGAGCGAGCGATCGACTGCGGGCCCGTGTACCGCCGCAAGCGACGCGAGTTCGTCGCGCTCCTCGACAGTCTCACCGCGACGCAGCTGGCGACGGTCGTGCCGGCGACACCCGCCTGGACGGTGCGCGATGTGCTCGCCCATGTCGTGGGCATCACCGCCGACCTCAACGCCGGTCGGTTCGACGAGGGTGACGCGGGCCCCGATGCCTGGACCGGGAAGCAGGTCGACGATCGGCGCGACCGGTCGGTGAGCGAGCTCGCCGACGAGTGGGAGGCCGAGTCGTCGAGGTTCGAGATGGGTCTCGGTCTGCTCGGCTACGAGATCGGCAGCCACTACGTCGCCGACCTGTTGCAGCACGAGCAAGACGTTCGCCAGGCCATCGGCCTGCCGCGCTTCTCCGACGACGAGGCGCTGCGGATCTCCCTCGACTTCCTGCTCGACCATCTGCACGGCGTGCTGCGCGACGCCCGGGTCGGTGTGCTGACGGTGCGGGTCGCGAGCGAGACCTTCTCGCTCGGCAGGGGCCCGCTGCGGGCCGAGCTGACCGGCGAGCCGTTCGAGCTGTTCCGCGGCCTCGGCGGCCGGCGCAGCCTCGGGCAACTGCTGACGCTGACGTGGAGCGGCTCGTCCGACGAGTTCGTGCCGCTGGTCAGCGCCTACCCGCCGCAGCCCGGCGATCTGCTCGACTGAGACCGTCCGATTCGTTCGTTGCGCCCCGATGCCGCACCTCGTGCGGCAGCCGGCGACTCCTGCGGCTCGCACGACGGCCACCTCGGGTACCTCGGGCGACGGACCGGCCTCGTGTGCGGCCCTTCGGCGCACGTAGCATCGTCGTCATGCAGGTCAGTGACAACGCCACCAAGTTCTACATCGACGGCGCCTGGGTCGAGCCGTCCACCGACGACACGCTCGACGTGATCAACCCGGCGACCGAACAGCCGATCGGGACGATCGCGCTCGGCGGTCACGCCGACGTCGACGCCGCGGTCGCCGCCGCCCAGCGGGCGTTCCGGACGTGGTCGCAGACGTCGGTCGACGAGCGGCTCGCACTGCTCAACAAGATCACCGAGTTGCTCGGCGCCCGGGCCGATGACCTGGCGGGCACGATCAGCGCCGAGATGGGGGCGCCGCTCGGACTCGCCAAGGCGGCGCAGGCGGCGAGCGGCCTCGGGCACTTCGCCACGACGGCCGCGGTGCTCCAGGGCTTCGAGTTCGAGGAGCGCCTGGGGACGTCGCTGATCGTGAAGGAGCCGATCGGCGTCGTCGGGATGATCACGCCCTGGAACTGGCCGATCAACCAGATCTCGTGCAAGGTCGCACCTGCGCTCGCGGCCGGTTGCACGATGGTGCTCAAGCCCTCCGAGGTCGCGCCGCTCAACGCGATCGTGTTCGCCGAGATCCTCGACGAGGCCGGCGTGCCGGCCGGCGTGTTCAACCTCGTCAACGGCGACGGCCCGACGGTCGGCTCGTACATGTCGTCGCACGAGGGCATCGACATGATGTCCTTCACCGGCTCGACCCGTGCCGGTGTCGAGGTGGCGAAGAACGCGGCACCGACGGTCAAGCGCGTGGCGCAGGAGCTCGGCGGCAAGTCGGCGAACATCATCCTCGACGACGCCGACTTCGCCGAGGCGATCGGGCGGGACGCGTTCGGCATGTGCATGAACTCCGGCCAGTCGTGCAACGCAGGGACGCGCATGCTCGTGCCGAACTCGCGGATGGACGAGGCGGTCGAGATCGCCAAGCAGGCCATGAGCGCGGTGGCGGTCGGTGCGCCCGACAGCGACGGCACCACGATCGGCCCGGTCGTCTCCGAGACGCAGTGGAACAAGATCCAGGGGCTGATCCAGGCCGGCATCGACGAGGGCGCCACCCTCGTCACCGGCGGAACCGGGCGACCGGACGGTCTCGACGCGGGGTACTACGTCAAGCCGACGCTGTTCGCCGACGTCACCAACGACATGCGGATCGCGCAGGAGGAGATCTT
Organism: Ilumatobacter sp.; assembly: GCF_030065885.1. Taxonomy (GTDB): domain Bacteria; phylum Actinomycetota; class Acidimicrobiia; order Acidimicrobiales; family Ilumatobacteraceae; genus Ilumatobacter. The sequence continues at coordinate 8,098 of NZ_JASJCS010000113.1, read as the reverse complement.
CGGACCGGTGCTCGTGATGATCGGCTACGAGGACGACGACGACGCCGTCCGCATCGCCAACGACACGCCTTACGGTCTCGCCGGCTACGTATCGGGCAGCGCGGAACGGGCGATCGGCATCGCTCGGCGGATCCGCACCGGCAACATGCACGTCAACGGCGCCGGCCCGGACTTCAACGCACCGTTCGGCGGCTACAAGCAGTCCGGGAACGGACGCGAGTGGGGCGGCCACGGCCTCGAGGAGTTCCTCGAGACGAAGGCCATCCTCGGCGCAACGGCACCGGCCTGACCCGGACTGACGCGAGGCTCGCGGCCAGCGCCGGAGACGCCGGCTCGACGCTCCGCGCACATTCCGTCACGTGCCCGGGGTTGGGACTCGAACCCACTCTCCGCCGGATCGACAGGGAGTTCACGACTGCGGGAATCGGTCCGTCGCGTGCGCTCTCGTCCGTTGCACCTGGTGACGTGCGCTCACGTCGTCCACACGGTCTGCGCTGAACGACCCGATCCGACCTGTCCGGTCACGTGACCGCCCCGTGACCGTCGGACGATGAGACGGGCCCGCGCCCGCCGGCGTCCCGCAGGTCCGCTCGGGTGGGCGGAGGTCAGTGCTCGTCCCAGTGGTCGCCGTGCTTGGCGTGGCGGTGGCCGTCGTGCAGGTAGTCGACGTGGTCGCCGTGCTGGATGGCCTCGTGGCCGCAGTCGGGACCGTGCCCGTGATCGCCGTGGTCGGCGTGCTCGGCGTGGGTGACCTCGCACTCGTCCCAATGCCCGTCGTGCTCGCGATGGACGTGACCCTCGTGGAAGTAGTCGACATGGTCGTCGTGGACCACCGACGCGTGACCGCAGTCCGGTCCGTGCCGGTGCGGGTGATCCTCGTGGATCGCATGGGTCATGCTCATGAAATGGCCTCCTCGGCATGGCTGATCGCAGCGCGAACGATGTGGGTGACGTGGTGGTCGGCGATCGAGTACCGAACCTCCTTGCCCTCACGACGGCCGACGATGAGGTTCGCCGACCGCAGTACCCGCAGGTGCTGGGAGATCAGAGGTTGGTTGACCTCGAGCAGGTCGGTGAGCTCGTGCACGCACTGCTCACCGTGCTCTTCGAGGGCGAGGATCACGCCGAGGCGCACCGGGCTGCCCAACACCTTGAGCAACTCGGCGCCTCGCTCGACGGCGTCGTGATCGCGGTCCACCGCACAATCATGCATGTATTCGCATGTGTTCACACGTAGCCGGAGCGACCGACGACTGCTCAGGGCTGGTAAGGGAGCGACGAGTGGTGCAGCACGATGCGCAGCACGCCGTCGGCATCCTTCGAGTACCCCCAGCTCTTGTCGGCGGTGGTGACCTGGCCGTCGGCATCGGTCATGTGCACCCACCCCATCCACATGGCGACATCGCCATCGATGAACGTCGCCGCGGTCTCCGACCGGACGTCCCGCCACCCCTTGAGCCCGAAGCCCCCGTCGAGCGGGAAGTCGGGGTCGTGGCCGACGAAGTACGACAGCGCTCCCGCCCTGGTCGGGCGGAACGTCTGGTCACCACTCGCCATGGTCGGCTTGAACAGCACCGGCCCCAGTTCGTACCCGTAGGCCTCGTCGAGGACACGGGAGGCGACCTCTCGAGCCGCATCGATCCCGTCGGCTTCGTAGGCCTTCGCGATCGCAATCAGCCCGGCACCCCAAGCCTCACGCGCCGCAGCCAACTCTGACTCGGTGATCATGTGGTTCCTCCTCGCTGGTCGTTCGATGTGCCGACGCGTCGGCGGACGTCCATCGGCGAGGCTACTCCCGGCTCAGCCCCAGCTCATCGGGAAGGCCACGGTCGCCGGCATCGCCGCAATCGTCTGCCCGGGCGTTTCGTGTCGTGCGAGTGGTGGCCCGCTCGTTTGCGCCTCGCTGCACCGTCTCAGGTCGAGCCGCCCTTCGTCGTGGGTTGGGCTCGGTGCCCGTCACGATCGAAGATCATGATCACCTCGGCCGGTTCGTCGACGGCAGCGACAGCGTGCGAGCTGACATCTGCGCGACGCAGAGCGAGAGCGTAGCAAGACTGAGAACGGTTCTCGTAGTGTGGTAGCTATGGCAACCCCGATCACCACCATCGCCAGGCCTCGACCACGGAGCGACTGCTCGGCAACCGCATCGATCTCCGCGAGGTGGACTCCCTCGCCGGCGAGCGGGTGACGGTCATCGGCGGCGGTCTCACAGCAGGGCACCTCGCCGTCGCTGCCGCCGACCGGCAGGCGACGGTGACCCTCGTGACCCGCCGACCGGTCGTCCAACGGAACTTCGACGTCGAGCCCGGATGGCTCGGACCACGCAGCCTCGACGGCTTCTCGAGACTCTCCAGCCCGCATCGACGGCTCGAAGCCGCCCGCACCGCCCGAGGAGGAGGCAGCATGCCGAGCTGGATGTGTCGCCGGCTGCACTCCGAGATCGAGGCCGGCAGTGTGACGCACCTCGTCGGTGCCGTCGAACGGCTCGACGACCACCGACGCCGGCTCGAACTCCACGTCGGCGGCCGCACCATCGAGGCACACCGCTGCTGGCCTGCCACCGGCACCCGGCCCGACGTCCGCGTCGACGGCGCACTGGCCGGCCTCGTCGACCAGCACGTCGACGGCGTCCCCGTGGTCGACCACAGCCTGCGCGTCGTGGACACCAATCTGTTCGTGACCGGACGCCTCGCAACGATCGAGCTCGGCCCGCCGCCGGCAACCTCTGGAGCGCCCGCATGGCGGCCCGCAGGATCTGTCGAGCACTGACGGGCACCGATCTCGACCGCGACGCGTTCGCAGCGGTCGAGCCACCCCTTGCAGTCACCAACCTCACCCGGAGCCAACCATGACCGAACGATTCGGAATCCCCCTCGTGACCGAAGAGCTGATCGACTGCTTCGGCCAGCTCACGCACCGGCTCGTGTTGGAGATCGACGGGACGGTGTCGATCACGTTCGCTTCGTCCGGAGTCACTGCCCGCGTCGACCCGACGACCCGCGCGGTGCTGACCCCCGGCATGCACGTTCCCCAATCGCTCATCGATCAGGCTGCGTCGATGCGGCTCACCTGAAGCGCGCCGCCGCACGGATGATCGCAGGCGGCCTGCAGCCGTGCGTTCGTCGACACCAGGAACGCGCCGTTGACGACATCCAGGGGCCGCAGAGTGCGAACGGGGTGGCCGCTGTCGTGCGTGCCGAACAGGAGCGGCGCGGATGCCTGGCCGCTGCGCACGAGCAAGCGGTCCGCGCGTTGTCGCTAGGAGGGATCTCGTTCGAGGTGTCGTCCGGCACCGACGTCGTACGCGTCCCTGACCCAGCCGCGGAAGTCGACGTCGAGTTGATCGGGTGAGTTCAGGCGGAGCTTGTGGATGAACAGCCGCTTCGTGTAGGGCTCGACGTTCGAGAAGCGCTCGTCGTCGACGACGTCGGTGAGATCCAGGAAGCCGCCGAGCCCGGCCTTCGTGGGTCGCACTGCCGCGAAGACGCGATGGGTTCCTCGGAAGCCGACGCCCGACTTGGTGATCGACAGCTCGTTCGGGCCGATCTCGTCGACGAGAGCACGAAATCGATCGAACAGTTCGAGCGACAGCTGGCTCGCGCCACCGAAGACGTCGTCGATGCCGACCCTGCTACAGGTGTGGCCTTGGTTGCGTCGCCGGAAGCGTCGGCCGCACGACGCACACGTCCATCCATCCATCTGACTCTCCCCTCTCCTACGACACCACTATAGTGGTGTCGCATGGCAGCCGTCGATTCCCTCGCCCTCCGGTTCTTGACGACAGGTGGACAGACGCCGATCCGATCCAGCTTCGAGCAGCTGCACCACCCAGAGGACCTGGAGGCCTGGCTCTCGGGCTCACTCGATGCCGAGCACCCCGTTCACACGGTCGACGGCGACTTCGACGCCGCCGTTGCGCTGCGCGAAGCGATCTTCACGATCATTCGCGATCGGACCATCGACCGCACGCCGAGCAGCGATGCGGTCGCCGTCCTCAACGCGGCAGCCGAACGCGATCCGCTCGTTCCACGACTCGACCCGTTGACGATGGCGAGCCGATGGCAGGAACCGATTCGTCCCGTCGCCGCGCTCTCGACGATCGCTCGCGATGCCATCGATGCGCTGAGCGGCGAACACGGTCGTCGAGTGCGCGAGTGCGCCAACCCGAACTGTGAGCTCGTCTTCGTCGACTCCTCGCCACCGGGCGCTCGACGCTGGTGCGCGATGCGCCGGTGCGGCAACCGTTCCAAGACCCGTGCCTACCGAGCACGCCGCGCGCAGACCTCGACCGAAGGGAAGGCGACATGAACCGACGACTCCGGCTCGTCTTCCAGACCACGAACCCGCAACGACTCGCCGACCTCTGGCGCGGTGACCTCGGCTACGGCCCCGAACCGCCACCCGAAGGCCTCGACAGCTCGGAGTAGTCCGCCGACTCCCCGATCATCGTCGTGCCCGGGGTGGGATTCGAACCCACACAGATCTTGCGATCTAGGGGGGTTTAAGCCCCCCGTGTCTGCCAATTCCACCACCCGGGCCTGCGGCTCACGCTAGCCCTGGCTCCGGTCACGCACTTTCGAAACGATACGTGAACTCGTCGCCGACGCCGGATCGGCGATGAACCACCTCCGTACGCTCGGACCGCATGAAGGCCGCTGCGCTCCCGATCGCCGCCGCACTCCTCCTCTCGGCATGCGCAGGCGACGGCGACGAGGCGGCTGTCGAGGCCGGCGACGGGGCCGCATCCATCGTCGCCGAGGGCCGGTCGTTCGCGACAGCACCGGACGCGCCCGACGGGCCGAACGACGCGGCGACCGAGCAGTTCGACCTGCTCCTGGCGCTGATCCGGGGCGGCTTCGTCGGTGCCGCCGAGTACCAGCCGTTCATCGACGCCGGCGACGCACGGCACGCGTGGTTGATCAGCGACCTCATGCGATTCGTCCGCCCCGGCGACGCGCAGGACACGCTCGTCGACGGCTTCACCACGCTGACCGGCGTCGACATCTCCGACGAGATCGCCGAGGAACGGTCACCGTGGAACTCGGTGACCGACCGCCTCATCGCCTGGGACACTCCCCCGCCGCCCGAGTACCAACGGCTGAAGGGCGAGCTGTTCACGCTCGTCGAGGACGCGTGGGCACCGTTCTTCGAGGACCCCGACGCCACCATCGACTGGCGCTGGCTCAGCTGGGGCGGCGTGTTCATCGACGACCGCCCGCTCGGCGACCCCAACCCGTGCGAGATCCCGGGCTGCATCCCCTCGCTCGACGACCCCGAGCTCGTTCCGGCCGCGGAGGGCGACTGGTACGACGACGACCGTGTCGTGTTCGGCGTGACCGAGGGCGACGAGGCGGTCGCCTTCCCGCAGAACATGATGCAGGTGCACGAGATGGTCAACATCACGATCGGCGGGCGCCGCTTCGGCATCCCCTACTGCACGCTCTGCGGCTCGGCGCAGGCGTTCTACACCGACCAGGTGCCCGACGGCGTCGAGACGCCCGTGCTGCGCACGTCGGGCCTGCTCAGCCGGTCGAACAAGGTGATGTACGACCTCAACACGTTCTCGGCGTTCGACACGTTCACCGGCGAGGCGGTCAGCGGGCCGCTGCTCGACGCCGGTGTCGTGCTCGACCAGAACACCGTGACGGTGAGCACCTGGGGCGAGTGGAAGGCGGCACATCCCGACACGACGATCGTGGCCGAGGACGGCGGCATCGGTCGCGAGTACGACGACGACCCGCTGCGCGGCCGCGACGACGACGGGCCGATCTTCCCGGTCGGCGACGTCGACCCTCGCCTCGGCGTGCAGGACCCGGTGCTCGGCGTCGTGCTCGACGACGGCACGCCTGTCGCGTTCGACGTGGCCGAGGCTCGGGTTGCCCTGGCGGCCGGTCAGCCCGTGGAGCTGAACGGCGTGGGGCTCGGCCGCGACGGCGGCGGCTTCGTGGCACTGGTCGACGGGTCGGAGGTCGCCGCCCACGAGGCGTTCTGGTTCGCATGGAGCCAGTTCCACCCCGACACGCTGCTGTGGCCCGACGATGGCTGATCGACGACCGCTGACGGACGGCCGCTGACGGACGGCGGCACTCAGGCCACCTGCGGCATGTCGGGCCCCGGAGCGGCGCCGACGCCGACGCCGGCCGACGACCAGAGCTCGCTGCGCAGCCGATCGGCGTGCGGTGCGGTGAGACCGTTCGCGACGACCACGCCCTCGATCATGTCGGCGAGCACGGCGGGCCAGGGGCGCCCTCGCAGCCGCACCGACACGATGGCGCCCTCGGGACGGCGCCGGATGGTGCGGTCGACCCCGACCAGCCGCGGCGGACACCGGAAGCTCGGCCCGACGAGCCCGCGACGCCGCGCCTCGCGCGTGAGCATGCGCGCGGCCGCTGCGAAGTCGACGGTGCTCGCAGCCGAGGGGGATGTCATACCCCGACTCTGACAGCGGGCTGTCACAACGTTGCCCCCGCCCGAACGCGTGAGGTTGTTGCGCCCATAGTGCGCAACAACCTCACGCGTTCCGAATGGGGGTCACACCGCCTCGGTAGTGTCGCCGGCGATGGCCGACGCCGCGCCCGACGACCTGTCCCCGCTGCAGCGCAAGACGCTCGGGCTGCTGCGCCGCAGTCCCGACCCGGTCGTGTTCGACCCGTCGTTCGTCGCCACGCTGCGCCGTGACGTCGAGGAGGCGTTCGACGACTTCCACGACCGGCTCGGCGACGAGCAGCTGTTCGTGAGCAAGCACCGACTCGCGAGCGTGCTCGGATGCGAGGTGCAGCATCTCCACGACGACGCCTTCACCTGGTCGCCGGCCGTCGCCGGCGGGCAGGTCGCTCACCGGGCGATCCAGCTGCTGATCAACTGGCGCGGCGACCCCGTGCCCGCTGACGTGGTCGACGAGGCGATCGCCCGGCTCGCCGACGACGACACCAGCCTCGGCGACTGGATCGCCGGCCTGTCCGAGGCGGACCTGGCCGACCTGCGCGGCGTCGCCGTCGACAAGCTGATCAAGTTCCAGGAGTGCTTCCCGCCGCTCGACAAGCGGGCGGCGCCCACGACCGAGTCGAGCGTGCGCTGGCCGATCGACGGCCCGATCGTGCTGTCGGGCAAGGTCGACCTCACGCTCGGCCGGCCGGCCGGCGCCGAGAGCCGCAAGGTCATCGTCGACCTGAAGACCGGCTGGGTCGCCCCGAGGCACCGGGAGGACCTCCGGTTCTACGCCCTGGTCGAGACGCTGCGGACCCAGATCCCTCCCCGCAAGCTCGCGTCGTTCTACCTCGACGCCGGCGAGCCGGTCGTCGAGGACGTCACCGAGCGCCTGCTGCTGTCCGCGTCGAGGCGCATGCTCGACGCCGTCAACGCCGAGATCGAGCTGCGCGTCGAGGGGCGCGAGCCGGTGAAGCGGCCCGGCACGTCGTGCCGCTGGTGCCCGCTCGCCGCCGACTGCGACGAGGGCCAGGCGTACCTCACCGGCCGCCGCGACGACGATGGTGAGCCGACCGACTTCGACTGAACCGGGCTCAGGTCGACATCAGCGCGGTCGGCACGCCCAGCCCGGCGCCGGAACGGAACGTGGCGATGCGCCGCCCCGGCTGCACGGCGGCCTTCGGGGCGCCGATCACGTCGGGGCCGTGGCCCGCCACCGCGGCGTCGAGATCGACCACGTTGACGACCAGACCCCACAACCCGACCCGGGTGACGTCGGAGCGCTCGACGATCTCGACGATGCAACCTCGATCCGGGAACCGGTGGAACGCCTGGCGCACGTCGCCGGCTTCGCGGACCCGGCGCTGCTCGAGTCCGAGCGCCTCCTCCACCGCGCCCGAGGTGCGCTCGAGCGAGTCGGTCATGATCACGAGGTGGTCGAGCTCGAACGCGCCGTTCGGGTGGTCGATCGGCGCCACGACGTCGACGCCGACCACGGCGATGCCCTCGACATCCACCGACCCGTCGGCCAGACCGTCGACGCCGAGCCCGAGCAGACCCGAGCCACCCTCGACGAACGTCAGCGCACCGTTCGAGAACGGGATCCGGCCGTCGTCGTCGGCGGCGAACCCCACCGCCAGCCACGGGCCGATCGAACCGCCGACGCCGACCG
>NZ_JASJCS010000112.1 GCF_030065885.1 Ilumatobacter sp. | reverse complement strand
AAACGGAATCGACGCCGACACACCACGCTGGAACTTGCCGAACCCATCACCCCCCGACGAGAACGCCGGCGCATTGTTCGTGAACGACACCAAATTCTGCGAACCACTGTTCACCATGTCGAACGCCACCGCCGAGGGCGCCGCCGAGACCACCGACGTCGAGACCACCGCCGGCGCCGCGAGGGCGACCAGTGGGGCGACGAGCGTGGCCGCCAGTGCAGGAACGACGTTCTTCCGCAGTCGATAACGCATGAATGGCTCCTTGCTGCTTGTCCGGGTTCGCATGTGCTGCATCGTCGCCCCCCAACGTGCACGGCACCTGGCCGCAGGCTGACCACAGCGTGAACACCCTGCACACTAGGCGCGCGGCGCCGGTGGGCGACAAGTCGCCGAGACGCGCTCAGACCGACGCCAGGCGCCGCTCGAGATGACGTCGCTCCGCATCCGAGCCGACGAGCTCGAGCGCCAGCCGGAACTGGGCGCTCGCCTCGTCGCGGCGACCCGCCCGCAACAGGAACTCGGCCCGCGCCGAGGCCAGCAGATGGGCCTGCGGGAGGTCGTCGTCCACTGCGTCGAGCGCCGTCAGTCCGGCCTCGGCACCGTCGGCGAACCCGATCGCCACGGCGCGGTTGAGCGCAACCACCGGGCTCGGGTCGACGCGAGCGAGCACGCCGTAGAGCTGCTCGATCTGCGCCCAGTCGGTCGCCTCGAACGACGGCGCCTGGCTGTGCAGCGCGGCGATCGCCGCCTGGAGCTGGTAGCTGCCGATCGTCCGGCGTCGGAGCGCACGCTCGACGAGCGTCGAGCCCTCGGCGATCAGCTCGGCGTCCCACTGCGACCGATCCTGGTGTTCGAGCAGGACGAGGTCACCGGCTCGGTCGAAGCGGGCAGCGGACCGCGCATGGTGCACGAGCATCAAGGCGAGCAAACCCAGCACCTCCGGCTCGTCCGGCATCAGCTCGACCAGTTGACGCCCCAATCGGATCGCCTCCTCGGCGAGGTCGACGCGCAGCGGCTCGGCCGCGCGCGCCGACAGGTAGGCCTCGTTGAACACGAGATAGACCACGCCGAGCACGCCGTCGAGCCGGTCAGGCAGCTCGTGGCCCAGCGGGACCCGGTACGGGATGCCCGCGCTCTTGATCTTGTTCTTCGCGCGCACGATGCGCTGCGCCATCGTCGCGGTCGGCACCCCGAACGCCGCTGCGATCTCGTCGGTGGTCAGCCAGGCGACGCTGCGCAGGGTGAGCGCGATCCGGCCCTCGAGGCCGAGGGCCGGATGACAGCAGGTGAAGATCAGCCGCAGCCGATCGTCGTCGATGCCGCTGTGCCATCGCTCTTCCCGGCGCTCGAGCTCGTCGAGCTCGCGACCGCGGTCATCGGCATCGGCCCGCTCGTGGCGGGCCTGGCGGCTGCTCTCGCGACGCAGATGATCGATGGCGCGCCGCGACGCCGCCGTGTAGACCCACGCGGCAGGATCCCGCGGCCAGCCGTCGACCGGCCATCGCTCGGCCGCCAGCAACCACGCATCCTGCAGCGAATCCTCGGCGAGCCCGAAGTCACGGTACCGCCCGATCAACGCCGCGAGGATGCGACCCGAGTGCTCGCGAACGGTGTCCTCGAAGCGGGCCCGATCGCGGTCGGCCGGGCGGATGTGCTCAGGCGGGGTCGTCAGCCCGCTGCTCCTCGGGGATCTCCATCAGCGGGCGCACCTCGATCGACCCCCACTTCGCCGTGGGGATCTGTGCGGCGAGCTCCTGGGCCCGCTCGACCGAGTCGACATCGACCATGTAGAAGCCGCCGAGCACCTCCTTCGTCTCGGCGAAGGGGCCATCGGTCACAGCCGTGGCACCCTCGCGGATCCGCACCGTCGAGGCGGTCTCCTTCTCCTGCAGCGGCTCGCCCGACACCATCTCGCCCGACTCGACGATTCGCTGGGTGAAGGCGAAGTAGTCGGTCATCATCTCGTTGGTCTCGGCCTCGCTGAGCTCGACCGACGGGTCGCTGTAGATCAGCAGCATGTACTTCACGGTGTTCCTCCTCGGGTGGTGGTGACATCACGGAGTGGTCACAACACGGAGACGAACGGGTTCGCCGCCGATCGACAGGCGCCGGCAATTCGTTGCGGGCCCGATCGCCCACGTCACGCCTCGGAGCCGAGAACGCCGTCGCCGAGATCGCGGTCGCCGAGATCGCGGTCGCCGAGATCGCGGTCGCCGAGATCGCCGTGGCCGCGGCGGTCGACTCGTCATCGGGCCGACCGGCCATCCTCGTCATCGGATCTCGGGAGGCGCCGCCGAGGTCTCGGCACGGGCCGCGGCCGCAGCGGAGGACGTCAGACGCACGACGTCGACGGGCTCGAGCATCCCGGCGATCTCGTGCCTGCCGACCGGCTCCACCGCAGTGTTGACGAGCAGCGGCGAGACGGCGATGCGCTCTGCGAGCACCTCGTGCGGGTCGGCGAGATCGCACAGCCTCGAAGCGAGGTTGACCGGCCGGCCGATGTAGTCGTCACCCTCGAAGAGGATGACCCTCCCGGCGGCGATCCCGGCCCGCAGCGGGAGCGGCGAGCCGATGTCGTCGATGCGATGCTCGAGATCGACGATCGCCTCGATCAGCGGCTCGCTCTCGACGCCGACGAGCATCGCCCCGTCACCGAGCCACTTCGCGACCCTGACCGCGTGGGCCGACGCGACGTCGCGGACGAGGGTGCGGAACGCCGCGAGGATCTCCACGGCGCGATCGTCGCCCTCGCTGTCGGTGAACGCCGTGAAGCCCGATAGGTCGACGAACGCGAACGAGCGCTCGACCCGGTTCGCGGCCCGGGCCACGCCGTACTGATCCGACACGTCGGCGAATCTAGTCAAGCGACCGACTCACGCCTCGGCGCACCGACCTCGGCGACGGAGGACCTCGCCTCGGAGGGCACGCAACGGAGGGGCGAAAAAGAGAGCGGCCCCGGGCGGTGCGGCCAGCTTGCGCCGGCGCACCCACCCGGGGCTACCCAAAAGGTGGAGCGATCCACCACTGATCGATCTTCGGGCGTTAACCTGCGTCTCGATCAATCACATCGCCCGTCGCGCCTCGTAAGGCGTGGCGGGCGATGCCCTTTTCCGGCCAGTCGACCGGTTGCCCGGCCCTGCTGCCTTCGACCACCCCCACCGGTTGCCCGGCGGCAGCAGCCGCCCCGACTCCTTCGGCCGGTCACCCGACCTCCGTCGCCGGAGTTCGAGGCTCGGTCTCCGGTTGCCCGGCCCGTCACCTCTCGACGCCCCGTCGGTTGCCCGACAACGGTGCCGCCCCGACTCCTTCGGCCGGTCACCCGACCTCCGTCGCCGGAGTTCGAGGCTCGGTCTCCGGTTGCCCGGCCCGTCACCTCTCGACGCCGTTCACGCTGACCCGGTTGCCCGACCCATCGTTGGACGTCGCCGGACCGTGACCCCGAGAGCAGTTGGGGTGCTCTCGCGGCTCGTGCCCGGTCACTCCTCGGCTCGTCACCCCCGGTTGCCCGGCGGCTCGGTTGCCTCGAAGCTTGTGGCTTCTCGCCCCGTCCGGAGCCGCTCTCGCCTCGTGAGCCGGGCCCGTTTTCCGTCTCGGTCCACCCGAAGGCTTCGTTCGACAGACTCGGTCTCTCGGCCCCGGTTTGCGTGCGCTCTCCGGTACGGGAGATACCATCGCGCCCGAGAAACACCAGGTCAAGAGGTATTTTCGAATCCCCAGGGTTATCCACTGAACTTCTTCGAGATCCCCAGGATTTCTGCGGTCGTCCACCTCTCGTTCACAACGTCGTGCACAAGTTGTCCCCAACTTCGGGGCCCGCGGTACCCCCAGTTCGTCGTTCGAGCCCATGCCGACGTTGACGTTCGCAGCCCTGCGGAGCAGAATGGAGGGCGATGTGCTCCGCAACCGCCATCATCATCATTCCGTAGAGCACGTGACACCTCACGTGCTCGAATCGCCGCCCGCCGGGCGGCTTTTTTGTTGCCCGAATCGAGACGCACCATGACGACCCACGTCGAGATCTTCGACACCACCCTCCGAGACGGCCTCCAGGTCGAGGGCGTCTCGGCGACGGTCGACGACAAGCTCCAGATCGCCGAGCAGCTCGACCACCTCGGCGTGCAGTACATCGAGGGCGGCTGGCCGGGCGCCAACCCCAAGGACGTCGAGTTCTTCGCCCGCGCGGCGTCCGAACTCGAGCTCACGACCTCGACGTTCGTCGCGTTCGGGTCGACACGGCGCCCTCGCGGCAAGGTCGACGAGGACCAGACGTTGCAGCACCTGCTCGACGCCGGCACCTCCGCGGTGTGCATCGTCGCCAAGAGCTCGGACTATCACGTGACCGAGGCGCTCAAGACCAGCCTCGACGAAGGAGCGGCGATGATCGCCGACTCCGTCGAGTTCCTGCATGGCCACGGGCGGCAGGTGCTCGTCGACATGGAGCACTTCTTCGACGGCTTCAAGGAGCATCCGGAGTTCTCCTTCCGGGCGCTCGAGGCGGCCGTGCTGAAGGGTGCCACCCACGTCGTGCTGTGCGACACCAATGGTGGCTCGCTTCCCCACGAGATCGAGGAGATCGTGGCGAAGGTGCACGCCCACGTCGGCGCCGACGCCACGATCGGCATCCACTGCCACGACGACACCGGCTGCGCGGTGGCGAACTCGATGGCCGCCGTGCGCGGCGGGGCGCGACACGTGCAGGGCACGCTGAACGGCCTCGGCGAGCGAACCGGCAACGCCAACCTCACGTCGATCATCCCGAACCTGCAGTTGAAGCAGGACTACGTCTGCCTGCCCGAGGGACGGTTGGAGCACCTGACGGTGGTCTCGCACCGGATCGCTGAGACCCTCAACCGAGCGGTCGACCCGCAGGCGCCGTACGTGGGGTCGTCGGCGTTCGCCCACAAGGCGGGGCTGCACGTCAGTGCGATCGCTCGCGCCAAGGACGCCTACGAGCACGTCGACCCGCTGCTCGTCGGCAACGACACCCGCTTCGTCGTCTCCGAGATGGCCGGCCGGGCGACCATCCAGATGAAGGCCGACGACCTCGGCCTCGATCTCGACGGTCCGGCCGTCAACCAGGTCATCGACGACCTGAAGCGGCTCGAACACGAGGGCTATCACTTCGAAGCCGCCGACGCGTCGCTCGAGCTCTTGATGCGGCGGACCGCCGGATGGGAGCAGGACTTCTTCCGCGTCGAGTCGATGCGCGTCATCACCGACGAGATGGCCAGCGGCGAGTTCAACACCGAGGCGACCGTGAAGGTGTGGGTCGGCGACGAGCGTCATGTCTTCACGTCGGAGGGCAACGGTCCGGTCAACGCCATCGACACCGCCCTCCGACGTGCGGTGCAGCGCGCGTACCCCCATCTCGCGCACGTGCACCTCACCGACTACAAGGTGCGGATCCTCGACGGTGGTCAAGCGACCGGGGCGGTGACCCGGGTTCTGCTGTCGGCGACCGACGGCGAGCGCGACTGGACCACGATCGGCGTCAGCGCCAACATCATCGAGGCATCGTGGCGGGCCCTCGAGGAGAGCATCGTCTACGGCCTCCTCCACGCTCCGAACGACGCCTGAGCCAGCGCGACGCAGCGCCGCGTCCAGCCGTCGGCGGTCGAGCCGATCGACGAGTGCGGCGACCCCGGGTGCGCCACGGGTACGCTGGCGCTCGCCATGGCAGCACCCAAGTCCGCCCCCGCCGGCGCCCGCGAATCGCCGTACTACCGCTCCCCCGACGTCGTGCCGGCGCCGTGGAGCCCCGAGCGCCCTGGTGTCGTCGACGGTCTGCAACCGGTCGGGCCGCGGTTGGGCGCACAAGGGCCCGACCAGGGTTTCGCCCTGACCATCGCGGGCCGACTCGCCTCGAAGCTCCACCTCCATGGGCGCGAGCGCCTCGACGACGCGGTCAGGGGTTGCGTGGGGATCGCACTGCGCCGAGCCTCGCTGTTCAGTCGAGCGCCGGTCGTCCACGACGTGCGGCTGGCGTTCACGATCTGGGGGTTCTTCGACGAGGAGCCGCCCTCCGAGCTGATCGCCGAGCGGGCGCGGCTGTTCGAAGGCGTGGGCAACGTCAACCACCACTATGCGGAGGGTCGGCACATCGCCGACCTGGTTCCCGAGGCGACGCTTCGCATGACGCCCGAACAGGCCACCGACGCCTACCCGAACCGGTGGCGTGAGCTGACCGGCGCCTGACAGAAGGCCCACGCCTGACTCGTGCGCCGCGTGGCCGAGTCGGCAGCGCGCAAGGTATCCCTCAGCAGACGCAGCTGTCTGCTACGCGACCAGTTCGCACCAGTCCTTGTAGCGATCCTCTTGGCCGCGCACGACCCGGCCGTACAGCTCGGCGATCGCCAGCGTCTTCTCGCCCGGGCACGGGATCGGCCGGTCGTCGACCGAGTTCACCGAGCTCACCTCGGCCGCCGTCCCGACGAGGAACATCTCGTCCGCGATGTAGACGTCCGACCGGGCGATGTTGTCGGTGACGCACTCGTAGCCGAGGTCGTCCGCGAGCGTCATCACCGTGTTCTGCGTGATGCCTTCGAGCGCTCCGGCCGAGAGTGGCGGGGTCAGCAGCTTGTCGTGACGCGAGACGAAGACGTTCTCACCCGAACACTCCGCGACGAGACCGTTCGGGGCGAGCATCAAGGCCTCGTCGTACCCGGCTTTCAGCGCCTCGACCTTGGCCAGCGACGAGTTGACGTAGTTGCCGGTGGTCTTCGACGCCGGCGGCATGATGTTGTGGTCGTGGCGCGTCCACGACGACGTCTTCAACCGCACGCCCTTCGTCACGGCGTCGTCGCCGAGGTAGGCGCCCCACGGCCAGCACGCGATCGCCACGTCGACGGTGCAGGGCATGGTGTTCAGGCCCATCTCGCCGTAGCCGAAGTAGGCGATCGGCCGCACGTAGCAGGAATCGAGGCCGGTCGACGCGACCGTCGCCTTCGTCGCGGCGATCAGCTCGTCGACCGAGTACGGGATCTCCATCCCGAGGATCTTCGCCGAGTTGTGGAGCCGTTCGATGTGCTCGGTGAGCCGGAACACGGCCGGACCCTGCGACGTCTCGTAGGCGCGGATCCCCTCGAACACGCCCATGCCGTAGTGCAGCGTGTGGGTCAGGATGTGCACCTGCGCCTGGTCCCAGTCGACCAGCTCGCCGTTCATCCAGATCTTGTCGGTCGCAGTGATGGGCATTCGTTCATCCTCTCACTCGGTCGGCGATGGTGTCACCCACCGAGGTGGTGGTGCCGGTACCGGGGTCCTCGCACGCGGCGCGGATGCGCCCCGCCGCCTCCGCTTCCCCGAGGAAGTCGAGCATCAACGCCGCCGAGAGGATGGCCGCCGTGGGATTGGCCTGATTCGTGCCGGCGATGTCGGGCGCCGAACCGTGCACGGGCTCGAACATCGACGGGCCGGTTCGCGCCGGATTGAGGTTGGCCGACGAGGCGAGACCGATGCCGCCCGACACGGCCCCACCGAGGTCGGTGAGGATGTCGCCGAACAGGTTGTCGGTGACGACGACGTCGTAGCGGTGCGGATCCTGCACGAAGTAGATGCACGCCGCGTCGACGTGGTTGTACGCGGTCTCGATGCCGGGGAACTCCGCCGCGACCTCGTCGAACGTCCGCTCCCACAGGTCACCGGCGAACGTGAGCACGTTGGTCTTGTGGACGAGCGTGACGTGCCGACGCTCACGTCGGTCGGCCAGCTCGAACGCGTAGCGCACGCACCGCTCGACGCCCATCCGGGTGTTCACCGACCCTTGCGTCGCCACCTCGTTGGCGGTCCCCTTCCGGAGGACACCGCCCTCGCCGACATACGGCCCCTCGGTGTTCTCGCGGATCACGACGAACCCGTGCGGCATGTCGTGGCCGGGCGCCGTGCCGTAGAACGGTCGCTGGTTGACATAGAGGTCGAGCTCGAACCGCATCTTGAGCAGCAGCCCACGCTCGATCACGCCCGGTGGAACGTCCGGTGTGCCGACCGCCCCGAGCAGGATCGCGTCGAAGCCGCGCAGCTCGTCGAGCGTCGAGTCGCTGAGGACCTCGCCGTCGCGCAGGTACCGGGCCCCGCCGAGGTCGAACTCGGTGGTGTCGAGGGCGACGCCCGCCGCCTCGACGACCTTGACGGCCTCGGCAGTCACCTCCGGTCCGATGCCGTCCCCGCCGATGACTGCGATCTGGTGTGCCATAGGCACTCGAATCTACGTGGCGGCCGCGGTACCGTCCCAGGCGATGAACGTGTCGGGGCTCGACCATCTGGTGCTCAATGTGGCGGACATCGAGCGGTCGCTCGCCTGGTACACCGGGATGCTGGGCCTCGCCGGCGAACGGGTCGACGAGTGGCGAGCCGGGGAGGTGCCGTTCCCGTCGGTGCGCGTCGACGACGCGACGATCATCGATCTGATGACGATCGACCGGACCGGTCACAACGTCGATCACGTCTGCTTGGTCGTCGATCGAGCCGACGTCGACGCCGTCGCAAGCGACGACCGCTTCGACGTCGTCGGCGGCCCGGGCACGCGCTGGGGTGCTCGCGGCGACGGCTGGTCGGTCTACGTCACCGACCCCGACGGCAACGTCGTCGAGCTCCGCGCCTACGGCTGAACGGGCTTTCGCCGACCGGCCGAGCCGGACCGGCTCCGCCTCCGAGCCCACCGCCCGCTCCACCTCGTCGACGCTCGCCCATCACCACGCCACGCGCCCACACCGACCCGCCGAGCCGGACCGGCTCCGCCTCCGAGCCGACCCGCCTCCGCACCACCTCGACGCTCGCCGACCCGAGCCCCGACGCGATCGCGCCCATCGGGCCCAGCCGGACGGACACCCCGATCCTCCAAAACCTCGCAGATAGGCTGACCTTCCTATGGCGACCCAGCGACTGTCACGAGCCGCCTACGACCGCCTGAAGGCAGAGTTCGAGGATCTGACCACCCGCGGCCGCATCGAGGTCGCGGAGAAGATCGAGCGGGCACGCGAGGAGGGCGACCTCAAGGAGAACGCGGGCTATCACGCAGCCAAGGACGAGCAGGGCCACATGGAGGGCCGCATCCGGCAGCTCGAGCACATGCTCGAGAACGCCGAGATCGTCGACGATCAGTTCGTGTACACGATCCTCTACGACGGCGATCCCGAGGACATGGCCGAGCGGTTCGTCGTCGGCAACCTCGAAGAGCAGGTCGACGGTGCCGACGTCATCAGCCCGTCCAGTCCGCTCGGCGCGGCGCTGCAGGGCGCCGCAGTGGGTCAGGCGGTCACGTATGAGGCACCCAACGGCTCCCTGACCGTCAAGGTCCTGAAGGTGGAATCGGTCTGAGCGCAGCCGAGACGCCGGCCGACGATCTGTCGTTCGGGTCTGCCGCAGCCGACGCACCACGGCTGCCGATCGGCCGCGAGATCGAGCTCGACGGGCTCGGACCGCTGTTCGTCCGCGACGTGCCGGGCCCGCCGGGCGCGCCGACGATCGTCCTGCTGCACGGCTGGACCGCCACGGCCGACCTCAACTTCTTCACGTGCTACCGGCGCCTCAGCGAGCACTACCGGGTGCTGGCGTTCGACCATCGCGGGCACGGCCGCGGGCTGAGGGTCAAGGCATCGTTCCGGCTCGAGGACTGCGCGGACGACGTGATCGCAGTCGCCGACCAGCTCGGCATCGACTCGATCGTGCCGGTCGGGTACTCGATGGGCGGGCCCGTCGCCCAGCTCGTGTGGCGTCAGCACGCCGACCGCGTCGACGGGCTGGTGCTCTGCGCGACCGCGCCGTACTTCGCCGGCCGCCGGCCCGAGCGCCTGTCGTTCGTCGGTCTCACCGGTCTCGCCACGCTGGCCCGCTTCACACCGAGCCAGGCGCGGCAGTGGATCACCGACCAGGTCTACCTGCAGCGCAAGAGCGAGTCGTGGGGTCCGTGGGCGATCGAGCAGGCCGCCGGCCACGACTGGCGGATGATCCTCGAGGCCGGCAAGGCGATCGGCGAGTTCTCGTCGTCGGACTGGGTCGGCGAGATCGACGTCCCCACGTCGGTCGTCGTCACGATGAACGACCAGGTGGTGCCGCTCCGTCGGCAGGTTCGGCTGTTCGAGTGGATCCCGAGCGCATCGGCATTCCGCGTCAACGGCGGTCACGACGCGGTGGTCGCCAACAGCGACCGCTTCGTCCCGCAGCTGATCAGGGCGATCGACTCCACGCTGGCGCGCGGTGGGGCGACCTGAGGCGAACCGATCCCGCCCGACGCCGGCCGGGAGCCCGGGGATTCCTCGGGCGTGGACAGCCCCGGGCAGCGGGCGGATGATGGAACCAACACCCCTGCAACGAGGAGGCCGCCATGCCGCGCCACTTCGTCCGAACTCGCTGGGCCGCGACCGGCGCTGTGGTCGCCGTCTGTCTGGGCGCTGGAGGCGTCGGGATCGGCGCAGCGACCACATCGTCCGGTGAGCGGGCGGTCTTCCAACCGATCGAACCCTGTCGTCTCGCCGATACGCGGCCGGCGCCGGACACGGTCGGCAACCGCACGACGCCGCTCGGACCGGACGAGACCTACACGCTGCTCGGATGGGGCGACGTCGGCAACTGCAGCCTGCCGACCGACACCGCCGGACTGGCGCTCAACGTCACGGCAGTCGATCCGACGTCGCTGACGTTCCTCACGCTGTTCCCCGCCGACAGCGAGCTGCCCCTCGCCTCGCACCTCAACCCGGCACCCGGCGAGCCGCCGACGCCGAACGCCGTCACGGTCGACCTCGATCCGGCCGGACGCTTCAGCGTCTACAACCTGCAGGGCAACGTCCACGTCATCGTCGACGTCGTCGGCCACTACCACGACCACGACCACGACGATCGCTACTACACGCAAGCGGACGTCGATGCCGCGGTCGATGCCGCGAAGCCGATCGCGAGGTACCGGCAGGGACGGTCGGCGTGGGTGCTCGAGTCGCCGACGTCGGTTCCCCTCGGCGGTACGTTCTCGTTCGCGTTGCGAACCGTGACGATCGACGCGCCGTCGCCAGGCACGATCGTGGCGAACGGGAGCCTGTGGGCGGAGGACCACGACGGAGGCGGTGGGATCGAAGCGGCGTGCGGCCTGTCGACCGCACAGGACCTCACCGGCGGCGACCGGAACGTGTTCACCCTCGGCGACCACGAAGCGAAGGTGATCGCCGTGACGCGGTCCTTCGACGTGGTCGACGCCGAGTCCGTCACGATCAGGCTGCTGTGCCGCACGTACCCGATCAGCGTCATCCCGCCGCAGCCCACTGCGATGCAGGTCCACAACTGGACGCTGACTGCGATCTTCGTTCCTGACTGACTGCGACGGGCCTCCGATCGGCAGGCGGCCGTGCCGGGACGGGGCGGCATGGACAACGAGCCGACCCGGGCGGATGATGGAGACATCATCCCCCACCACGAGGAGGCCACCATGTGGAGCCACTTCGTACGTACCCGCTGGGCCGCGATCGGCGCCGCCGTCGCGGTCACCCTCGGAGCCGGTGGCATCGGCATCACCGAAGCGACGACCGGCACCGGCGAGCGACCGATCTACGTGCCGATCGAACCCTGTCGACTGGCCGATCTCCGGCCCGCCCCCGACACCGTCGGCCCGCGCAGCGCAGCGCTCGGCCCCGCCGAGGTCTACAAGCTGTCGGGCTGGGGCGATGTCGGGAACTGCATGTTGCCGAACGGCACGACCGGCCTGTCGCTCAACGTCACCGCCGTCGGCCAGACCGAGTTGACCTTCATCACGTTCTACCCCGGTAGTGGCTCACTGCCGCTGGCCTCGCACCTCAACCCGAGCCCGGGCGAGCCACCGACGCCGAACGCCGTCAACGTCGACCTCGACGCCGCCGGTGAGTTCAACGTCTACAACCTGCAGGGCAACGTCAGCGTGATCATCGACGTCGTCGGCTACTACGACCACCACCATCACGACGACCGCTACTACACCGAGAGCGAGACGTACACCAAGGCCGAGGTCGACGCAGCGATAGGCGCGCTGCCCGAGACGCATTGGGCGGTCGTGAACGGCAGCACCTCCGCCGTCATCGCCAGGCAGTCGGGCGGCATCACGCTCTCGTACGCCGGCGTCGGCAACGCCTACTTCCTCACCTTCCCGCGCGACGTCAGCAGTTGCGGCTGGGTGGTGTCACTCGGTGGTTGGAGCTTCCTCGACAGCGTGCTCCCCGTCTTGAACGACTACGGCATCTCGACGAACGCGGTCTTCGGGACGCCGGAGAGGATCGGCGTGTCCGTCTACGACGACGCGGGCGCCCTCGTCACCAACGCCTTCACCGTCCACATGACCTGCCCGTGACGAATCGGCTGTCGGCGGACTGAGCCCGGGCGGGCAGCTCGCGCCGAGGCGGCGCGCCGGCGCCCGGCACGTGGTGTGGAGCACTCGCGTTCGGGAAGCGATCGCTGCCCGGACGGCCACTCCTCGCGTAATTCGGTCGACACCTGCCGCTCACCGTGGTCGAATCGCGTGCCTCAGTCCGTACGGATGCACGAGAACAGGGGCGGCACATGAGGAACACGATCCGAACTCGGTGGGCGGCGATCGGCGCCGCGATCGCCATCAGCCTCGGCGCAGGCGGTGTGGGGATCACCCAAGCGACCACGTCGTCGGGCGAGATGCCGATCTACATCCCCATCGAGCCGTGCCGACTCGCTGACCTCCGGCCGGCACCCGACACCGTCGGGCCGCGTGACACCCCGCTCGGAGCGGACGAGACCTACCTGCTCTCCGGGTGGGGCTCGGTCGGCAACTGCACCCTGCCCTCGGGAACGACCGGCCTGTCGCTCAACGTGACCGCGCTCGGCCAGACGCTGCCGACCTTCATCACGCTGTTCCCCGGCGACGCCGACCTGCCCCTGGCATCGCACCTCAACCCGACACCGGGCGAGCCCCCGACGCCGAACGCCGTCAACGTCGACCTCGACACGTCCGGCGAGTTCAACGTCTACAACCTCCAGGGCACCGTCAACGTCTTCATCGACGTCGTCGGCTACTTCGACGACCACGTCCACACCGGCGACGACATCGTCGACGGCTCGCTCACCGGCGACGACATCGGCGACAACACCGTGTCGAACGCCGACACCTCCAACGAGCCCGGCGTGGTGTCGAGCTTCAGCCCCGGGACGTTTGACCTCACCGCGGCACCGGAATCGGCGATTGCGACGGCGATCCGCGTCCCGTCCGACGGCCACGTCGTGGTCCAGGTGACCGGCCGGTGGACCGGGCGCAGCGGGGGCAGAGACGTGGCGGATTGCCAGCTCCAGAAGGGCGACGCCAGCGCCATCGATCGCGACGAGCCGTGGTTCCGGCTCGATGAACGGAACGCCGGCAACGGCCTCACGTCGTTCTCCGCGCATCGCGTCATCCCCATCGCCGTTGCGGACAACCCAGCTGCGAGCTTCCTGGGCCAGTCGCTCCGGCTCGTCTGTGAGGAGGCTCTCTCGACGGACGCTGTCCGCCTCAGCGACCTCCACATCTCGGCGACGTTCTTCGCGACCTCGTACGCACCCGTCGGGCTGGTCGTCAGTCCCTGAGTTGCTCGACGCCCCGACCGCGGGCAGCGCCGCTCGACGCACCGAGGCTCGGGAGTGGACGAGCAGCCTCAGCGCAACGACCTGCGGAGGCAGCTGATACGACGGGCCCTTCCCGACACCAGCACCGCACATCTGGGCGCGCACGCGCCGGCCGAGCGGTCGCGAGCACCTGTCGACATCCGGAATCGCCCGTAGCATCTGATCCGTGATGCGGCGGTCGCGGGCGGGTCGAACGGCGAAGGTGGCGAAGCTCGGCGCCAAGGTCGCCGGCGCGCACGCCACGACCGCGGCCCGCAAGGTGTTCGCCTCGGCCGAGCGCCGGGTCGAGCTCGACGAGCAACGCCGCCTCACCACCGCCACCGCGGTCGCCGAAGAGCTCGGCCACATGAAGGGCGCCCTCATGAAGCTCGGCCAGATGGCGAGCTACCTCGACGAAGGGCTCCCCGAGCCGATGCGGATGGCGCTGGCCCAGCTCCGCACCGACGCCCCGCCGATGTCGCGCGAGCTCGCCGCCGATGTCGTCGAGCAGGAGCTGGGCGGCCCGCCCGAGCAGGTGTTCGTCGACTGGGACCCCGACCCGATCGCCGCTGCGTCGATCGGCCAGGTGCACCGCGCCATCGCAACCGACCCGGCCACCGGCGAGGAGCGTCCCGTCGCCGTGAAGCTGCAGTACCCCGGCGTCGACGAGGCGATCGAGGCCGATCTCAAGAACGCCGACATGCTCGGCACGATCCTCAAGCAGGGCTTCGGCGGCCTCGAGCCCGACGAGATGGTCGAAGAGATCCGCGATCGCCTCGTCGAGGAGCTCGACTATCGGATCGAGGCGGAGAACCAGACGGCGTTCGCCGACTTCTACCGCGGTCACCCGTTCATCCACATCCCCGAGGTCGTACCCGAGCTGTCGACCGGTCGGGTGCTCACGTCCGACCTCGTCGACGGGCACTCATGGGAGGACCTGCTCACGTGGGACGTCGCCGAGCGGGATCTGGCGGGCGAGACGATCTTCCGGTTCGTGTTCCGCAGCCTGTACCGCATGCGGGCGTTCAACGGCGACCCGCACCCCGGCAACTACCTGTTCCACGGCGACGGCCGGGTGACGTTCCTCGACTTCGGGCTCGTGAAGCACTTCTCCCCCGGCGAGATGAACTCCTTCGCCCACATGGTGAAGGCGGCCGCCGTCGACCACGACGTCGCCGAGTTCAGGGGCATCCTCGAGCGGGCAGGAATGCTGCGGCGCGGCGCACCGGTGTCGACCGACGCCGTCGGCACCTACTTCGAGCGCTTCTACGAGCCGGTCCGGCACGATCGCGAGATGACGTGGTCGGGCGAGTACGCGAGCAGCATCGTGCGACACACCTTCGATCGCACCAGCCCGATCGCGCAGTACGCAACCGTGCCCAAGGCCTTCGTGTTCATCCAGCGCATCAACCTCGGCCTGTATGCGCTGCTCGGTGAGCTCCGCGCGACCGGCAACTACCGGCGGATCGCCGAGGAGCTCTGGCCGTTCGCCAACGCTGCGCCCTCGACACCGCTCGGTGTCGCCGAGGCCGAGTGGGTCGCGGACCGCCAACTCGTCTGAGCCGGTAGCGTCGCAGCCCATGCCTCGCCCCGTCCTCCCGTTGCTCGTCGCGTGCACGCTCGCCATCGCCGCCTGCGGTGGTGACGACGAGCAGGACGGCGCCGCGGCAACCACCGACGCCACCGACGCCGCCGACGGGACCAGCACGTCGTCGACAGCCACGCCGAGTGAGTCCGCCCCTGCGACGACGACCCCGTCGGTGACGGGCACCGACCCCACCGCGTGCGAGGCCGTGCCGGACGCCGCCGACTACGTCGACGGGCAGGTGCCGCTCGCGCTTCGGCCGTGCGACCTGCCGACCGAGCTCGTCGTCAACACGATCCGCACGGGCAGTGGCGCCACTGCGGCCGCCGGGGACACCGTCGTGGTCGACTACCAGGGCATCCGCTCGATCGACGGCGAGCCGTTCGACGACAGCTACAGCCGGGGCGTCCCGTTCGACTTCCCGCTCGGCCGGGGCAGCGTCATCCAGGGCTGGGACCAGGGTCTGATCGGCGCGCAGGGCGGTTCGCTCGTCAAACTCGACATCCCGGGCGACCTCGCCTACGGCGCGACCCCGCCGCCCGGCGTCATCCAGGCCGACGATCCGCTGACGTTCGTGATCGAGGTCCGGGCCGTGATCCCCTCGGTCACCGGCGACGACGCGCCACTGGACCTCGAAGTCGAGACATCGATCGACGCGGTCGAGTTGACGTCCTACGACGTCGACGTCGGTGACGGGCCGGCTGCCGAGGTCGGTTCGACCGTGATCATGCACTTGCTGCTCATCCGCGGCGACAACCGTGCGGTCATCTTCAACACGTGGGAGCTCGGCGACCCCGTGAACGTCCTCGTCGAGGACGGTCAGACGATCCCGGGCATCTTCGAGGGCATCCAGGGGGCCCAGCCGGGCACGCTGCGGGTGATCACGATGCCCGCCGAGCTCGCCTTCGGCACCGAGGGCGCGCCGACCCTCGGGCTTCCCGGCGGCACCGACGTGATCGCCGTCGCCGACGTCGTCGCTGTCTTCTAGACAGCGATCCGTCGCCGTCTTCTCGACGCCGTTCGTCGCCGTCTTCTCGACAGCTCGGGAGGCGAAGCCGATCGTCTGGCAGCGGCAAGCTCCCGCCCGCGCGGGCAAGGAGGCGAGGAGCGCAGGGCGGCGGCTACGTCGGCGGCGCCACGAGCGGAGCCCTGTCAGTCGAGTATCGCTTCGAGGTCGAGACCGAGGTCGAGCACGCGGGCCGAATGGGTGAGCTCGCCGACGGCGATCCAATCGACACCGGTCTCACCGACCGAACGCGCCACCTCCAACGTCAGGCCGCCGCTCGCCTCGAGCTTGGTGCCGGGCGCGAGCTCGTCGCGGACCGCGACTGCGGTCCGCATCAGATCGGTGTCGAAGTTGTCGAGCAGCACCTCGTCGGCGCCGGCCGCCAGCGCCTCGCGGAGGCCGTCGACGGAGTCGACCTCGATCTCGACGGGGATCGTTCCCTCGAGATCTCGCACGAGTCGGTACGCCTCGCCGACGCCACCGGCTGCCGCCACGTGGTTGTCCTTCACCAGCGCCATGTCGGCCAGACCCATCCGGTGGTTGGCACCCCCGCCGCATCGCACGGCGTACTTCTCCATCGCCCGCAGACCCGGCGTGGTCTTGCGGGTGTCGCGGACGACGGCCCCGGTGCCGTCGAGCGCATCGGCCCAGCGCCTGGTGAGGCTCGCCACGCCGGACAGGTGGCACAACAGGTTGAGCGCGGTCCGCTCGGCGGTCAGCAGCCCGCGGGTCGGCGCGGTGACGCGGGCGACGCGTTGGCCGGGCTCGACCCGGTCGCCATCGGCCACGAGGTACTCGAACTCGCTCGCGGCGTCGCCGCACACCGCCTCGACCGCCGCCGCCGTGATCGGCAGGCCCGCGACGACGCCGTGCTGCCGCGAACCGAACGTCGCGACGCTGCGCTGGTCGGCGGGAATCGTGGCTGCCGACGTGACGTCGAGTCCGCCCATCAGATCCTCCTGCACCGCCATCCTCACGATCGCTGCCACCGCGTCGGGATCGAGACGACCCGCCAGCAGGCGGGCGCGCGTCTCGGCGGAGATCGGCTGCGGGACGAACATCGTTCGAGACAGTAACGAAGTAGCGTCGCGGCGGTGCAGGCTCACCTCGCCCAGATCAACATCGGCACGATGGTCGCCCCCACCGACGACCCGGCGGTCGCGGAGTTCATGGACAACCTCGATCGCGTCAACAAGCTCGCCGACGAGTCCGAGGGCTTCGTGTGGCGGCTCCAGACCGACTCGGGCAACGCCACCGACATCCAGATCTTCCCGAACCCGCTCGAGCTGGTGAACATGAGCGTGTGGGAGAGCGTCGACGCGCTCAAGGCGTACGTGTACCGGAGCGATCACGTCGACTTCTTCCGGCGCCGGGCCGAGTGGTTCCAGGTCGACGCCAAGCGGGTTGCGCTCTGGTGGATCCCGGCGGGCACCGTTCCCGAGCTCGACGAGGCGGTTCGTCGGGTCGAGTTCCAGGAGCGACACGGTCCGTCGCCCTACTCGTTCGGGTTCGCCCGGCAGCCGGAACAGCTCGTGATCCACGAGACGAGGCCCGGCGACCCGGCAACCCTCGACCTCGTGTCGAGGTCGAACGCCGAGCTGACCGCGCTGTACGACCATCCCGACGCCAACCACTTCTCGCTGGCCGACGACGAGGTCACCGGCGACCGTGGCGCCATGATCACGGCGCGCCTCGACGCCATCCCCGTCGCCTGCGGGGCCGTCCGGCGCCTCGACGACGGCCGCGGCGAGATCAAGCGGATGTTCGTCGACCCCGCCGTCCGCGGGCAGCGGCTCGGCGCTGCGATCCTCGACCAGCTCGAGCTCCGTGCGACGCGCCTCGGCATCGACGAGCTCGTGCTCGAGACCGGCGTCCACCAGCACGCCGCGATCTCGCTCTACGAGGCGAACGGCTACACGCCGGCCGAGCTGTGGGGCGAGTACGTGCGCAGTGCCGAGACCAGCCGGGCGTACCGCAAGCTGCTGCGCTGACCCGCGGGCGACGACGGAGGGGACGCCCAGCGCCTCGGAGCTCAGACGTGCGGGATGCCCGTGAGGGCGAGCCCGCCGTCGATCGTCAGGCGCACGTCGAGGTGGGTGATCCACTCCTCGCGTGGCTCGGGGTGGTCGTCGCGCCGATGGCAGCCGCGGCTCTCGGTCCGCGCCGACGCAGCCGAGGCGACAGCGGCGGCAACGGTGAGCATGTTCGTCGCCTCCCACGCCGCACGCGAGCCGGTGACGCCCACGGATGCCGTTGCTGCGAGCGCCTCGAGCTGGCTCACGGCGCTGGTCAGCCCGGCAGGCGAACGCCGCACGCCGACCTGGCTGGACATGATCGACCGCAACTCGACGCGCTGCGCCGGGTTGCGCAGCGGTGCGTCGTAGCTGCGCCCCGCCCCCGGCGGGACGTCGATCTCAGCAGGCAGCTCGTCCGCGAGCGCGGCCCCGACGCGCGTGCCCGCGACCACCCCCTCGGTCAGGCTGTTGGAGGCCAGACGGTTGGCGCCGTGCACCCCGGTGCAGGCGACCTCGCCGATGGCAAACAGGCCGCGCATCTCGGTGACGCCGTCGAGGTCGGCGGGCACGCCCCCGCACACGTAGTGCGCCGCCGGGGCGACGGGGATCCGCTCGGTGGCCGGGTCGACCCCGACGGCCCGGCACGCCTCGGTGATCGACGGGAACCGCTCGAAGAACTCCTCACCCATGTGCGTCGCGTCGAGGAAGACGTGGTCGCCGACACCGCCGGGCGCCTCGGCCATGCGCCGCGAGATCGCTGCAGCGACGACGTCGCGTGGTGCGAGATCCTCCAGCGGGTGCACGCCCTCCATCACCCTCCGGCCGAGACCGTCGTACAGCACCGCACCTTCGCCACGAACGGCCTCGGAGACGAGCGCCTGCTGACCGGTGGCCCCCGGCCCGACCCACAGCACGCTCGGGTGGAACTGGACGAACTCGACGTCGCGTGCCGCGAGACCGGCGCGCATCGCCAGCGCCAGCCCGTCGCCGGTCACCGCCGGCGGGTTCGAGGTCGACGCGAACACCTGCCCGTAGCCGCCGCACGCGAGCACGACCGCTCGCGCCGTGATCGTCCCGACCGACGAGACCACGCCGTTCTCGTCGATGCGGGCGACCCGCACCCCCGCGACCTGACGCCCGCCGTCACGATCGCGCCCGACGACGAGGTCGAGTGCGAAGGTGTGGTTCATCACGTCGACGCCCGCTTCCACCGCCGAGACGTCGAGCGTGCGCTGCACCTCCGCGCCGGACCGGTCGCCGCCGGAGTGCACGATCCGGTCGTGGCTGTGCCCGCCCTCGCGCGTCAGCGCGATGTCGAGGTCCAGACCGGGCCGGGGCTCGGGGAGGTGGTGCGGGTCGAACGCCGCACCGAGGTGCATGAGGTAGAGGATCGAGTTCGGCGCCTCGCTCACGAGGTCGCGCA
>NZ_JASJCS010000111.1 GCF_030065885.1 Ilumatobacter sp. | reverse complement strand
CGCACCGGCCTTCCTCGCCGGCGAACCGCTCCCGGCACCGCCGGCACCGCCGGAGCGGGGCGAGATCGAGCCAGCCGAGCTGCTCGCGCTCGCCGGGCGGTACGAGGTGCTCGAGAGCGATCTACCGGTCGCCGACGAGCGCGGCGAGGTCGACGACGGCGGTCGGGACGGCGACGTCGGCGCCGACATCGACATCGCCATCGAGCTACCCGGCGACGGCTTCGACATCGTCGCCGTCGGCGACGGAACACAGGGCACGATCGAGGTCACGGCGATCGGCCCGATCGCCACGGCGACGCTGTTCCCACCCGAGGACGACGAGCAGGCGGCTGCGATGGCCGACCACGAAGCGCTCGTGCGCTCGCTCCTCGCCGGCGAGACGCAGGAAGGCCGCGCCGAGCTCGCCCTCATCGAAGCCGAGCTCGGGCCGGTGTCCTCGGTTCGCCTGATCGGCACCGTGTGGGCCGGCTTCGAGTTCCGCACCTACGTGGAGGCGCTCGTCGGCGGCGCAACGGTCGACGGCTGGTACGCCCTCGACGAGCGGGGCGGCGTGGCGGGCGCCGAGCTCGGCAGCCGCCCCACGCTGCAACTCGTGCTGACGTCGGAGGGGACGTTCCGCCCGAACGACCCGATGGGAGCGGCGGCGGACGTGTCGATCGTGTTCAATGGCGAGACGATGACCGTCAACGGCCCCGACGGCAGCACGACAGCGCGCCGGGCACCCTGACGGTCGTCGACGCCGACACCCGACATGCGCATCCTCCTGCTCGAAGACGACGCCGACCTGGCCGACGTGATGGCCCTCGGGCTGCGGAACGAGTCGTACGCGACCGACGTGGCGACGACCTGTGCGGCTGCCGTCGAGCTGCTCGCCGCGGTCGAGTACGACGTCGCCTGTCTCGATCTCGGACTGCCCGACGGCGACGGCCTCGACCTGGTTCGCCGGCTCGCCGAGGCCGACGGCGAGCTCCGGCGGCCGCGCCGCACGATCGTCGTGACCGCCCGCGACGCGGTCGACGATCGCGTGGCGGGTCTCGATGCCGGTGCCGACGACTACCTCGTCAAGCCGTTCGACTTCGGGGAGCTGCTGGCGCGGCTGCGGGCGCTCGGCCGTCGTTCGGACCATCGCTCGAGCCGACTCACCGTCGGCGACATCGAGATCGACGAGTCGGCCGGCACTGCGTTCCGCGCCGGCATCGCCCTCGACCTGACCGCCCGGGAGTTCGCGCTCCTGCGCTACTTCGTGCAACACGCCGGCGAGGTGCTCTCGGCGGAGACCCTGCTCGAACATGTCTGGGACGCCAACGCCGATCCGTTCACGTCGTCGGTGCGGGTGATCCTCTCGCGGCTGCGGCGCAAGCTCGGCGAGCCGCAACCGATCGCGACCGTCACCGGCGCCGGCTACCGGCTGAGCACCCCGTCGTGACCGATGTCCGCTGAGCGCAGCCCGATGAGGTGGTGGCGGTCGCTCCGCGTGCAGCTGGCGGTGATCGGCTTCCTCGCGATCTACGTGCCGGTGGTGGTGCTGTTCGGCGTCGTCGTCGTCACCGACGACGTCGACGTGACGTCCGCGGAGGTCGGCGCCAGCAGCGACGCCGTCGAAGCGGACGAGAACGTCGAGATCACCGGCGCCGTCCGCGAAGCACGCTCGCCATGGGTCACGGCGACGGCGCTGGCCCTGGCGCCGGCGGCCGCGGTGTTGTCGTGGTGGTTGGCCGGCCGGGCCGTGCGTCCGATCGAGCGCGTGCGGCGGGTGGCCGAGGAGATCGAGGCGACCGACCTGTCGCGCCGGATCGCGCTCGAGGGTGGAACCGCGGAGCTCGCCTCTCTCGCGTCGAGCTTCGATGCGATGCTCGACCGTCTCGAGGCCGCCGCCGAGACCCAGCAGCAGCTCATCGAGGAGGCCAGTCACGAACTGCGGACCCCGCTGTCGGTGCTGACCACCAACGCCGACGTGCTCCTCTCCCACCCCGACCCGTCAGCTGCCGACTATCGCGCCGCAATCGAACGGTCGCAGGCCGCAGCTCGGCGGATGCAAGCTGCGCTGGAGGAGTTGCTCGTCGACGCCCGTGGGCGGGCTCGGACGATCAACCTCCGGCCGGTCGACCTCGCCGAGCTCGTGCACGAGGTCGTGGCGGGTTCCGAGGCGCTCGCTGCGGACCGGTCGACGTCGCTGCGGGTGGCGTCCGACGGGCTCGACGCCGTGCCGGCGGTCCGGGTCGATGCCTCGATGGTCCACCGGGCGATCGGCAACCTGGTCGAGAACGCGATCCATCATGCACCAGGCGGCTCGACGGTGACGGTGGCACTCCGGTCCGTCGACGAGCGTGTTGCGATCACGGTGACCGACGACGGCCCCGGCATCCCCGCCGACGAGCAGGCCGCGATCTTCGAACGTGCATGGCGGGGTGAGGCGAGCACCGGGACGGGGCTCGGGCTACCGATCGCCCGGCAGGTCGCCCGCGCCCACGGCGGCGACGTGTCGGTCGAATCGCCGGTCGAGGGCGACCGAGGGACGTGCTTCGAGCTGACGCTGCGCCGCTGAGGCCGCCGGGCGCTCCGGGGCGGCCGAGTGCGCCGAGCGTGTTGAAGCGGGGTCGACCACGCCGACCGTGCCGAGCGGGCTGATCGTGCCGAGCGGGCTGATCGTGCCGAGCGGGCTGATCGAGCCGCAGACGACCATGTGGTCTTCAGACGGGCAGCACGCGGAGTAGGTGGTGCCAGCGGCACTCGACGCACGCCTCGACGACGTACGCGGTGAGCTCGCCCTCGGCGTGACGACCGAGCTGGCGGAGCTCGCGGGCGCTCGAGACGCACCGGCCCGACGCCGGGAGCCGGTGGCCGAACACGTAGGTGACGATGCGCAGCGGGACCTCCTCGCACACCGGGCAATCCGCCGTGGTCTCGGTGCCGACGTTGCGGGCGGCGCGGATCAGTTCGGGGTGGGCGTCGCAGACCTCGGTGCGGCTGATCCGGCCGAGACGGACCTGGTTGATGAGCATCCGGCGCGCCAGACGGTGGTCGACGATGCCGCGGCGTTCCTCGCCACCACGCAGCGCACCGAGCGAGAAACCCATCCCTGCAGGCTAGCCATCCGCCAGACTGGTGCCGTGACGACGCCACCGATCTCGTTCGGGCGGGACATCCCCGACGACCACGAACTCCGACTGTGCGGCGACCTGAGTGGTGGCCGGCGTGCACTCGAGCTGGGCATCAGCCGCGATCGGAACGCGCTCGCGTTCGCGCTGGCGGGCGGCAAGGCGATCGCCGTCGACCCCGACGGGGCAACCGTCGACGACCTGCGCGACGCCGCTGCCGAGGCCGAGGTGAGCATCGAGTGTCACGTGAGCGACCTCGCCGACCTCGGCTTCGCCACGAGCGGCTCGATCGAGCTCGTCGTGGCCAACCACACGCTGATCGAGATCGACGACCTCGGCCGCCTCCTCCGCCAGGTGCACCGCGTGCTCAAGGCGAGCCACCCGTTCGTGATCTCGGTGCCGCACCCGTTCGCGGGCGTGCACTCCTCCGACGAGTACGGCTCGAAGGTGCACCCCTACGGCACGGTCGGCCGCACGATCGGCGACTGGTTCGTCCAGCTGAGCCGCGCCAACTTCCGGGTCGACCAGATCCTCGAGCTCGGCGTCAGCGAGATCTCGCCCGTGCCGACCACGCTCGTCCTCCGGGCTCGCAAGGAAGGCGACTAGTTCCCATGGGGCTTCGCCGACCGGCCAAGCCGGCTCGGCTGCGCCTCCCAAGTTCGCTGTCTCCGCGCTGCTTCGACGCTCACCAACCTCGCCGGCGTGACGCAACCGACCGGCGATGTGATCGCGCCGCGACCGGGTGACGGCCGGACCCCCGGTGACGAGGGAACCGTTCGAGCGGTCGGAGCGTCCAAGACGTCGGAAGGGTTCGTGGAAGGAGTCGGCCATGGGCCACCATGCGCGCATCATCGTTCCGCTCGTGCTGGCGCTCGTCGCGGCCTCGTGCGGCTCCGACGACGAAGGGTCCGGTCCGGGCCAGCAGCCCGGCGACACGACCGCCGCGCCCACCGGTTCGACACCGGATGGTTCCGAATCCGACCACTCCGAGCCCGACAGCGCAGGACCCGACGAGTCCGATCCGGACGGATCGACGGAGGCGATCGGCCTGATCGCCGTCCCCGATCGACGCCCGGCGGCGGCGTCGCCCGACGTCGCCGGGCAGGCGATCACCGCGTTCGGCTACGACGTCCTGGCAGCCAGTGGGCAACGTGTCGGCGCCGGCGACAACATGATCGTCTCCCCGCTGAGCATCGCCATTGCGCTCGGCATGATGGAGCCGGGTGCGACCGGTGAGGCGCAGCAACAGCTCCACGACCTGCTGCGCATCGACGATCCCACCGCCTGGCACGCCTCGATGAGCGCGCTCGAGCAGGACCTGGAGGCACGGCAGGCCGAGCTGCTCGTCGAGGGCGAGCCCGACGAGCAGGACCCGGGCGAGTTCCACGCCAACATCGCCAACGCTGCGTTCCTCCAACCCGGCTACCCGTTCCTCGCGACCTATCTCGACACCATCGGCACGAACTACGGCGCTGTCCTCGAGGAGCTCGACTTCGCGGTCGATCAGGCCGCGGCGGCTGACCGGATCAACGAGTTCATCGCCGACGCCACCGAGGACCGGATCACCGACCTCGTGCACGAGTCCGACATCGAGGTCGACACGGTGCTGGCACTCGTCAACGCCCTGCTGCTCTGCGCGTCGTGGCAGAACGAGTTCGACGCCGACGCGACGGCCGACGATGAGTTCGCCCGCATCGACGGCTCGACCATCACGGTCCCGTTCATGGACGGCGCCGGCGACGTGTCGGGCCGAGGGGACGGCTGGGTGGCCGCCACGAAGCGTCTCGTCGGCAACGTCAGCCTGCAGGTCGTGTTGCCCGACGAAGGACGGTTCGACGACGTGGCTGCGCGCGTCGACGAGGTCATCGACGAGTACCAGCGCACGGCGACCGACGGTGGCCGGCTCGTCATGCCGACGTTCGAGACACGGGTGAACGTCGAGCTGACCGACGTGCTGGTGGACCTCGGGTTGACGGCCCCGTTCGAGCTCGGCAACCTGCTCGGCATCGCGGACGACCCCCGCCTGGTGCTCGATCGGGCGCTCCACGAGACGTGGCTCGCGATCGACGAGACCGGGATCGAGGCCGCGGCAGCGACGGTGATCCTGATGGGCGCCGTGAGCGCGCCCGTCACAGAGCCGGTCCCGGTCGTGCTCGACCGGCCGTTCGTCCTCCGCATCGTCGACGACGTCAGCGGCGCAACGCTGTTCGCCGGCCGCATCATGGACCCGTCCGCCTGACGAGTTTCAAGTTGTGTCTGACACAACTTGAAATGGTTATACGCCGGCGCGCTCGCGTTCGATGAGGTCGAACGGGCGGGGGCGGCCGAACAGGTAGCCCTGCCCCTGGTCGCAGCCGAGGTCGCGCAGGCGCGACAGCTGCAACGGCGACTCGATGCCCTCGGCAACGACGTTGAGGCCGAGCGCCTGGCCGAGCCGCACGACGGCCTCGACGATCGTGGTGTCCTCGGCCTCGATGCCGAGCCCGGCGACGAAGGAGCGGTCGATCTTGATCGACTCGACCGGGAACCGCTTGAGGTAGGTCAGCGACGAGTAGCCGGTGCCGAAGTCGTCGACCGAGAGGTGGAGGCCGAGGCTGCGCAGCTCGCGCAGCGCGACCGTGGCTGCCTTCACGTCGGCGAGCAGCGCGGTCTCGGTGATCTCGAGCCGCACCGAGTCGGCGTCGATCCCCGACTCGGCAAGTGCCTCGACGACGGTCTCGTAGAAGCCGGGGTCGACGAGCTGGCGCGTGCCGACGTTGACCGACAGGAAGCAGTCGGCGAACGAATGACCGGCCGCGCGCCACTGCGCGAGCTGGGCCAACGAGTCGCGGAGGATCTGGGCGCCGATGTCGATCAGCAGCCCGGTCTCTTCCGCCAGCGGCAGGAAGTCACTCGGCGGGAGCAGACCCCGGTCGGGGTGCAGCCAGCGGGCCAGCACCTCGTAGCCGAGCACCTGACCCGACCCGAGCGCGACGATCGGCTGGTAGTACGGCACGACCTCGCCGCGCTCGATGCCGCGCCGGAGCTCGCCCGCGGTGCGCAGCGCGAGCACGCCGACCTCGTGCCCGCCGACCTCGAACGCCTCGACGCAGTCGCGCCCGCGCGCCTTTGCGCGGTACATCGCTGCGTCGGCGTCGCGCAGCAGGTCGTTGGGCGACATCCCCGGCTCGTGGTTGGTCGAGAACCCGATCGACGCCGTGATGAACAGCTCGTGCTCGCCGAGCACCACCGGCGGGTGGACCGCGCGCCGGAGACGCTCGGCGACGTCCAGCGGCTCGCCCTCGAGGACGGCGACGAATTCGTCGCCACCGAACCGCGCCAGCACGTCGCTGTCGCGCAGACCGGCCCGGAGCCGGTCGGAGACGATCTGCAGCAGCTGGTCGCCGATCTCGTGGCCGAGGCTGTCGTTGACGAACTTGAACTGGTCGAGGTCGATGAAGAGCACGGCCACGTCGGCCACGTCGGCGGTCCCGAGCCGGTCGGCGAGCAGGTGCATGAGGTACGAGCGATTCGGGAGGCCGGTCAGCTCGTCGTGGCGCGCTGCGTGCCGGAGCTGCTCGGCCGCCCGGCGCTGCTCGGTCACGTCTTCGATGTGGGTGATCGCCAGCATCACGCCGTCGTCCTCGGTGGCCGAGACACGAGTGCGCGCCCAGACGTACTCGCCGTCTCGCCGCCGGTACCGCTGGTCGATGCGGAACGAGTCGACGATGCCGAGCTCGAGGCGCGCGCGGTGCGGCTGCGCGGCGCGCACGTCGTCGGGGTGCGTGAACTCGCGCAGCGTGCAGCCGACCAGCGCCATCACGTCGTGGTGGAGCATCTCGGCCAGCGACTGGTTGGCGTCGACGATGCGGCCGTCGTCGAGACGCACCAGCGCCATGCCGGTCGGTGCCGACTGGAACGCCTGCTGGAACCGGCGGCGCGCCTGATCGAGGGCACGGTTCTGCTGCTCGCGCTCGGACACGTCGCGGAGGCGGACGACGACGCGCCGGTCGTCGATCGAAGGATGCGTCATCAGGCGGCGCTTGGGGAGGTGGAACGACACCTCGGCAACGACGCTGTGGTCGTGGTGGTCGGCTCGGATGTCGATCTGGATCGGCTCGATCTCGTTGCCGTCGAACGTCTGCTGGATGGCCGTCGCGAGACGCCGCTGATCCTCGGGCTCGGCGTGGTCGAGAAGGTCGGCGTCGACGACCTCCTCGCGGCCGCGGCCGAACAGACTCAGGGCTGCGGCGTTGGTCGAGTGGACGACGCAGTCGATGTCGACCAGCAGCACCGCCTCGGGCAGCTCGTCGAGGAGGCGGCGCACCTCGGCATCGGCTGCCTCGACCGCGTCGAGCTGCGCTTCGAGGAGTGCGCTCTGGCGCCGGCCGTTCCAGATGCTCAGCACGAGCGCGGCGATCGACACGATGCCGATCAGGACGACCGCGACATTGGCATCACCGCCCACGTTGAGAGGTTACGTCATCACGCGCGGTGAATGGAGGATGCCAGGCCGAACGAGCAGGCGTTCTTGACGAAAAGCAAACAAGAACGACGCTATCGCAACGTCAGCCTCGACGGCTCCCTCACTCGCTTGACACGATGCGGACGGAACGCCGGCCGCGACGGCCGATCACGCCCGCTCGGCCCACCATTCGTCGAGGCGCTTGGTCGCCTCGGCCTCGCCGATCAGGCCCTCGTCGAGGCGGATGTCGAGGAGGAACTGCAGCGCCTCGCCGACCTCGCGCCCCGGCTCGATGCCGAGGTGCGCCATCACCGCCTGGCCGTCGAGCTCGGGTCGGATCGCAGCGAGCTCCTCGGCCGCCTGCAACTCGGCGATCCGCGCCTCGAGGCCGTCCATCCGCTTCGACAGCTCGCGGGCCTTGCGCTCGTTGCGCGTCGTGCAGTCGCAGCGCGTCAACACGTTCAGCTCGTGCAGCAGATCGTCGGCGTCGCGGACGTACCGCCGCACCGCGGCGTCCGACCAGCCGAGCCGGTACGTGTGGAACCGCAGGTGCAGTGCCACGAGCGCAGTGACCGCGGCGACGTCGCCGTTCGAGTACCGCAGCGCGGTCATCCGCTTCTTGGTCATGCGGGCACCGACCGCGTCGTGGTGGTGGAACGTGGTGCCCTTGCCCTCCTGGTAGCCGCGGGTCCGCGGCTTGCCGACGTCGTGGAACAGCGCGGCGAGGCGCACCAACCGGAAGTCGAACGGCGGCCTGTCCTCGGGTTGCTCGTGCGGCGGGCGGACGTTCTCGACCACCGCGATCGTGTGGGTCAGCACGTCCTTGTGGCGGTGGATCGGGTCGTGCTCGAGCCGCATCGCCGACAGCTCGGGCAGGAACTCGTCCGAGAGGCCGGTGTCGTAGAGGAACCACAGACCCCTCGACGGGTGGTCGACCGTGATCAGCTTGTCGAACTCGTCGCGGATCCGCTCGGCCGACACGATGTGCAGCCGATCGCGCATCGCGCGCACGGCGGCCACCATCTCGTCGGTCGGCTCGAGTCCGTAGCCCGCGATGAAGCGTGCGGCCCGCAGCATCCGCAACGGATCGTCGCTGAAGCTGACCTCGGGACCGAGCGGCGTGCGCAGCACCTGCCGCATGAGGTCGGCCGCGCCGCCGTGCGGGTCGACGAGCGTCGGCGTCGCGCCACCGGTCAGCTCGAGCGCCATCGCGTTGACGGTGAAGTCGCGGCGTCCGAGATCGGTCTCGACATCGTCCGCGTACGTCACGTGTGGCTTGCGGGAATCGTCGGTGTAGCTCTCGGCCCGGAACGTGGTGATCTCGTACCTGCGCTCGCCGTGCTTGGCGCCGATCGTGCCGAACCGCTCGCCCTGCGTCCACAGCGCGTCGGCCCAGTCACCGAGGCACGTCTTGATGTCGGGCGGGCGGGCGTCGGTCGTCAGGTCGAGATCGAAATCGTGGCGGCCGCTGCCGACGAGCAGATCGCGCACCGTGCCGCCGACCAGGTAGAGCCGGTGGCCAGCGGCCTCGAACCGCTCGGCGACGGGCGCGAGCTCGTCGAGCACGGGGGCGAATCGCTCCGGGATCATGGCCCGGCCAGGCTAGTGACGGCGCCGGCGGAGTCAGCACTTGCGTGGTGGCATCGCCGATCCGCCGTCCCCTCCGCCGAACCCTCCGCCGTCCCTCGCCGACCGCTTCCGACCGGTCTCCCGGGGGCGACCCAGCGCGCCGGTTCGGCGGTCCGCCTGACGCCGTCGGACGCCGGGGGCTACCGTCGCAGGTGTGAGTTCGGTCGTGCGGACGGCGAGCGGCGTGCCGCGGACGTGGCGGATGCGACAGTGGCCGAACGACCCGACCGTCGCCCACCTGATCTTCGTCGATCATCTCACCGTGCCGACGCCCGAGGCGGTCGACGATGCGATCGCCCACGCGCGCGGCCGTGGTGCCAGGGCCGTCCGTACGTCGGCGCTCTTGCCGAGGGCGGCCGACGTGATGGCGGCGGCCTGCTTCGAGACGATCGACGAGCTGGCGCTGCTGCGCCTCGACCTCGCCGATCACGGCGGCCGCGACGGGGCGCGGCGCACCCGGCGCCTGCATCCCTGGCAGCACCGTGACGCGGCGCGCGTCGACCAGGACGCGTTCGGGCCGATGTGGGGCAACGATGCCGCCAGCCTGCGTGACATCCAGCGGGCGACGCCGATCCACCGCGGCCGGTCGATCCACGTCGGACGCGAGCTCGCCGGCTTCGCGATCTCCGGTGCCGCCGGCCCGAACGGCTACCTGCAGCGGCTCGCGGTCTCGACTCGGCATCGCCGGGCCGGCATCGCCCGCGATCTCGTGACCGACGCGCTGACCTGGATGACCCGCGGCAGGCTCAGCGCCGCGCTCGTCAACACCGGTATCACCAACGACGCCGCGCTGGCGCTCTACGACGGCCTCGGGTTCGTCCGGCTCGACGAGCGACTCACCATCGCCGAGCTGCGCCTCGCCTGATGCGGCGCGTCGGCCTGCTCGGCATCGCAGCAGTGACGATCGGTGCCTTGGCGTCGACCGGCGCGAGCCGGCCGGCCAGCTCCCAGGCCGGTTCGTCGAACGGCCTCGTCCTCGAGAGCCAGGACTTCGCCGTCACGCTCGGCGGCAACCTCCGGCTGGAGTTCGTCGTGACCGGCGACGTTCCCGAGATCGCTCCGACCACGACCACGACCACCACGACGACCACGACCACCACCACGACGTCGACCACGACCACCACCACCACGACACTGCCGGGTCAGCCGCCGCCGGAGACGACCGCGGCCCCCGAGCCGACGATCGCAGCCGACACGGCGACGACGATCGCCGCGCCGACGACCACGATCGACCCCGGGCCCGAGATGATCGTCCAGGTGCGCGCCCACCGCCGCGTCGAGACCCGCCAGGCCGTCGAGGCGGTCATCGAGGGGACGAACGGTCCCGTGGTCGACATCTTGGAGTACGCACTCGACGACGTCGCCCGGTTCGACGAGGCCACCCGCCAGCGCCTGATCGCCGTGGACGTGCCGATCGCACGCCTCGGTGCCGACGTCGATCGGCTCGATCTGCTCGAGCCCGGCCTCTACCCGGTGACCGTCCAGGTCCGCCGCGACTCGGCGCTGATCGCGTCGCACACCACGTTCGTCGAGCTGGTGCGCTCGAGCGTGGGCCTCGGGCCGTTCCGTCTCGCCGTCGTGGCTGCGACCGAGCCGGTCGGTCCGGCACCGAGCGAGGCGCAGCTGGCGACGGCGGCCGACGACCTCGCCGGCCTGACCGACGTCGGCCGGCGGATCGACGCGCCGATCGCGTTCGCCGTGCCACCCGAGCTCATCGACACCGGCGACCTCGACGGTGCCATCGCCGACCTCGCCGCCGCACTCACGCCGGCCGATGCGCTCGTCGCGCTCCCGGCGAACGCGATCGACCCGTCGTCGGCCGCTCGCGCCGGTCTCACCGTCGACCTGGAGCGGACGTTCGACGACGGCGACGAGATCCTCGGCCGCGGGTTCCCCGGGATACCCGTCGACCGCTCGGCCTGGCTCGTCCGTTCGTCGACGACGCCCGACGGTGCCGGAGCGCTCCGCTCGATCGGCACGTCGATGCTGGTCGTGCCGTTCGAGCGCTACACCGGTCTGTCGGGTGCCGTCCCCGGCCTCACCGACACGTCGCTGCTCCTCAACACCACCATCGACGACGGGTCGCCGATGCGGATCGCCGTCGTCGACCCCGTCACCGCGCTGATCGACCCCGACCACGACTCGGGCCAGGTCCCGGTCGTCGACGCGGTCAACCTGATGGCGACCGTGACGGCGATGCGGTTCCAGCTCGGACCCGACCTCCGTTCGCTCGTGCTCGCCACCCCCGACATCCGAGTGCCCGACCCCGACGTGCTCGCCGAGCTCGAGGTGCTGGTCGAGCAGCACCCCGACTACTCGTTCGTCCCTCTCTCGCAGATCCCGGCGCTGACCAACTCGTTCTTCGTCGACGGCGAGGCGCTGACCGTCGCACTCGACGACGACCCGGCGTGGTCCCTCGGCGGCCGCGCGCAGCGGGTGACCGAGATGCGCCTCCGGGCCGCCGATGTCGCGTCGATGCTGCCGGACGGCGACCCTCGCCCGACCGCGTGGGACGAGGCGCTGCGCGTCGCGCTCTCCACCGAGCTGGGCGCCATCGAAGCCACCCGGCGGATCGACGCGGTCGAGGCCGAGGTCGCCGCGCTGCGGAACGACGTGCAGCCCCCCGAGCAGTTCCGCTTCACCGCCACCGGCCGTGAGACGGCGATCCCGGTGCGGATCGAGAACCGCGGCTCGACGCCGATGCGGGTCATCGTTCGCGTCGAGGCCGAGAAGCTCACCGTCCCGGGCGGCGACGTCGAGGTGGTGCTCGAGCCGAACGTGATCACCGAGGTGCCGGTGCCGGTCGAGGCCCGCTCGAACGGCGTGTTCCCCGTGCTGATCGATGTCATGACGCCGGCCGGCAACCGGCTGTACGAGCCCGTCGAGCTGACGGCTCGCATCAGCACGCTCACCGGTCTCGGTCGCGTCTTCACGGCAGGCGCCGTGCTGGTGCTCGCCAGCTGGTGGTTCAGCTACTTCCTGCGCAGGCGCCGGGCCGAGCGCGCCCGGCGGTCCGACGACGCCCGCG
This sequence comes from Ilumatobacter sp., assembly GCF_030065885.1. Classification (GTDB taxonomy): domain Bacteria; phylum Actinomycetota; class Acidimicrobiia; order Acidimicrobiales; family Ilumatobacteraceae; genus Ilumatobacter. The sequence goes on along the minus strand of NZ_JASJCS010000111.1, from coordinate 6,978 downwards.
AGCGCCACCCGGCGAACGGTGCCGGAGCCGCCGGGCCCGGCGAGTCGGCAGACGAGGCGCCCGACCGGGTGCGCGACGACGATCGCGACGGCGCCGTGGCGGGCGACCGCGCCGGAGCGGCGGGGGGCCGCGGCACGGCCGCCACGTGACTGCCGACCGGTTGACCGGTAGGCTCGCCCGACCGTGAGCGTCCGCATCGTCACCGATTCCTCCTGCGACCTGCCCGACGACGCCGTCGTCGAACACGGCATCAGGGTCGTGCCGCTGTCGATCCGCTTCGGCGACGACGAGTTCATCGACCGCGAGGAGCTGTCGACCAGCGAGTTCTGGGCCCGCTGCGCACAACAGGACACACTCCCCGAGACGGCTGCGCCGGCACCCGGCCAATTCGAGTCGGTGTACCGCGAGCTGCACGCCGACGGCGCCACCGGCATCGTCGTCGTCTCGCTCTCGGGCGCGTTGTCGGCAACGATGCAGAGCGCCGAGTTGGCGGCGCGATCCGTGGCCGACGAGATCCCCGTCCGCGTCGTCGACAGCCGGACCGTGAGCCTCGGCGTCGGCACGATCGTGCTGGCGTGCGCTCGCGCCGCCGCCGACGGCGCCGCTCTCGACGACGTCGAGCAGCTCGCCCGCGAGCTCGCCGAGCGGACCCGGGTGTTCGGCGCGCTCGACACGCTCGAGAACCTGAAGAAGGGCGGCCGCATCGGCAACGCCCGGGCGCTCCTCGCCACGGCGCTGGCCATCAAGCCGATCATCGAGGTCATCGACGGGCAGGTCGAGCAGGGCGGCAAGCAGCGCACCCGCTCGAAGGCGCTCAAGTTCCTCGTCGACAAGGTCGCGGCCGAGCAGGGCCGGATGACCGACCTCGCCGTGCTCCACGCCGACTGCAGCGACGTCGACCAGTTCGTCGAGATGCTCCAGCCGCACTACGACGGCGAGATCGTGATCGGCGAGATCGGCCCGGTCATCGGCACCCACGCGGGCCGCGGCACGATCGGCGTCGCCTTCGCCGTCCCGGAGTAGGTCTGCCAGGTGATGACGCGCGTCGCCGTCGCCGCGGCGCTGCTGCTCGTCGTCGGCTGTGGCTCCGACGCCGACGAGTACACGATCGACGGACCGCTGATCGTGGAGCCTCGGTGTGCTGACTTCGGCGACGGATGCGAGTTCGAGGACGGCATGGCCGTCGGACCGCTCCGGCTGGTCGAGAGGTGCTCGTTCATCGAGGGCGAGGACGGCGATCTGACGCTCTTGATCTGGCCCGTCGGCACCGAATGGGCGGGCGATTCGATCCGTGTCGGCGACCAGCGGTTGCGCGACGGCGACATGATCGATGTGGGAGGTGGTGGCGGGGAGAAGTCCAAGCTGCGGTTCACGTACCCCGACGCCGAGATCCTCGACGAGGTCGGCAGATGTCTCGCGATCGGCGGCGGCGACCTCTGGCACGTGACCTCTGCCGAAGTCGCCAACCCTCGACCTGAGGTCGAGGATTGACCGAATCGGGCGGTGCCGCACCACTAGCGTGACGAACGGTCATGCCCTCCACGTCCCCGTCCCCCCAGCACGCGCCGAGCGGTCAGCTGCTCGCCGAGCGCTACCGGCTCGAGCGCCGCATCGGTCAGGGCGGCATGGCCGAGGTGTGGGTGGCGACCGACGTCGACCTCGATCGCAAGGTCGCCGTCAAGTGGCTGAAGACGAACCTCGCCACCGACCCGGTCGTCGCCGAGCGGTTCCGCCGCGAGGCGATCGCCGTCGCCCGCCTCAACCACCCGAACATCGTCGGTGTCCACGACGTGTTCGTCGACGAGGGCCGCCAGGCGGTCGTCATGCAGCTCGTCGACGGCAAGAGCCTACGCCAGCTGCTCGACTCGCAGAAGCGGCTCGGACCCGAGCTGACGATCCACATCGGTGCGGCCATCGCCGGCGCGCTCGACGAGGCGCACCGGGCCGGGTTCGTCCACCGCGACGTCAAGCCCGGCAACATCCTCGTCACCTCCGACGGGCGCGTGCTGCTCACCGACTTCGGCATCGCCAAGGGGCTCGAGCCCGGCGACGAGGACCTGACGAGCGACAACGTCATGATGGGTACGGCGAAGTACCTCTCACCCGAGCAGGTGCGCGGTCGCCGCCTCGACGGTCGGGCCGACCTCTACTCCCTCGGCCTCGTGCTCTACGAGTGCCTCGCCGGCCGGGTGCCGTTCCTCGGCGAGTCCGATGCCGACACCGCACTCGCCCGCCTCCAGCGCGACCCGACCGACCTCGGTCATCTACGCCCGACGCTGCCGATCGGCCTCGTCAACCTGATCCACAAGACCCTCGCTCGCAACCCGGCGCACCGGCCTCAGACGGGCTCCGATCTGCGGGCGGCGCTGCTCGCCGTCGACACGAGTCCGCCCGAGATCGACGGCACGCCGGCCGAGCCACCGCCCCGGATCGCCAACCCACCGACCAAGGCGCTCGGCGCCGGCCCCGGCGTGCCGGGTGACCCGCACATCAGCGGCACGGTGGCCCTGACCAGGCGCGATCACCGTCCACGGTCGTCGACCGAGGCCCGCCGCGACCCGACGCCGCCGGCGAGCGCACCGATCCACGGCACGCCTGCGCGGCAGGACGAGCAGCGCTGGACGCCGTCGCTCCTCGTGGTCGGCGCGCTGCTCGTCGCGGCGCTGGTCGTGGCCGCCGTCCTGTTCGTCGGCGTCAACCGCGGCGACGAGAGCGACGACTTCACGACCGACACGCTCGTGCCCGACGTCGCCCCGGCGGCCGGGGACGATCGAGCGGCCGGATCGGACCCGGCCGGGGACGACGAGCCCGGCGACGAGACCGGCGACGCCGCCCTCGCCGCAGGCGGCGTTCAGATCGCGAGCGTCCAGGCGTGGGACCCCGATGGCACCAACGGCACCGAGAACGACGCGCAGGCCGGCCTTGCGCTGGCCGACGGCAGCGCCAGCACCGCATGGCCGACCGAGTGCTACCAGGACCGGTTCCTCGGCGGCAAGCGGGGCGTCGGCCTGATCCTCGGCCTCTCGACCGCGTCGAGCGGCACGCTCTCGTTCGAGTCGTTGAACGGGCCGTTCCAGGTCGACGTGTACCAGTCCGACAGCGAGGGCGCTCCCGCCGATCTCGACGGCTGGACGCAGGTCGGGACGACCCAGTTCGCCGACGACCCCGCCGCGCTCGACGTACCGGTCGAGACCGCGGCCCGCCACCTCCTGGTGTGGCTGAAGGAGCTCGGCCCCGACGAGGCCTGCAGCACGGCCAACCCGTACCGGGGCCGCCTCGGCGAGATCTCCTTCGCGCCGTGATCACCTCCGGCCGGTCCGACGACGAGCTCGTCGTGGCCGCTCGGCGCGGCGACGGCGCCGCCATGGACGAGCTGCTCCGGCGACACTACGACCGGGTCCACGCGGTCTGCCGCCGCATCGCCGGTGGCACCCGCGATGCCGACGACGCCGCGCAGGAGGCCATGATCCGGGTCGTGCGCAACCTCGACCGCTTCGACGGTCGCTCCCAGTTCGGCACCTGGGTCTACCGCATCGCGACGAACACGGCGCTCGACGAGCTCCGGCGGCGCAAGCGTCGCCCGCAGCTGCACGTCGTGCACGACGACGACCAGGCCCCTGCCGAGCCGATGGACGACAGGGCGCACCGCGACGTCGATGCCGTGGCCGACCGGTTGGCGATCGACACTGCCCTCGCCGACCTGCCCGAGGAGTTCAAGGCACCGATCGTGATGCGCGACGTGGGCGACTTCGACTACGCCGAGATCGCCGCGTCGCTCGACGTGCCGATCGGTACGGTCAAGTCCCGCATCGCACGAGGCCGCCGGATCCTCGTCGAGCAACTCGGGAACCGCGACGGCCCGGACGAACGTCCAACGAGCGACCCCCCAAGATCGCCATGAACGACGAGCAGTACTTCCTAGCGAACGCGTACCTCGACGGTGAGCTCACCGACGAGGAGCGTGCCATCGCCGAAGCCGACCCGGACGTGATGTCCGAGGTCGAGCTGCTCCGTGCGCTCCAGGCCGACATCCGCGCGGTCGATCCCCCCACCGACGCGTCGCGCGAGTCGGCGATCGCCGCCGCGATGGCCGAGTTCACGTCGACCGGGGCCGGGGCGGCCGCCACCGCGGTCCGCCCGGCCGAGCGTCCGGCGGTCCGCACGGTGCCGTTCCGGCCCCGACCCCGCTACGCCCGTTACCTGTCGATCGCCGCTGCGGTGGTCGTGGTCGGCCTGCTCGGTGTCGTCGTCGTCATGGGCATCGGCGGCGGAGGCGACGACGATGACACAGCCGAGGACGCATCGGTCGAGACCGTCACCGACGCGGCAGCCGACGAGGCGACCGACGATGCGGCGGGCGGGGACGCGCCCGCCTCGGGCGCCCTGCCCGAGTCGCTCGACGAGGCGACCGACGACGCAGCCGAGGACATGGCTGCAGACGAGGGCGACGACATGGCCGAGAGCGACGCGGCCGCCGACGATGGAGGCCTCGACGCCGACATGGCCGACGACGCGGACGCGATGGCCGAGGCCGAGTCACCGGCCGACGCCGGCGACGAGGCGGCGAGCGACGAGGGGTTCTTCCGGGTCATCGTGCCGGCCACGACGCCGGCGTCGCTCCCCGACGACGATCCGCTCACTGCGCAGGTCGCAGCGGCCGGCGCCGAGCTGCTCGAGGAGTTCAACACCGTCGGCCTGACGACACCCAACACCGACTGCCAGTTCGCCGACTTCGAGAACCCGGCGATCGCACTCGATCGTCGCGTCTTCGAGACCGAGGCCGGCGCGGTCGAGCTGCTGGTCTATGTCGACGAGTTGAACGGCATCGTCTACGGCGTCGACTCCGAGAGCGACGCCGACACCTGCGTCATCGTGATTGAAACCGCGCTTCCCTGATGCCGCTACAGTCCTGGCCATGCCGGGCAACCCGCTGACCGACCCCAACTGGGCGACCGACCTCACCGAGCGCATCACGACCACCGTCGGCAACGTCCGCGACAAGACCACCGACAACGCCATCAAGGCCGTGCGCGGCGTCGTGTTCGGCATCATCGGCTTCTTCCTCGGCCTGGTCGTGCTGATCCTGCTCCTGATCACGTCGACCCGTGCGCTGCAGTCCCTGCTCGACATCTTCTTCGAGTGGGACAAGGCGGTGTACCTCAGCTACTTCGTCATCGGTGGAATCCTGACGCTGGCCGGGATGTTCTTGATGACGAAGCGCCACAGCACCGACGCCTGAGCGCCGCCAACCCCTCGGAGTACTCATGTCTGACGAACGCAACGTCATCATCGTCGGATCGGGCCCTGCCGGTCTGACCGCCGCGATCTACACCGCCCGCGCCAACCTCAGGCCCCTGGTCATCGAGGGTGAACCCTCCTCGACCAGCGACCAGCCCGGCGGCCAGCTGATGCTGACCACCGATGTCGAGAACTACCCCGGGTTCCCCGACGGGATCATGGGTCCCGAGCTGATGATGAACTTCCGCGCCCAGGCCGAGCGCTTCGGGGCCGAGTTCCTCACCGAGAAGGTCACCAAGGTCGACTTCTCCGGCCGCCCGTTCCGGGTGTGGGTCCGCGACGAGGAGTACGTCGCCGACTCGATCATCGTGTCGACCGGCGCGCAGTCGTTGATGCTCGGACTCGAGGCCGAGACCCGGCTGCTCGGCCACGGGTTGTCGACGTGCGCGACCTGCGACGGATTCTTCTTCCGCGGGCAGAACATCGCCGTGGTCGGCGGCGGCGACTCGGCGATCGAGGAGGCGACGTTCCTCACGAAGTTCGCCGACAAGGTCACCATCATCCACCGCCGCGACGAGCTGCGCGCCAGCAAGATCATGCAGGACCGGGCGTTCGCCAACGACAAGATCGAGTTCCTCTGGAACCACACCGTCGAGGACATCCTGGGCACCGACAAGGTCGAGGGGGTCTCGGTGACGTCGACCGTCGACGGCACGGTGAGCACGCTCGACGTGACCGGCCTGTTCATCGCGATCGGTCACCGGCCGAACACCGATCTGTTCGCCGGCCAACTCGAGATGCACGACAACGGGTACCTCGTGACGAAGCCCGATTCGAGCTACACCAACGTCGACGGTGTCTTCGCCTGCGGCGACGTGCAGGACAGCACGTACCGCCAGGCGATCACCGCGGCCGGCTCGGGTTGCATGGCGGCGATCGACGCCGAACGTTGGCTCGAAGCGCAGCACGACTGAGCACGGCCTGACGGCAGACGACGCCCCTGGTCAGCCGGCCGGACGCCTGTTCCGCCAGGCAGCCTGACGGCCCCAGGCCGGACGCCTCATCCGACGGGTCCGTCGAGGAACCGCCAGTCGGGGTAGGTGGCCGACAGCAGGTCGAGGTGGTGCGTCCACGCATCGGTCGCGAGCTGCCGGGGCGCGACGAGGCCGACCTCCCCGCCGTCGATCGTGAACCCCCAGCTGAAGCCGGCGACCGCCGACACCTCTCGCGCCATCGGGTGCGACGGGGCGACGAGCAGGAACGAGTGGGCCAGCCAGTCGAGCGGCGTCTCGCGGTCGGAGAGCGACGGCGCATCGAACAGGGTCGGCGCGACACCGTGGAATGCGAACGGCGATGCGATGCCGGCGAAGACCTCGAGCGGATCGACCTCGAACCGTCGCGGCAGGTCACTGGATGCTGCCTCGCCGACGACCTGCACCCACCCGAGCATCGCGAGGTACCCCTCACCATCGAACGAGACGGCTGCCTGGCAGACCGGGAAGTCACGCGCCCGCTCGGGGCACCCCCAACGCGGAGGGTCCACGTTCGTGTCGACCGTGACCGAGACGGTGCCGTCGCGGCCGCGGGCGACGAACGGCACGGTGAGCCGCCAGTGCTCCATCGAGGCAGTCTCGCGCCGCGACACCCGCCGTCGTGGCGTCCGCCGCCGTGGTGGGCCGTTCGGTCATCGGGGCGGTTCGGTGGGATCGTCGTCGTGGCCCGGCAGCGGTTCGGTGTGAT
>NZ_JASJCS010000110.1 GCF_030065885.1 Ilumatobacter sp. | reverse complement strand
AACGCCGACACGCCTACGACGGGTTCATGCACTTCTACAATCACCACCGATCCCACGGATCACTCGGCTGGAGGTCACCAATCGACACCCTCACCCGATGCTCCGAGGACAACCTCCCCGCGGAGCACAACTAGCCGCCGGCCCCCGCCGTCCACGATTCGGTGCTGTTCCACGCGGCGACGGTCTGGGTGCCGGCGTCGTCGCGGAGCCACAGACCCGAACCGGTGACGGCGAGCGACAGCGCGGCGCCGGCCTCGACCGGCGCGAGGTACTCGATCTGGCCCCGGCCGATCAGCGGCTGATCGCCCGCCATCAGGAACTCCTCGACGATCGACCACTGCGCCGCGTTGTTGACGTGGCCCAGTTGATCGACGTCGGTCATCCGGAATGCCCACGGGTGGAGGGCGGCGCCGACGGGCGCGTCCTTCGGCAAGCTGAGCTTGGACGAGACACGGCGGTCCCCGGCGGCCTCGCCCCACGTCGTGAAGAACTCGTCGCCGAGGCGCGCCGGCCGCGCCGTCGTCGTGTCGACCTGGACCCACAGGCTGACCGCCTCGATCGACGCGCCGCCGTCGCCGGTGATCGAGGTGCGGCGCTCGGCCCACGAGCGACCCCAACCCGTGCAGAAGGTGACCAGCTGCACTCGCTCGTTGAGCACGGCCGGCGTGCGGACCTCGATCATCGTACGCCGCACCACCCAGGCGAGCGCGTTCGGGAGCAGCGCATCGGATGCGTCGTCGCTGGCGATGTCCTGCAGGTACCGGGCGATGGCGTCCAGCCGGAGCCGGCCGGTGGCGTCGGCGTCGGCGAGGCGCACGACCCGGTCGTCGGCGAACGTCCTGCCCGTGGGCCGCGGCGGCAGCAGCTCGGTGGCCGGCATCAGCGTCACAGTGGCTCCCGCAGCATCACCGACGCGAACTCGCCGTCGCGGCGGACCTCGACGAAGTCGAAGCGCCGGTACAGCCGCCGCGCCGGGTTCCGCATGTCGACGCACAGGCTGCAGCGGGGCACGACCTCGACCAGCGCGGACAGGAGCGCGCTGCCCACCCCGCGTCCTCGCTCCGCCGCGACCACGGCGAGACCGATCTCGGGGGTGCGTTCGTCGACGAAGCCGTAGCCCTGGACGAGTCGCGCCCAGACCGCACCGATCGGCCCGCGTTCGGTCTCGGCGACGAAGCCGACGTCGCCGGGCAACGAGCCGAAACCTGCGTAGTAGCGACGAATGCCCGGATCGTCGACGGCCTCGGGCGCGAACGGCGGCGCTCCGGGCGGCACGAAGAGGGCCTCGTACTGCATCTCGCGGAGGAACGGCTCGTCCTCGGAGCCCGCCGGTCGGATGACCACGCGGCGACACTAGCTCCGGATGCACGCACGCCCCTCCTGTTCGCCAACCGGGCGAACGCACTCGGCACGCAAGCGCAACGGTGCCACCCGGCACGAGCCGCCCGGCGACGGGCCGGCGCAGCGGCGGATCGCATCCCGCGAAGGCACACGTGCTTACATGACCGGATGCGCAGGTGTTCGCCGTGAGCGACTTCAGTGACATGACGTTCGCCGAGCGGAAGGCGATCGTCACCGGCGGCGCAAGTGGGATCGGCAAGGCGACCGCACTCCGCCTCGCCGAGCTGGGCGCCGACGTCGTGGTGAGCGACATCGACGAACCCGGCGGCGCGCACGTCGCCGAGCAGATCGGCGGGCGCTTCGCGATGCTCGACGTCGGCGACCCCGAGGCATGGGACCGCGTGGTCGCTGCGTTCGGACCGTTCGACATGGCATTCCTCAACGCCGGCATCGCCACCAACCCGGGGCTGCCGCCGGCGCCGGGTGTCCCGATCGCCGACCTCACCGACGAGGCGTATCGCAGGATCATGGGCGTGAACGTCGACGGCGTCGTCTACGGCACACGCGCCGTCCTGGCGGGCATGACCGATCAGGGCGCCGGCGACATCGTCGTCACCGCGTCGATGGCGGGTCTCGGCCCGATCGCCATGGACCCGGTGTACGGGCTGACGAAGCACGCCGTGGTGGGCTTCGTGCGCTCGATGGCCGCTGCTCTCGATCAGCTGCCCGACGGACCCGATGTCTGCATCAGCGCGATCTGCCCCGGCTTCACCGACACGAACATCATCGGCGACGGCGCACGGGAGTTCGTCGCCGAACTGGGCCTCGAGATCATGCCGGCCGACCGCGTCGCGCAGGTGGTCGCGAGGACGATCGCAGAACGACCGCAGGGCGGACAATGGGTGATCTGGCCGGGCACCGAGCCCAGGCTCTACGAATGGAACCCGCCGATCGAGGTCTGATCACCCCATCGGCAGGCTGAGCACCTCGAGCCGCACGCCGTCGGGCGAGTACACGAGCAGCGTCACCGTCCGGTCGGCGGCGACGTCGACCGTGACGTCGAGCACCGACGGTGCACCACACTCGTCGGCGGACGGCCACGGGTGCAGCGTGAACACGGCCGGACCGGGCTCGAGCTGGACCTGGACGTCCTGCGTGCCACCGAGCACGTGCCGCTGGAAGCCGGCGTGTTCCACCCGCTGGACGTGACAGGCGCCGCTGCCGTCGCCCACGTAGAACGCGTCACTGCCGACACTCACGGTGAGCGCGTCTCCGAACGCCCGGGTGTTCGGAGCGAACAGGTACACCACGCCCGTGCCCGGGTCCGGGGCGGCAGGCGCGCCGAGGGCGCCCGTGGGGTCGACCTCCCACACGCTGGGGGCCGCCGCCGCGCCCTGGTCGTCGCCGTTCGTGAACAACGTCGTGATCTGCTCGCCCTCGACCGCGTTGAACAGTGCGGCCAGCTCGTCGCCATCGGGCCCCGCGCCGGCGGCGACGATCGAGAGCGAGTACCCGGGCGGCGCCCCGAAGTAGTCGCTCGCCGCCCCGTACTCGACGTTCTCGGCGAGCAGGATCGGGCCGGTGGTGAACGTCCGCCTCCCCCACACGTCGATCGGGTGGGTCTCGCCGTCGACGCCGACCCACAGGTTGACGACACGGTTCGCGCCCTCGTACTCCGAGCGGTCCGGGAGCGGCAGCTCGGCTGGTCCGACGGTCTCGCTCGACGCCGGGGCGTCGACGGCATCGACGACGTCCTCGCGCTGCTCGGCGACCAGCTCGCGCACGTTGTCGAGGACGGGCGGTGGGGTCTCCTCGTCGTCGCCGCCGCACGCCGCGAGCGCGACGACGGCGAGGATCAGGGCTGTTGCAGGAGTTGGACGAGCGAGCTCGTGTCCCAACGCTCCCCTCCCCGCGCCACCACGTGTTGGTAGAACTGGTCGACCAGCGCGGTCACCGGGAGGCGAGCCCCGAGCCGATCGGCCTCGGCCAGGCAGATGCCGAGGTCCTTGCGCATCCACTGCACCGCGAACCCGAAGTCGAACTCGCCGGCCGCCATCGTCCGGGCCCTGTTCTCCATCTGCCAGCTGGCGGCAGCTCCCTTGCCGATCGTCTCGACCACCTCGTCGATGTCGAGGCCGGCCCGCTGCGCGAACGCCACCCCCTCGGCCAGGCCCTGCAGGAGGCCGGCGATGCAGATCTGGTTGACCATCTTCGTCGTCTGGCCGGCACCCGCCGGCCCGAGCCGTCGGCATTCGCGTGCGTAGGTCATCACGATCTCGCGGGCCGCGTCGAACACGGCCTCGTCGTCGGAGCCGCACATCACCGTCAACTGCCCGTTCTCGGCTCCGGCCTGCCCACCCGAGATCGGCGCGTCGACGAACCCGAGATCGCGAGCAACGCACGCGGCGGAGAGCTCGCGAGCGACGTCGGCCGACGCCGTGGTGTGGTCGATCAACGTCGCACCCGCCCGCATCGCGCCGATCGCACCGAACTCGTCGAGCGCGACCTGGCGGACGTCGTCGTCGTTGCCGACGCACATCATCACGAACTCGGCGTCCTCGACCGCCTCCGACGGGGTCGGCGACGCCTGGTGACCGTGCTGTGCGACCCACGCCAGCGCTCGGGATGCGGTGCGGTTGTACACGGTCACCGAATGGCCATTCGCAGCGAGGTGGCCGGCCATCGGCCCGCCCATCACGCCGAGGCCGAGGAATGCGACACGAGCCATGCGAGGAGTCTGGCAGGTCCCGCACCACCGGATGTCGCCCGGATGGGTCAGACTGGTCCCCATGCCGATCGAGTCGGTACCGCGACGTTGGACGATCGCGACGTGGCTGGTGGCGGGCAGCCGCGACGACGTCGAGGCGATCGCCGCCCCGCTGATCGACGGCGAGCTCGACGTCGTCATGCTGCAGTCGATCGGGAAGCGCAACGTCGACGCGCTCGCCGCCGCGATCGGGGCGAACCACGTGTGGGCGCTGTCGCACCATCGGCGCAGCCGCCTGCTCCCCGGTTCGGGCGTCGGGCTCGCAGCGCTGACACCGCACCGCATCATCGGCACGGTCGATGCGGTCGTCGGCGAACACCGATCGCGGTGGTCCAAGCATCGGCGCATCGCTCAGGAGGTCACCGTCGAGCGGGCCGATCACTCCGCGTACGCGATCTCGCACTCGGTCGCCGACGGCACCGTTACCGGGCCGGCAGGGCCACCGCGCATCGTGGTGCGGCCGTCGCTCGTCGACGCCGGTGCCGAACGGGCGGTGGAGCTACCGGACGGGGCGGTGCTCGTCGATGTCGACGCCACGACTCCGATCGCCGGCGCGGCACCGCTGCTGACCGTGACGTTCGAGATGGCGTGGGTGCAGGGCGACTTCGGCTGAGCAGCCACGTGCGGCCGCTACTTCTTGGCGGCCTTCTTCTCGGCTTTCTCGGGCTTCAGCACGCCCTTGGCGAGCGCGTCGTCGAGGTACGCCTCGGCGTCTTCGGACGACACCTTCAGCGCCGGTGAGATCTCGCTGATCAGGTTGACCCGGGCGCGCTCGTACATCGTGCGCTCGGCCGCGGACAGGGACGCGTCGCGGTTGCGGGCGGCGAGGTTTCGCACCACCTCGGCGACCTGGTAGACGTCGCCGCTCTTCAGCTTCTCCTGGTGGTTCTTGAAGCGGCGGCTCCAGTTGGACGGTACGCGCGGGTCGGGCTTGGCGAGCACTGCGACGAGGTCTTCGAGCTCGTCAGCGCTCACCGGTGGGCGGACGCCGACTTCTTCGGCCATGTCGACGGGCACCTTCAGCGTCATCTCGCTGATGACCGTCTCGAGGATCAGATACTCCTTCTTCTCGCCGAAGGCCTCCATCTTCTTCGTGCCCTTCACGACGCAGGCGCCGTGCTGGGGATAGATGAGGGTTTCGCCCTTCTTGAAGTTCACGCAGTACCTCTCCGTCGACAGTGCCGTGTGGCCCAGAGTCGGAGGGTCAGGCTACAGCGCCCCCGACAGGATTCGAACCTGCGACCTTGTCATTAGAAGGGACTTGCTCTGTCCAGCTGAGCTACGGGGGCAGGATCGAAGATACCCGCGGGCGAACGAGTGCGCTGCCGGTCAGAACCGGGTCGCCTCGGCGCTGCCGGCCGCGCCGCCCGCACCGCCGGGTCGGCCGCCCGCTCCGGCCTCGATGTTCACCCCGTCGACCGAGCGGTCGGCGGTTCCGTCGTCCCACCACCCGATGGCGTCGCCCCCCGAGGCCTGCAGGCCAGGCGGTGCCGTGTCGTCGAATCGGAGACCCGTGCCGGCGGCGCCACCCGACGCTCCCGAGCCGGGGCCGCCCTCCACCCCGGGCGCTCCTGACTCGCCACCGGCTCCGCCGTCGCCGCCCGTGCCGGCGCGAACGAGCCCACCGGACAGGCCGACCGACCCGACACGGCTCGTGAGCAGGCCGATCGACGGACCGCCTGCGCCGCCGCCCCCCTGGGCGCCGCGACCGCCCGCGCCGCCGCCACCACCACCGCCACCGGTGCCCGCCGTGTCGAGGAACGACGACGCACCCTCTGCGCCGTCGCCGCCCGCGCCACCTGCGCCACCGGACCCACCGAGACCACCCCGCCCCCCGTTGCCGCCCGTGCCGCCCGCGATCGTCGAGTTCTCGATGCTGATCACGCCGGTGTCGACCGCCCACATGCCGATCGACCCGAAGCCGCCCTCACCGCCGCCGCCGCCGGGTCCGCCGGTTCCACCACCGCCGCCACCACCGCCGCCGCCGCCGCCGTGCAGGACCAGACCACCACCCCCGCCGCCACCCGACCCGCCCACACCGGTCCCCCCGTCGCCGCCGGGTGCGCCGGGGGCACCCCTCGGCACCGGCCGGGCCGCGTCGGTGACGCCCACGCCGCCCGATCCACCCGCACCTCCGGCACCACCGGTGCCGCCGGCGCCGGGGGCGCCGTTCGCGCCGTCGACCCCACCTGCGCCGCCGCCGGGTCCGTCGCCGTCGTCGCCCGCGTCGAGGCCCTCGCCGCCCGGACCACCGGTGTACCCGTTGCCGCCCGCCGCACCCGCGCGCTGGTTCGACGCATCGGTGCCGTCGGGGGCCGTTCCCAGCTCGTCGGGTGCGCCTGTGCCGTCACGGCCGCCGGTGCCCTGTCCACCGCGGAGCACCGAGTCGACGACGACGAGCTCACCGAGCTCTTCGGCGGCCAACCCGACGCTGTGGCCCGCGGTCGCGGCGCCACCCACGGCCGTCGAGAACTCGACGACGACGCGGTCGGCCTCCTCGACGACGATCCCGTAGCTGTCGGTCTCGCCGCCCGGACCCAGCACCGTGAGACCCGAGATGATCGTCGACGACGTCCCGACGACCGCCAGACCGAACGCCTCCCCGGTGACGACCGCCGGGGCGTCGACGTCGCGGACCCAATCGGCGTCGTACCCGCCGTACAGGCTCGTTCCTGCGTCGACGACGACGTTGCCGTGCGTGTAGGCCTCGCCATCGATCGACCGCAGGTAGATGTCGGTCGACGAGCCGGCCGTGGCGCGCAGCGCCCGCCCGAGCGTCCCGAACGGCTGACCGCGGCTCCCGTCGCCCGCGTCGGACCCCTGCACGCCGTCGACGTAGACAGCGGCATCGGCATCCTCGAGGACGTCGATGCGCAGGTCATCGGTGGCGACGTCGCCACCGCGACCCGTCACGATCATCTCGAACCGCAGGACTTCGGGCCGATCGGGCGCGGTGAACACGACTTCGGCCCCGACGAACCGGCCCTCCCCGCCCGTGACGTCGGTGCCGGCTGTCTGACGCCAGACCACCGACTGGTCCTCGTCGCTCAGATCGAGCGCCGTCAGCGTCACATCGCCGCCACCGTCCGCCGCGAGGTCGTCGCCGGCGTTGGCCACCGCCGGTGCCGGCGGGAGCGTCGTGGTGGTCGTGCTCGTGGTGCTGGTCGTCGACGACGTCGTCGTCGAGGTCGTGGTCGAGGTGGTGGTCGAGGTCGAGGGGGCGACGGTCGACACCGGCACGGTCCGGGCAGGTGTCGTCAGGGTGGCGTCGCTCGACTCGATCGAATCGTCCCCGCTCGACACGGCGACGACGACGCCGATCACCAGCACGGCGGCGGCCACCGCACCCAGCGCGATCAGGTACTTGGGCTGCAGGAAGTCGGGCCGCGCCGGCGGCACCCCGCCCGCGGGCGTCGCAGCACCACGGGGCGGCGGCCCGGTGGGCGGCCGGCTGGGTTCGCCGGGCGAGCCTTCGCTCGGCCCGAAGTCGTCGGTCACGACGCGTCACGGTAGCGGCGAGGTGCACGCCGGAACCGGTCACCGCGCAGGAGCACCCGGCGCGCCACGTCGAGCGCGACGACCACGGCGCCGTGAGCGTCCGGCGCGCCGCCTCGAGCGCCGAGCGCCGGCAGGCACACCCGGCGCACCGCGTCGAGCGCGACGATCACCGCTCGGTGATCGTCCGGCGGAGCAGGTCGAGCGCCGAGATCACCGAGAACTGCCGCATCTGCTCGCGCAGCCCGGGCAGCCGAATGGTGTGCGTGAGCTCGCCGCCGGGCCACACCAGGCCGACGCACAACGTGCCGGCCGGCATGCCGTCCTGCTCGGCCGGTCCGGCGACACCCGTGAGCGCCAGGCCGACGTCGCTGTCGAGCACGCGCCGAGCGCCGTGCGCCATCTCGAGCGCCGCGGGCTCGCTGACGACCGGACCGTCGCCGACGCCCAACACCGCCTGCTTCACACCGGTTGCGTACGACACGATCGAACCGCGGAAGACGCGGCTCGAACCCGGGATCTCGGTGATCCGCGCCCCGACCAGTCCACCGGTGACCGACTCCGCGAGCCCGAGCGACCAGCCGCGCTCGAGTAGGAGGTCGAGCACGACCGACTCCATCGTGGCGTCGTCCACACCGAACACGATCTCGTCGATCTCCTCACGGACGCGCTGCTCCCAGTGGTCGAGCACGGACTCGCACTCCGCGAGCGACTCGGCCTTGGCGGTCAACCTCACCTTGAGTCCGTTCCAGCCGCTCGCCAGGAAGGCGAGCGTGGGCGTGCCGAGCTGGTCGAGCTCGGCGACCACGCCCTCGAGCCGCTCGTTGAGACCGCTCTCGCTCTCACCCCACGTGCGCAGCACCCTGCTGGCGATCACCGAGGTGTCGCCGGTGCGGCGCTTGAGCTCGGGCAGCACCGCTCGCTCGAACATGTCGCGCATCTCGTGCGGCACGCCGGGCAGGGCGACGACCACCTTCGGGGACCCGCGCCGGGTCACCGGGCAGATGAGACCGGGCGCCGTCCCGCGCGTCTGCGCGATGACCGTCGCACCGGCCGGCACCATCGCCTGGCGGAGGTTGTTGTCGGGCATGCGCCGGCCGCGGCTGGCGAACATCTCGCGGATCGTCGCAGCGACCGACTCGTCGAGTGTCAGCTCGGCGTCCATCACCGATGCGATCGCCTCGCGCGTCAGGTCGTCGTGCGTCGGCCCGAGACCGCCACAGACGATCACCGCGTCGGCCTTGTCGAGCATGGTGTCGAGCTGGTCGACGATCCGGCCGACGTTGTCGCCGACCTTGACCTGCAGCAGCGAGTCGATGCCGCGCGCGGCGAGCTGTTCGCCCAACCACGCCGAGTTGGTGTCGACGATCTGGCCGAGCAGCAGCTCGGTGCCCACCGCCAGCACGTCACATCGCATCAGCGGCCCGCCATCATGCGAGGTGCGACTCGGCGAGCGCCTTCTCGGTCACCCTCGAGTACCAGAGGTACTGGGCGCCGCTCACCAGCGAGAGACCGACCGCGGTCCACAGGAGCGTCACCCAGAACCACTTGTAGTCGACGGCGAACCATGGCCAGAGCGCGAACCCGACGGCCAGCTGCTGGAACACCGTCTTCCACTTCGCGAGCTGGCTCGCCGGGATGCTCACGCCCTTCGACGCCACGAACGTGCGGTAGACGCTGATGATCACCTCGCGACCGGCGATCAGCGCCACGGGGAGCAGCCAGAACACCTCGCGGGTGACCAGCGTGAACATGGCGCCCAGCACCAGCACCTTGTCGGCGAGCGGGTCGAGGAACGCCCCCGACGCAGTGGTGCCGTGGCGGCGAGCGATGTAGCCGTCGATGCCGTCGCTGACGCTGAGCAGGAACCACAGGCCGAACGCCAGCCACGAGCCACGGTTGTGATCGGGGATGACGAGGAACATCACCGGCGAGAACACGAGCCGGCCGACGGTGATCGCGTTCGCCCACGTGGCGAGCGCGTTCGGGTCGACGGGCATCAGCGATCGTCCCCCGACCCGTCGGCCTCGGCCCGGGCGTCACCGCCGACGGCGACGAGATCCGGGCCGAGCGCGTCGGCGATCTCGACGGCGGCGAACTCCCCCACGACGAGATCATGCCCGATGTGGACGACCCCGTCGATCTCCGGGGCCTCGCGCACGCTGCGGGCGACGCCGGGCGCATCGACGAGCACGTCGACCGTCGCGCCGATCAGCTCGTCGCGGCGCGACGCCGTGATGCCGTCTTGCAGCTCGCGGAGCTCGGCGAGGCGTTCGTGCATCAGTGTCTCGTCGACGGAGCCATCGAGGGTGGCGGCCTGCGTGCCATCCTCCTCCGAGTAGGCGAAGAACCCGCACCAGTCGAGCTGCGCCTCCTCGACGAACCGGAGCAGCCGGTCGTGGTCGGCCTCGGTCTCGCCGGGGTACCCGACGATGAAGTTCGAACGGAACGCGGCGGCCGGCTCGCGCCGCCGGATGTCTGCGATGCGACCGAGGAAGCGGCCGCCGTCGCCCCACCGGCGCATCCGCCGGAGCAGCGGCTTGCTGACGTGCTGCAGCGACAGGTCGAAGTACGGCACGCCGGTGCCGCAGATGGCGTCGACCAGATCGTCGGTGAGGTCGCTCGGGTACAGGTAGAGGAGACGGACCCAGTCGACCCGCTCGGCGACGGCGGCGACCAGCCGCACGATCGAACCGGCACCGAGCTCCTCGGGCCGGTCCTTGCCGTACGAGGCCAGGTCCTGGGCGATCAGGACGATCTCCCGGGCCCCGAGCTGGTCGACCTCGCCGAGGATCTGAGCGATGTCACGGCTCCGCTGCGGACCACGGAAGCTCGGGATCGCGCAGAACCCGCACGACCGATCGCACCCCTCGGCGATCTTGACGTAGGCCCAGGGCGACGCGGATCTGGGGCGCGGCAGGTTGAGCAGATCCAGCTCGGGGAGCGGCGCCGACGACACGGGGATCAGGGTCTTGCCGGCGGAGCTCGGGCCCGCGGTGAGCGGGACCCCGAACCCCGCCACCCGGTCGACCTCGGGCAGGGCCTCGGCCAGCTCGTCGCCGTAGCGCTCGGCCATGCAGCCGGTGACGACCAAACGGGCCCCCTGCCGGCGCTGCTCGTCGAGGGCCAGGATGGTGTCGATCGACTCCCGTCGGGCCTCGTCGATGAACGCGCAGGTGTTGACGACGACCAGGTCGGCGTCGTGCGCCTCGTCGGTCGGTCGCATGCCGTCCGCGAGCAGCGTGCCGACGAGCTTGTCGGAGTCGACCTGGTTCTTCGGGCAGCCCAAGGTCTCGACGTAGAAGCGCTGCGACATGACGGTTTGCGAGGCTACCGGTGGCGCTCATTCGCTGCTGGGAGCAGCGCTTGCGCGCGCAACGTGTCAGACTGCCGGTCGTGGCAACCGACATCGAGTTCTGGATCGACCCCATTTGACCCTGGTGCTGGGTGACGGCCCGTTGGGTCGTCGACGAGGTTCGTCCGCACCGTGATCTCCGTGTCACGTGGCAACCGATCAGCCTGTACTTCAAGAACGAACCCGAGGAGGGATCCGAGTACCACGACCCGGTGCTGAAGACCCACCGGATGCTGCGGGTGATCGAGGCGGTGCGCGGATCCCTCGGGGACGACGCCGTCGAACCGCTCTACTGGGAGTACGGGCGCCGGATCCATCACGACCAGGACCGCGACTTCGATGTCGCCGACGCGCTCGAGTCTGCCGGCCACGACCGAGCGTTCGCCACCGCAGCCGACGACGACGACTGGGACAAGGAGATCAGGGCGCGGATGGACGTCGGCCTCGACCTCGCCGGCGACGACATCGGTACGCCGATCATCGCCCTGAAGAACACCCAGGGCGTCAAGCAGGGCTACTTCGGGCCCGTCATCACCCGGGTGCCGCCGACCGAGCTCTCGCTCAAGATGTGGGATGCCCTCACGGCGATGATGGAGGTCGAGGGCTTCTGGGAGCTCAAGCGGACGCGGACCGAACGGCCCGACTTCGGCGACCGCCCCTGAGCCGGGCGTGCGGGAAGACCGCGACCGGGAACCAGCTGCCGGCGCACGAACGCCGAAATCCGAGGTTGCGCACGACGAAGGCCCTGGAAGACGATAAGGTTCAGCTGTCTACCGACCAGTAGGTAGCCTCCGCCCTCGATCGTCAGGACTCCCATGACCCAGTCCCCCGTGGCCGTGCTGCCGCCAACCGACAGTCCGGCACCCGAGAGTGAGCGTCCGACCGGGCTCAAGCCCGTGCTGGACGTGATCCCCGCCCACTGCTACGAGCGCTCGACCGTCCGCGGCCTCGGCCTCGTCGCTCGCGACCTCGTCCTGTACGGGGCAGCGGTGCTCGGCCTCGTCGTCACCGACAACCCGTTCCTCCTCGTCCCGCTGTGGATCCTGGCGGGCGTGAGCGTGTCGGGCCTGTTCGTGCTGGGCCACGACGCCGCCCACGACGCGCTGTTCGACTCGAAGCGCCTGAACAGCGTCGTCGGTCGCATCACGATGCTGCCGTCATGGCACGCCACCGAGGTGTGGATCTTCGGCCACAACCGCGTCCACCACGGCCACACGCTGCGCCAGGGGATGGACTTCGTCTGGCATCCGCTGACCGTCGACGAGTACCAGGCGCTAGGACCCGTGCGACGGCTGCGCCATCGACTCGAATGGGGGCCGCTCGGCGCCGGCGCCTACTACCTCCGCGAGGTGTGGTTCAACAAGATGGTCCGCTTCACCCCGCCGGCCAGGTGGGCGCGCCCGATGCGGCGCGACCAGGGTCTCGTCGCACTGTTCGCGTTTGGCACGCTGGCCACAGCGGTCGCTCTGCAAGGGTTCGACGGCGTCTGGACCTGGGCCAAGGCGGTGCTGATCCCGTTCCTGCTGTTCTGCCAGGTCATCGGCTGGGTCGTGCACGTCCACCACATCCAACCCGAGATTCGCTGGTGGCCGCGTCGCGAGTGGAACCGCTACCGCGGCCAGGTCGAGGGCACCACCGTGCTGTGGGGGCCGCCGGGCTGGGACTTCTTCTTCCACTGGATCATGGTCCACCTCCCCCATCACGTCGACATGCGGATCCCCTGCTACCGGCTGCCCGAGGCCACCAGAGCGATCGCCGAGGCGTTCCCGGGCGAGGTCGACGAGCGACCGATCAGCGTGCGCGACTACCTGCGGTCGGTGCGAGCCTGCAAGCTCCACGACTTCGAGACCGGCACCTGGAGCCGTTACCCCTGATCCGCCTCGGTCGGGCCGCCGGGACGACCGGGCCCCGATCGTCGCTGGTAGGCGGCGACCGCTGCATTGATGGTGGGGTAGACGCGCTCCTCGCCAAGCCGGTCCTGGAGGCCCGACCTGATCAGCATGTCGTGCACCTTGTGGTTCGGGCGGGCGAGACTGATGGTGATGCCGTCGGCCTCGAGGTCGTCGAACAGCTCGGCGAGGTGATCGACGGCGGTGGTGTCGATCGAGCCGATCCCCTCCATGTCGAGGATCACGCCGGTCTCCTCGCCCGGGTTGCGCACCAGCGCGGCCTGCAGCCGCTCGCGGTAGTACTCGCCGTTGGCGAAGAACAGCGGCGCGTCGAAGCGGTACACGAGCAGACCGGGAAGTGGTGTCGCCCGCTCGTCGTCGAGCTCGATCCAGCCGTCGAGGTCCTCACCGCCGGCGCCGAGCACGGCGTCGTGCGGCCGCGCGACGCGGCCCAGGGTGATCAGCACCGACAGGCCGACCGCCACGAGCACCCCGACGAGGATGTCGATGCCGATCACCGCCAGGCAGGTGATCGCGGCGAGGGCGGTCTCCGCCCGGCTGAGCTTCGCGAGGCGGCGGAACCCGGCGACGTCGATCACCGCGAACGCGGCGGCGACGATCACGGCGGCCAGTCCGGCGCTCGGGATCTCGGCGAGCAGCGATCGACCGACGAGGAGGAACACCAGGACCGCCACGAACGTGACTGCGCTCGACAGCTGGGACTTGCTGCCGATCGTCGCCGGCACGAACGAGCGCGACGCGCTCGACGACATCGGGAAGCCACCGGCGAACCCACCGACCGTGTTCATCGCGCCGAGCGCGAACAGCTCGCGGTCGGCATCCACCTCGTAGTCCTGCTTCGCCGAGATCGACCTGGCCGTGAGGATGTTGTCCGTGTAGCCGATCAGCGCGACGCCGGCGGCGGCCGGCACGAGTGAGCCGACGTCCCCCCAACCGACGTCCGGCACGCCGAACCTCGGCAGCGCGGCCTCGATGTCGCCGACGACGCCGACGTCGAGGTCGAGCAGGGCGACGGTGACCATCGAGCCACCCAGACCGATCAACGCACCCGGCCACGTCGGGCGGTAGCGGCGCAGCAGCATGATCACCGCCAGCGTCGCGAGCCCGATGCCGACGGTGGCGCCGTCGATCTGATCCAGGCTCGTCACGAACTCCCACACCCGGCGGAAGGGGTTGTCGGCGTCGATCGACACGCCGGTGAACGAGCGCAGCTGGCTGGTGAGCAGCGTCGTTCCGACACCCGTGATGTAGCCGACCAGCACCGGCTTCGAGAGCAGGTCGGCGACGAAGCCGAGACGCAGCACGCCGGCGAGCAGCGCGAACAGTCCCACGAGCACGCCGATCGTCGCCATCAGCGCGGCGTACCGGTCCGGGTCGCCACCCGCCAGCCCTGCGGCTGCCGCTGCGGCGAGGATCGCAGTGCCCGGCTCGGGCCCGATGCCCAGGTGGCGGCTCGTGCCGATCAGCACGTAGATCGGCAGCGCCACCAACACCGCCCGGAAGCCGGCGGACGGCGGCAGACCACCGAGCTCCGCATACGCCATCGCCTGCGGCACGACCATCGCGGCGACGGTGAGCCCCGCGAGCACGTCGGGCCGCAGCCAGGCTCGCTCGTACTCGCCACGCCGCACCAGTTGCGGCAGCGAGCGCGCGCTCATGTCGGGCCAGGTGCGCCGGTCGAGCTCGTCACGGGTTCGCGGGGGCCTCGTCGACGTCCTCGTCGACGTCTCGAGCGTCGTCCTCGTCGACGTCCCGAGCGTCGTCCTCGTCGACGTCCTCGGCGTCGGCGGGCCGATCGGCCGGCGGTGTGCCATCGAGCGGGAGCTCCATGCTCTCGCCCGGAGCGAGCGTGTACACCTCGCCGCCGAGGCCGAAGCGTGCGAGCTCCGAACGCCCCTTGCGTGACGAGACCCGCACGCGATCGCCGGTCACGCGCAGGTCGAGGCGCTGCCCGTGGGTGCGGACGTTCATGTGCAGGGACTCGAGCTGCTCGGGCAGGTGCGGGTCGAGCCACACCACGCCGTCGTCGATCGTGAGCCCGCACGCCCCGCGTTGGAGGATGTCGACCGTTCCGGCCATGACGCCGGTGTGGATGCCCTCGGCCGTGGTGCCGCCCTGTACGTCGTTCAGGTCGCTCTGCAGCGCATCCATGAACCGCTCCCACGACTGCTGGGGGTCGATGCGCGCCAACACCGACGCGTGCACGACCTGGCTCAGCGTCGATCCGTGCGACGTTCGGTGCATGTAGTACTCGATGTTGCGCCTGATCTGGTCGTCGTCGATCGGGTGTCCGAGCCGTTCGAACACGTCGCCGATCTCCTGGCGCGAGAGCATGTAGAAGAGCATCACGAGGTCGGCCTGCTTCGACAGCTTGTAGCGGTTCGGCGTGTCGCCCTCGGCTTCGAGGATCCGATCGAGGCGCTGGATGTTGCCGTACTCCTCGCGGTACCGCTCCCAGTCGAACTCCTCGAGCTCGTCGTAGCCCTCGAATTGGCTGATGATCCCGTCACCGTGGAACGGCACGTGCATCTTGGTGCTCATCTCGTGCCAGCGGCCGATCTCGGCAGCACCGATGTCGAGTCGCTCGGTCAGTTCGGCGGTCCGCACGTCGTCGAGCAGCTCGAGCACCTCCAGCGCCCGTCGGCACAGCCACGCCACCATCACGTTGGTGTACGCGTTGTTGCTGAACCCCGCTTCCTCCGCGTCGGGATAGCGCTCGTGGTACTCGTCGGGTCCCATGACGCCGTGGATCTCGTAGCGGTCGAGCTCGTCGTTGTAGTCGGCGACGCTCGACCAGAACCGGGTGATGTCGAGCAGCATCTCGGCGCCGTAGAGCGAGAGGAACTCGATGTCGTCCGTGGTCTCGAAGTACCGCCACACGTTGTACGCGATCGCCAGGTTGACGTGCCGCTGCAGCCGTGAGTCGTCGGGCAGCCAGTGGCCGGACTTCGGGTTGAGGTGGAGGAGTTGGCTCTCTTCGCGGCCGTTGCTGCCGCTCTGCCACGGGAACATCGCGCCGCCGAAACCCTCCTGGCGAGCCGCTTCCCGTGCGGCCGGGAGCCGGCGGTAGCGGTAGAGCAGCATCGCCCTCGTGATCTCGGGCATCCGCAGGTTGAGGACCGGGAACACGTAGAGCTCGTCCCAGAACACGTGGCCGCGATACGCCTCGCCGTGCAGGCCGCGGGCCGGCACGCTGAAGTCGAGATCCCGGGTGTTCGGCGAGACGGTCTGCAGGATGTGGAAGATGTGCAGCCGCAGCAGCATCTGCACGTACTCGTCGCCCTCGATCGAGACGTCGCAGCGGCGCCAGAGGTGCTTCCAGGCGTTGGTGTGGCTCTTGCGCAGCTCCTCGAACCGGCCGACGGTGAGCACGGCCTCCTCGGCCTCTTGCAGGCACTCGGTGATGCCCGAGTCCTTCGAGGTGTAGATCGCGACGGTCTTCTCGACCGTGATCGGCGCACCCTGCTCGAGGTGGAACGCCATCTGCTCGCCGATGTAGCCGGGCTCTTCGAGCAGATGCCGATCGATGCGAACGGAACGGTTCCCCTCGAACACACGGGTGCGGGCTGCGAGCGCCATCCGGATCTGCGACTGCGTGGTCTGCACGTGGAGGCTCATGCCCTCGTGGTCGAGGCTGCGGGTCCCGAGGGTTTCGAGGTGCTGGCTGTTCAGCTGGCGGTACCGGGGCACGCCATGGTTGATCACGCGCCCGTCGAGTGCGGAGCGGATGTGCACCTTGCCCGACCAGTTCTCGGCGGTGATGTCGACCTGCACCGCGGCGAAGTGCGGCTGGCCCATGTGGACGAAGCGCCTCGTGCGCAACGTGGTCTCGCGGTCCTGCGGGTCGCGGAAGCGCACCGTCCGCTCGAGCATGCCTTCGTCGAGATGGAGCTCCTTGCGGTACGACAGCACCTCGACGGCCATCAGGTTGAACCAGTCGCCGGTGTCGGGACGGAACTTGACGCTCAGCCAGTTGGGGAAGTTGACGAGGTCCTCGTTCTCGATGTCGCGGCCGGCGACCTCGGTCGGGAGCCGGTTGTAGCCGCCGGCGAGGTACGTGCCCGGATAGTGGAAGTCGTCGGCGTCGGCCTCCTCGGCGGCGCCGCGGGTGCCGATGTACCCGTTCCCGAGCGTGGTCAGCGCCTCACGCAGGGCTTCCTGCCCGGGGTCGAACTCCTCGTAGACCAGTGACCAAGCCGGCATCGCCGCCTCCCGACGCGAAAACGTCCCTTGCTTCCGTCACGAGCCTACGATCCAGGCGGGTACCGCCCGAAGGGCCGAAAGTCGGTGCTGGCCGTGATCAACGACCGCACGGCCTCGGAGCCGGCTGTTCGAGCTGCGGGCCCGGCCCGCTCCGGGTCACCGAGAGCACGGCGCCGGCCGCGATCAACGACTGCGCAAGGTGGCAGCCAGCCGTTCGAGCAGCAACCCGACGTCGGGCACCTCGGGCACGCCGTAGTCGGCGCCGCTCGGACGTGCGGAGTCGGACACGACGACGACGCCGAGCCCGTTCGCAGCCAACGCTGCGAACGCGTCCTCGTCGGTGAGGTCGTCCCCGAAGAACATCGGGAGCACGTCGTCGTGGTCGAGGTCGAGCGCGTGCATGACCCACTCGACGGCCTTGCCCTTGTGCCACTCGATCGCGGGTTGGAGGTCGAACACCTTCTTGCCGAGTGTCTTGCGGATGTTGGCGAACTCGGGCTCGGCGAGGGTCTCGTCGACGGCGGCCTCGACGACGGCCACCTCGTCGTCGGCCACGAGGCGATAGTGGACGGCGATCGAGTACTTCTTGCGCTCGACCAGCGAACCCTCGACGTCGCCGAGGCGTGCCTCGACGTGGTCGGCGAGCGTCTGCATCACGGGGAGGAAGCTGGTGCCGTGGTCGTGCTGGACGGCCAGGCCGTCGGGCCCGCCGATGTCGAACCCGTGGCTGCCGGCGTACACCAGGCTGTCGATGCCGACGAGCTGCTCGACGTCGTGGCGGTCGCGCCCGCTGATGATGCCGACGGTGCACAGACCCGCGAGATCGGTCACGACCTCGCGCATGTGGTCGGAGAGCACCGCGAGCTCGGGCCGTGCCACGATGGGCGTCAGCGTGCCGTCGTAGTCGAGGAAGACGGCGAGCCGCTTGTCCCCCAGGCGCTGCTCGATGGCTTCGTAGTGATCGAGGGCCGAGGGCAGGTCCTGGATCGGCGCCATCGCCCCGCTCGTGTCGTCCATGTCGCCATTCCTCCCGATCGAAGACCCGTGAGCTTGGCACACGGGCGTCAGGTGATTGGTCGCCGCCGGCGATGTGATGGTTCCGCCGGTCGGGCAGACTCCCGCCATGACACGGATCGGGTTGGTGACGCTGCTCGTCGAGGACTACGACGCTGCGATCGAGTTCTTCGTCGACGCCCTCGGTTTCGAGCTCGTCGAGGACTCGCCGGGCACCACCGACGACGGCCGACCGAAGCGCTGGGTGGTCGTACGGCCGGCACGGGGCGGGACCGGCCTGCTGCTCGCGCGCGCCGACGGCGCCGACCAGCGCGCCCGTGTCGGCGATCAGGCCGGCGGTCGAGTCGGCTTCTTCCTCGAGGTCGACGACTTCGAGGACCGGTTCGCACGGATGCAGCGCGCCGGCGTGGAGTTCCTCGAGACGCCGCGAGCTGAGCCGTACGCCACGGTCGCCGTGTTCCGCGACCTCGCCGGCAACCGCTGGGACCTGCTCGGTCCGCCGACAGGGGCCTGACCCTCAGCTCCAGATCGTCGTCGCGCCTTCGGGGAGCGGTACGTCGAACAGGTTGAGCATCATCGAGATCAGGCAGTAGTAGCCGGCGACGGACACCAGCTCGACCAGCTGGGTCTCGCCCAGCAGTTCGGCCGCCTCGGCGTAGGTGGCGTCGTCGACCCGATGCCGCTCGAGCAGCTGGGTGGTCACGGCGTGGACGATCCGTTCGTCGTTGCGAGAGAACTCCGGTGTCCGCCCCTCCCGGAGCGCCTCGATCACCGCCGGTTCGACCCCGTGGTCCAGCGCCATCGGCGCATGGGCGAAGAACTCGAACTCCGCCTGCCAGAACGCACCGACCGTGCAGATCACGACCTCGGTGAGTCGGCGGTCGAACGCCGTGCCGAACCGGAGGTGGCCGCCGAGCGACGAGAGCCGGCGCCCGATCTCGGGTGCGTGCAGCCAGGCGTTGAACGGTCCGGCGAGCCCCCCGTCGGGCGTGAACAGGTCGAGCCCCCCGCCGCCGCGGCTGCCGGTGATGCCGTCCCAGAGCTGCCGCTGCTGGTCGTCGAGGGCGGACTCGGTGATCGGTCGAAGCCGGGA
>NZ_JASJCS010000109.1 GCF_030065885.1 Ilumatobacter sp. | reverse complement strand
GTGATCGATGGTGGGCCGGGGTTGGACACGATCTTCGGTGATGGTGGTGTCGACGATCTCGAGGGTGGTCAGGGCAACGACACGATCTACGGCGGTGCCGAGGGCGACACGATCTACGGCACCGGTGGAGGTGACGTTCTGTTCGGCGAGGGTGGTGACGACGACATCCGGGGCGGGAACGGCAACGACACGATCGAGGGTGGACCGGGTGCCGATGTCTTGCGCGGACAGAACGGCGAGGACCAGATCTGGGCGAACTCGGCTGCCGATTCGTCGACGACGGATGTCGACGAGATGTACGGCGGCGGGCTCTTCGACGATGTGTTCGGCGACGCCGGTGACGACGTGATGTATGGCGGCAACTTCGCGGATGTGTTGTCGGGCAAGGCCGGCGACGACCAGCTGTTCGGCAACAACGGAGCGGACACGTTGCGGGGCGGCCCGCACGTGCTGGGCGACACGTGCAACGGTGGCACCTTGAACTCCGGTGCCGGCGACACGGCCACTGCCTGCGAGACCGTCCTCAACGTTCCGTAGCGGCCGCGGCCGGATCCGGCGGCGACCGGGTGTGACGCGGTCCCGGTTGACCTCCCAGACGGGCGGGCGCAGACTCGAAGTGGGCCCGCGCGGGTCCGTGGCAACCGAGGAGGCGGGTCATGCGTTCGTCGTCGATTCCCCTGTTCCTGCTGGGATTCCTCACTGCGATCGCTGTCGCACCTTCCGCGGCGACGGCCGCGGGCGCCGACGACCTGAGCGCCGCGACCTTCCTGTTCACACCCCCGCCGGGCGTCGTGCTCTTCGACGACGGCAACAACGCGGCGGCCACCGGCGAGACCGGTGAGCAGCTCCCGAGCTGCCACGCCACGGACACCCAGATCAACTCGGTCTGGTACTCGTGGCAGCCGCCGGTGGGCGGGACGGCCACGATCGACACGTTCGGGAGCGCCTTCGACACGGTGCTCGCCGTCTACACCGGGTCGGCCATCGGCTCGCTGACCGAGGTCGTCTGCAACGACGACACGGGTGGCGTGCAGTCCGAGGTGGTGTTCACGGCGACGGCCTACGAGACGTACCTGATCCGCATCGACGGCTACAACACCGCCTCCGGGAACTACGTCACGTACCACCGATACGTGCCCGACCCCATGACGAACGACGACCTGGTCGACGCGACACCGCTCGCCGGCACGGTGGGCATGGCAGGCGGCCACAACTTCACCGCCACCGGCGAATCCGGCGAGCAGCTGCCCACGTGCCACGCTTCGGACACGCACGTCAACTCGGTGTGGTACTCGTGGACGGCTCCCGGCGCGGGCACGGCGACGTTCGAGACCCACTCGAGCCAGTTCGACACCGTGCTCACGGCCTCGACCGGTACGACGATCGGTGCCTTGAACGAGTTCGTCTGCAACGACGACATCGGTGGCATGCAGTCGGAGATCACGTTCGCGACCTCTGCCGGCCAGACGTACCTGATCCGCGTCGACGGGCACCTGTCGAGCACGGGCTACATCGGTCTCGCCTGGACATTCGACTACGACCCGCCGATCAACGACGACTTCACCTCCCCACGCAACTTGTACAGCGTCTGGGGCGAGATTCCCGGGTGGACGCACGCGGCGACCGCCGAGCCCGGCGAACCGCTGTCGAGCTGCAACCCGGGCGACCCGTCGCTGAACTCGGTGTGGTTCACCTGGACGCCCGGCTGGAGCGGACCGGCCACGATCGACACGTTCGGCAGCGACTTCGACACCGTGCTCGACGTCTTCACGGGATCGTCGTTGGCGTCGCTGTCGGAGATCGCGTGCAACGACGACAGCGGCGGTGCCCAGTCGGAGCTGACCTTCCCGGCCGTTGCCGGCGAGACGTACCGGATCCGCATCGACGGCTTCCTCTACGACGCCGGTATCTACGAGCTGCACCACCACCTCGACGTGCCGGCACCACCGAACGACCATCTCACCAACGCCGAGATCCTCGTCGGGCCGGCCGGATCGACGTTCGGCCTCAACGCCGGGGCGACCGGCGAGCCCGGCGAGCAGCCCACGACGTGTGAGCCGCTGGACCCGCTGCTCAGCTCGGTGTGGTTCGAATGGACGGCACCCGGCAACGGCGACGTGGTGTTCGACACGTTCGGGAGCACGTTCGACACCGTGCTGGCCGCCCACACGGGGACGTCGATCGGCTCACTCACCGAACTCGCCTGCAACGACGACGTCGGGCCGACGGTGCAATCCGAGATCGTCGTCACGGTGATCTCCGGCGAGACCTATCGGGTCAGCGTCGATGGGTTCTGGACCGACGTCGGCGACTACCAGCTCAACTGGCAGTTCCTCCCGGCGGCCGTCTGTGACGGGCTGCCGGTGACGGTCGACATCGGGCTCGGCCAGACGCCGACGATGGGCCCGGACGTGATCCTCGGCACCGCGGGTGCGGACACCATCGACGCGCTCGACGGCGACGATGTGATCTGCGGTCTCGACGGCGGCGACACGATCGACGGCGGCGATGGCCGGGACACGATCTTCGGCGACGGCGGTATCGACGTGATCGATGGGGGCCGCGGCAACGACCACATCTACGGTGGCCCCGACGGTGACGACATCTACGGCGGCGGCGGTGGCGACCGGCTCTGGGGCGAGGGTGGCGACGACGTCGTCCGCGGTGGCAACGGCAACGACCGGATCTACGGCGGGCTCGGCGTCGACGAGCTCCGCGGTCAGAACGGGTCGGACACGGTCTACGCCAACGACGACGTCGACTTCACTACCGCCGATGTCGACACGGTCTACGGCGGTGGGCTCTACGACGACGTGTTCGGCGACGCCGGTGACGACATCGTGTACGGCGGCAACTTCGCCGACGTGCTGTCGGGCAAGTCGGGCGACGACATGCTGTACGGCAACAACGGAGCCGACACCCTGCGCGGCGGCCCCCATGTGCTCGGCGACTACTGCAACGGTGGTGTCCACAACTCCGGGAGCGGCGACACCGCCACCGCCTGCGAGACGGTCGTCAACGTCCCGTAGCGGCTGGCAGGCGGTCCGCCGTCACGGCTGGCTGTCGGTGGAGGTCCGGCGTCTCGCGCCCGCGCCGACGCCGCCGCGGCGTTCGGCGCTCGTCAGATGAGGTGGCCGACGCAGGTGCCGCCGTTGTCGTCGCTCAGGGTGTCGTCGGGGCAGATCGTGTTGGCCCAGACGACGTCGGCGAGGATCGCGTCGCGCATGATGGCGCCGCCGAGGTCGACGTCGGTCATGTTCGCGCCGGTGAGATCGGCCTCGATGAGGAACGCGTCGCGCAGCGAGGAGCCGGTGAAGTCGGCGTCGCGGAACACGGCCCGGTCGAACGAGGTGTCGCTGAGCAGGGCCGAGCGCAGCGTCGCACCGGTGGCGTCGATGTCGCTCGCCTCGCCGCTGTCGAGGCGCGCCTGGTCGAGCGTGGCGTCGACGAGCACGGCGTTCGACAGCCGGATGCTGCTCATCTCGGCGCCGGTGAAGTCGGCGCCCGTGAGGTTGGTGTCGCGCAGGTCGGCGTCGGTCAGGAAGGCACCGACGAACGAGGCGCCCGTGAGGTCGGCCCGGTCGAAGCTGGCGCCGGTGAGGTCGGACCCGTCGAAGACGGCGCCGCCGGCATCGGCGTCGTCGAACTGGTCGCCGCTGAGGTCGGTGTCCGACAGGTCGGTGTCCGACAGGTCGCACCCGTCGGCGCACTCGTCGGGTTCGAGCGGGCTCGGCGGCAGGTCGTCGGGCGGCGGGGGCGGATCGTCCTCCACCGGCCGCGGCGGCAAGGTCTCGTCGGGCTCGTCGGGTTGCTGAGGTGTGGTCGTCCCGGTCGCCACGGATGGATCTGTGCCATTCCGTGCGGTGGTCTCGGTGGGGTCACCGGTGGAGTCCGGCGCAGTCGTCGATGCGGATGCGTCGGCATCGCCCGTCGGGCCCGTGTCGTCCGTACCGCCGTCGCCGTCGCCATCGCCGTCGGGGTCGCCATCGTCGGGCAGCGTGGTGGCTGCCGATCCGTCGCCGGGGCCGTCGTCCGGTTCGCCACCAGGATCGGCAGTCGCTGCGGTGGTCGTGGCAGCCGTCGTGTCGTCGGCAGATGTGGCGTCGTCATCGCCCGAGCAGGCCGCGAGCACGAGCACTGCCACTGCGATGACCGGGAGCTGTCGACCCGCCGTCATGGTTCGGACGATAACGGCATCTGTCCGGTCCGAGGACGCAGCGAGCGCCGGTCGAGGCGATCAGGTCGACGAGGAGCCGGGGGAGACTGGTGCGCGGCGGGCGTCGCCGATCGACACCGGCAGGTCTACGACTCGCCGGTGTCGCGGCGCTCGGCCTCGGCCGCGTGCTCGCGTGCGGCGTCCTCGTTGCCGGCGATCAGCTCGATCAGGCTGAGCGCCGACTCGGGCGCCCCGCTCAGCGGCAGCTCCATCGACGCCTGCGTCGCCACGGCGCGCGCCTCGTCGATCTTGCCGTCGGCGAGGAGCGCCAGCGCGAGGCCAGTGCGAAACGACACCCGGTTCGGCGCACGGTCGACCAGCGTCCGGTACTCGCCGACGAGCTCGGAAGTACCCGTGCGATCGCCGGCCAGGAGTGCCTGCTGCACCCGAGCGCGCAGCGCCAGTTCGGTGAGGTACGGATCGTCGGGCGCCTGGTCGGCCGCCTCCTGCGCAGCTGCGGCGGCGGCCGCGCCGTCACCGATACGCACCAGGTGCCGGGCGAGCGCCTCCCGGTAGACCGGGAGACGGCCGGCCGTGTCGACCGCCGACCGGTACGCATGGGTGGCGCGCTCGATGTCGCCGTCCTCCTCCAGTCGTCCGGCACGATCGAGCCGGTGGTCGGCCACCGAGTGGTGCACCGACCCGACGACCAGCAGTGCCGCTGCGAGCGCGCTCGCCGCCAACGAGGCCCATCGCACCGGCGGTCGCCACGGGGAGTCGGCTCCGACACCGGCGACCGCGACACCGGCGAGGAACCACGCCAACACGTCGATCTCGGGCACCGGGAAGTTGAACAGGAGGTGGACGCCGAACCCGGTCAGCCCGGCGAGCACCGCCCAGGTCCGGAACCCCGGCGACGAAGCAGAGACGAAGCGCAACCAGGTGATCACCAGCGCCACCAGCGCTGCGACACCGAGCAGACCGGTCCAGAGCAGCTGGTCGAGGACGAGCGAGTGCGCACGATCGACGATCTCGGTGTCGCCGTACCGCGTCTCGAAACCGGCCGGCAGGTGCTCGACGATCCCGACCCTCCCCTGGTCGGGACCCCACCCGACCAGCCACCGATCGCCGACCGCCGGCGTGGCCGCCCGCCAGATGTCCCACCGCCCTCTGATCGTCCCGTCGGTGTTGACCGCGCCACCGAGCCGGCTCCGTAGCCCGCCATCGACCAGGGCGATCACCAGGCCCGCTATCGCGAGCACGCCGACGACGGCCAGCGATCGGAGCCGGCGCACCCGCTCGGATCGCGCCGCCCACAGCAGCACGGCGCCGGCTACGACCGCGCCGAGCCATGACGCACGCGCGCCGGAGAACACGAGCGACACCCCGAGCAGCACCGTCGCACACCCGCCCAGCCACCGGTCCGCCGGCTCGGTGTCGCGGGCGATCCAGAGACCAGCGGCGACGGGCAGGAGGAGCACGGCGATCGATCCCAGCTGCGCGGCGCTGCCGGTCGGCGCCGTCCACCTCCCGGACGATCCGATCTCGGGCACACCCAGCAGCTCGAGGCCGGCGCGTTGGGCGATCGCCACGAGGCCGACGCACAGGCCAAGGGTCGCGACCGTTCGTGCGACGATCAGCCCGTCGGGGTCGCGGGAGCCGACGAACGACCCCAGGTACCCGGCTCCGAGCATCACGGCGAGCGCCATCACACCGACCATGCGGGCCGGGGCGCCGAAGAACCCGAACGTCGTCGATTCCGAGAGCGCAGCCGCCACGGCCGTCGCGGCCCAGCACGCGCCGGCTGCGAGCACCAGCCGGCGCGGCAGCGTCCATCCCACCCACAGCGCCCAGACGACGCCCACCCCGACCGCCACGGAGATCGTCACGAATCGCAGCGACTGGTAGCGGGTGAACGCGGTCGGATCGCTCAGCAGCGTGGGCAGGAGCAGCAACGGAGCGAGCAACCATGCGGGCGCCGCGGCCCATGGCCCGACGACTCCGCTGCGGCTCCTCGGCACGGCGGGCACCTTATGCGCGGGCGTGTCGCCGGCCCCGCGATCGGTAGCTTGACGCCCGATGTCGAGCGACCCGACCCCGAGGCACGTGCGCCCCTACGGGGTGATCGCCGTGACCTCGGTGGCAGCGTTGCTGGCCACAGCCTGCACGTCCGGCGACGCGTCCTCGCCGGTCGAGGCGTCCCCGGATGCGAGCGCCGGCGCGAGCGTTCCGGCTCCGCCGACGTCCACCACGACGATGCTGGCGCCGAGCTCGTCGGTGTCGGATCCGCCGGCGACCTCACTGGCCCCCTCCACGACCGGCGTCGCGACCAGCATCGCGGCAGATCCCACATCGGCGTCGTCGAGCGCCGGCAACGTCTTGCTGATCGGTGACTCGTCGCTCGCCGGGGTTCGCTGGTACGACGGCGCGTCGGAACGGCTCCGCGGGGCGACGTTCACGCTCGACGCCGAGTCGTGCCGGCGGGTCGCCGTCCCGTCCTGTGGCGGGCGCGAAGATCGGATCCCGCTCAACGTCGTCGAGCGCATCCTGCAAGCGACCCCCGAGGAGTACGACGCTGTCGTGGTCATGTCGGGCTACAACGACGCCGGTGCCGGCTTCGAGCAGGCGCTCAACGAGGTGGTCGGGTCGGCCCGCGCCGTCGGCATCGCGCACACGGTCTTCCTGACCCTCACGACCCCCACGCCGGGCAGAAGCTCGATCGTCACGGCCGGCCAGAACCAGGCCGTTCGGGCCTTCCGGCCCGGCGACGGCGCAGGCGACCTGTGGTTCGTCGCCGACTGGCAGACGTACTCGGCGCCCTTCATGGACCAGTGGTACGAGGACGACCACGTGCACCTCTCGCCCACCGGTTCCTACGCCGCAGCGGACTTCATCTCGCGGGTCGTGGCCAACGTGCTCGACGCTCCCTGCCCCGGTGAGACGAGCGGCACGTGCCCGATCCCGACGGCGCCGCGTCCCGAGGCGCAGGCGGACTTCACGACGGCGCCGGCGGTGCGGTGCCTCGAGGTGGGTGAGTCTCGAGAACTCGTCTGCGAACCCGCCGGCTAGTCACTCTCGGAATCCGTTCGATCACTCTCTGCGTGATCGGTTCAGGTAATAATCCGCTGCGTGATAATTCCGTCTTGTCTAGGTTAGGAACCTCCAAATATGGTCAAGCGATGCGGCATCGCACAGACCACATCTCATTGACCGCGCCAGCGGGGACGGCGAGACAGACGAGATGGATTCCGGTCAAGCGCACGCGTGGCTCCGGCAGTCGCGGTGCGTCGAGAACGGTTCGGGGTCTCGTCGCATCGGCTCTGTTGGTCGCATCGGCAGTGGTTGTCGGACGGCCTGCGGCAGCGCGTCCCGCCGCGTCGCCCGAGCTCGTCCCGTTCACGGGCACCTGGTCGGTCAGCGCCACGTGGAGTGCTGACGGCTACCACGGGTATCCCGCGATCGACATCGCCATGGATGTCGGCACTCCGATCTACGCTGCGGGTGCTGGCGAGGTCGTTCAAGCGGTGACGGACACTCGACGATGCGATCCGGACAACCACATACCGGCAGGGGGAACCTTCGGCGATGGGGTTGCGTGGTGCATCAACCACGGCTACGCGAACAGCGGGACCAGGGTCACGATCAAGCATCCTGATGGGCGACGCTCGAAGTACCTACACCTCTCTGGTCTCGCGCCGGGTATCGCCGATCATGCATCTGTCGCGGCAGGTCAGCTCATCGGGTTCTCAGGGAACACCGGGATCTCCAGTGGGCCACACCTGCACTACGAAGAGACGAACGCACAGAACGTAGCTGTCGATCCGGGACCATGGACCGCTTGCCAGGCCGGCTCTCGACAGACCTACACCAACCTCCAATCTCTGGATGGTCAGCAGGTCACGAACGACGGCTACGACTGCGGCCTGCGGGCTGTCACCCGCAAGATCCCCGAGTACACGACGTACTACTTGCAGCTGCAGCGCATGCGACTGCTCGTCGGCTACTCGACTGAAACCTGTTGGTACGACGAGGTGGGAGCGCGACACGGGTGCGTGCTCGGTACGAATACTGAAGCGGCCAACGGGATCTATGGCACGTCCGATCTACTCGAGATCGACGCCGGCGGCAATGTGACGGTCTCACGTGCAGTGGGTGGGTCGTTCGGCGCCGTCGAATCATGGGCGGCTCCAGCAGGCGTCGCCGACCAAGGTCCGATCGCCGACTACACGGGCGACAGCCGCGGCGATCTCACCCGATGGAACGCCGCAGAGAATCGCATCGAGGTGTCCCCCTCAACGGGGTGGTCATTCGGGGACTGGGAGCCGCTGGTCGTAGGCCTCACCGCTGAACCGGCGTGGTGGTCGCCCGGCGACTTCGACGGTGATGGCATCGTCGACGTCGCCCTCGGAACGACGGGCCCGGAGACCGTCAGCGTCGCCCTGGGCACGACGACGACGACGGTTCGTGCGACGCCGACCGATTGGCTCGTGCCGGCAAGCGCGGGGCAGTACGGAGCGACCGCGATGAATCGGCCAGTTGTCGGCGACTTCAATGACGATGGACGCTCGGACATCGCCGGAATCGGCGTCGGAAGCACCGAGCTCGCCATCGCCCTTTCGTCCGGGAGCTCGTTCGTATCCGCAGACGAACCGCTTCCCGCTGCATCGGAGTCGGTCGTGACGCTCATCAGCGGTGACTTCGACGACGCTCCTCGGACTGACCTCGCGTGGATCGACACCGACGGCGAACTGTTCGTCGCGGAGATGACCGCCGGCGGAACCGTCAACGTTCGTGCCTCGGCGCCGCTCGGCATGCCGAACGGCAGCTTCGGGTCCGTTCGCGCCGCGGAGGTGACCGGCGATGACTATGCCGACATCATCCTCGATGACGGTGCCAACGTGCTCGTCTGGCCGATGCAACCAGGTGCTCTCGACCTGTTCGCCAATATCGACCTCTACGGAAGTCGGGCAGGCGACGTCGTCGCGGTCGGCGATGTAGACGGCATCTCACCCGAGGCGCCCGAGATGCTCGAACCTGTCGAGACACCTGCGGGCTTGTACATCGGCTGGCAGATGCCCGATGAGACGAGCGACCAGCAACTCGAAGACATCGCACCAGGCGGATTCCACGTCGAAGTCGACCCAGGAGACCTGACGTTCGACCTCGGGCCGGACCAGCGGAGTCTGACGATCGACGGCCTGACGGCCGGCATCGAACACACGATTTCCGTTTGGACGACCACCTTCGGTGGTACGAGTGCTCCCGCCTCGATCCAGGCCACGCCTGAGGCGCCGCTCGGGTCGATCTCGGGCACGGTGACTGACGCGCTCGGAGCCTCACTCGAGGCGATCAACGTCGAGGCATGTGCCGGGGCGACGTGCGAGACCGCCGCGACGCTTGTCGACGGCACCTTCCAGACTCCCGGCCTCGAGCCAGGCTCCTACACCGTCCGTTTCTCCGATCCGGCGGGCGTTCACATCGAGGAGTATTGGGACGACGCCGGCGACGCGGCCGGGGCGACGCCGGTCACGGTCGTGGGTGGCGCGGATGCCGGTGGCATCGATGCGCAGCTCGCTGCCTACGGTTCGATCAGCGGGACGGTCACCGACGCGTTCGGAACGGCCCTCGCGGGCATCGACGTCGAGATCTGCGATCTCGGCGGCGCGGTCTGCCAGGGGGGCAGCACCGACGGCCTCGGCGAATATCGGGTCACGGACCTGCTCCCGGGGGACTACCGGGCGGGATTCACCGATGCGACCAGTGTGTACCAGCCGGAGTTCTGGGACGACGTGACCGACCCGCTGGCAGCGACCGCGGTGCCGGTCGCGTCGGGCGAGGCTGTCGTGGGGATCGATGCGGCGCTGACGGGCCCCGGCTCGATTTCGGGGACGGCGGTCGACGAGACGGCCGCGCCCATCGCGGGGATCGACGTCATCGCGTGCCCCTCGGCGGGTGGACCCTGTCTCTCGGACACGACCATCGCCGGCGGCACGTACTCGATCACTGCGCAACCCGGCGACTACCGGATCGAGTTCGTCGACCC
This sequence comes from Ilumatobacter sp., assembly GCF_030065885.1. GTDB lineage: Bacteria > Actinomycetota > Acidimicrobiia > Acidimicrobiales > Ilumatobacteraceae > Ilumatobacter. Next base: position 8,808 of record NZ_JASJCS010000109.1, on the reverse strand, counting down.
GACCCTGACGTTCGTCGACGAGTTCTGGATGGACGCCTACGACGCGTTCGCCGCCGCGCCGGTGACCGTCCTCGCCGACACCGACACCCCCGGCATCGACGGCGTGCTCGAGCTCGCCGCGGTGATCACCGGCATCGTCACCGACGAGACCGGCACACCGATCGCCGGCGCCAACGTTGACGGATGTCGGTTCATCAACAACTGCATGGCCTGGTACAGCACCACGACCGATGCGGCCGGCCTCTACTCGCTCGCCGGCCTCCGCCCCGGCGACTACGCCGTCCAGGCGTGGGCCGGGTCCGGCTTCGTCACCGAGTACTACGACGATGCGTACAACTCGTTCGACGCACTGCTCGTGCCCGCCGCTGCAGGTACGACGACCCCGGGGATCGACATCGAGTTGGAGGTCGCCGGCGCAATCGCCGGCACGGTGACCGACACCACCGGCGTCCCGATCGCAGGGGTCAACGTGCGGGCCTGCGGCCCGGCGACCTGCGGATCGGCCACCACCGGCGTGGATGGCACCTACGAGGTCACCGGCCTCAGAGCCGGAGCCGACGTCGTCGAGTTCAGGGACTTCTCCGGACCTTACGTGCGTGAGTACTACGACGACTCGCCCACCAGCAGCGGGGCAACCGACGTGATCGTCGCCGCCGGGTCGACGACTCCCGGCATCGATGCCGTCCTTGCGGTGGGCGGATCGATCGCCGGCGCCGTCACCGACGCGACCGGCACACCGATCTTCAACGCGTACGTCAACGCGTGTCCGATCGGCCCGGGTGCGTGTGCAGCGGCCTGGACCGACTCGGGTGGCTTCTATCAGATCGACGGGCTCGCCGAGGGCGACTACCGCGTCGAGTTCGACAAGCGCGAGGACGGGTTCGTCGGCGAGTACTACGACGACACCTCCGACATCGCGTCGGCGACGGCCGTGCCCGTCGTCGCCGGCATCACCACGTCCGGCATCGACGCGACACTGGAACAAGGCGGCGGCGTCACCGGCACGGTCACCGACAGCAACGGACAACCGTTGGCGACGATCAGCGTGTGGGTGTGCGATTCGACCGGCGCCGCGTGCCGTGGGTCGTCGACCGACGCCAGTGGCTCGTACACGGTCACCGGACTTCCCCCGGGCGACGTCACCGTCCGGTTCTCCGACTGGACCGGCATTCACCTCGGTGAGTACTTCGACGACGCGAGCGACGAAGCGACAGCCACCCCCGTGGCGGTGACCGCCGGCTCGACGATCACGGGTATCGACGCCGAGCTCCAGCTGGGCGGCGCCATCTCCGGCAACGTGACCGGCCCGCTGGGTGCACCCGTGGCCAATGCCGACGTCACCGCGTGCGGATCGAGCTCCTGCTGGACATCGCGCACCAACCTCGACGGCAACTACACGATCACGGGACTGCCGACCGACTTCTTCACTGTCGAGTTCGCAGCGACCGGGCTGGTCGGTGAGTACTACGACGACGTGACCGACTCCGGCCTTGCGACGCCGGTCGCGGTCGTCGTCGGTGCCACGACGCCGGGGATCGACGCCGCGCTGGTCGAGGGCGGCAGGATCAGCGGCACGGTCACCGACAGCGCCGGCGCACCACTGCCCGACATCTCCGTCGACGCCAGCTCCTCGACAGGCGGCAGCTCGTACGGGTCAGCGGTCACCGATGCTGCGGGCACCTACACCGTCACCGGTCTCGCCACCGACGACTACCGCGTGTCGTTCAGCGACTTCGGCGGGACGTACCTCAGCGAGTTCTACGACGACGCCGTCGACGCCGGCTCGGCCACACCCGTTGCGGTCGTCGCCGGCGCGACCACGTCCGGGATCGACGCCGCGCTCGCCGAGGTCGGCGCCATCGCCGGCACCGTCACCGACGGAACGGGTGCCCCGCTCGCCGACATCTCGGTCAACGTCTATGCCGTCGGCGGCGGCACGGGCGGGTTCGCGATCACCGACGCGGCTGGCAACTACACCGTGACCGGGCTCGCGCCCGGCAGCTACCGCGTGTACTTCCATGACTCGCTCTCGGGTGTCTACCTGCCGGAGTACTGGCACGACGCCCCAGACTTCGTCTCCGCAACGCCCGTCGCCGTCACGGCGGGCGCCACCACCGGCAGCATCGACCCGGTCCTCGGCATGGGTGGCACCATCAGCGGCATCGTCACCGACGATCTCGGCGCACCCCTCGCGAACGCGTTCGTCTCCGCGAGCGAGTTCGACTTCGGCGGATTCGGATCGGCGTTCGCGGACGCGCTGGGTGCGTACACGATCACCTCCCTGGTGCCGGGCGACTACCGAGTCAGCGCGTCGTCACCGACCGGCGAGCACCAGCAGCTGTACTGGAACCAGCAGCCGTCGTACGGCAACGCCGATCCCCTCGCCGTCAGCGACGGCGCCATCTCGACGGCGGACTTCGCGCTGCCGCGGCTCGGATCGATCACCGGCGTCGTCACGGACACGACCGGTGCGCCACTGGCCGGCATCGGGGTCAACGCGTCGGGAGCCAGCGGCACGTTCGGGAGCACGACCACGCAGCTCGATGGCAGCTACTCGATGACGGTCGGCCCCGACTCGTTCGTCGTGAGCTTCACGGACTGGACCCAGCGGTACGGGACCGAGTACTACGACGAGGCCACGAACGCCGCTGCCGCCACACCGGTCGTCGTCACAGCGGGAGCCGAGACACCCGGCATCGATGCGACGCTCGCCGATGCGGGTTCCCTGTCGGGAACGATCACCGACGGGACCGGTGACCCACTCAGCTGGGTCTTCGTCAGGGCGTTCGCTTCGGATGGCACGATCCTCCGGCAGGCAACGTCCAACGCGCAGGGGGAGTACGTCTTCCCTGGGTTGACCGGCGGCGAAGACGTGACGGTCCAGTTCGGCAGCGGCGACCACGTGACCACGTGGTTCGACCAGGTGTACGACGAAGCGAGCGCGACCCCGGTGCCGATCTCGAGCGGCGCCGACACGCCGGGGATCGACGCCGTGATGGTCGAACCGGGGGCCGTGAGCGGCACCGTGACCGACGAGCTCGGTGCCCCCCTCGGCGGCGTCGAGGTCTGGGTGTGTACGAAGCTCTCGCCGTTCGAGCCGTGGGACGGGTGTACGAGGCCGGCCAGCCCGGCGATCACGGACGGCAGCGGCGGCTACCTCATCGCGGCGCCGCCGAACGGGGACGTCGTCGTGTTCGACGATCCCACCGACATGTTCGGTACCGAGATCCTGCCGGTCGCGTTGGCCGTCGGCCCGACCGTCGTCGACGCGACCTTGGTCGATCGCGCGATCTCGGGCACGGTCGTCGACGACGCCACCGGGCTGCCGCTCGCGGGCGTGAGCGCGCAAGCCTGCCTGGTCCGCGAGTTCGTCGAGTACCCGGGCACCGAACTGTGCGTCGACGCCCTGACCGGCGTGGACGGTACCTACGTGCTGGGCGGACTCGGGACCGGTGAGTACCGGGTCCAGTTCTCGGCCGTCACGCACTTCCCCGAGTACTTCGGCGGGCCCTTCCCCGGAACGCTGGTCACGGGTTCGTCACCGACACCGACGCCAGGCATCGACGCATCACTCGAGCGAGGCTCGACGATCTCCGGAACGGTCACCGACGAGCTCGGCGCGCCGCTGCCGGGGATCACGGTGACGTCGTACGACTTCTTCAGCAACCCGACTGTGACGACCGCGGCCGACGGCACGTACACGATCGGGCCCTTCGCGGCCGGCTCGTACACCGTCAACTTCGACGATGCGAGCGACACGTACGCTGCGACGTCTCTCTCCGTCTCGGTGGCGGCGACGACCGACGAGACCGGCGCCGACGTGACGATGCGGCTCGCGGGTGGCTTCTCGGGCTTCGTGACCGACGAGCGGAACGGCGCACCGCTGGAGGGCGCGTTCGTCCAAGCCTCACCGACGACGTACACGCCCGCTCAGGGTTCGGCCGTGACGGCGGCGGACGGCAGCTACACGATCACCGGCCTCGACCCGAGCGTCACGTACATCATCGAGTTCTACGGTCCGCCGTCGATCGCGCCCGACGGTATATACCTCGGCGCGTTCTACCAGATCGAGTACTGGGACGACACCACCGACTTCTTCGCGGCGACGCCCGTCCCGGTGGTCGCCGGCGTGACCACGCCCGGCTACGACGCGGCGCTCGCGCTGCCGCCGTGCGACGGCAGACAGGTGACGGTCCTCATCGCCGCCGGGGAGACGCCGACGAACGGCAACGACGTCATCCTCGGCACGGAGTTCGACGACGTGGTCGACGGCCTAGCCGGCGACGACACGATCTGCACGCTGGGCGGCAACGACACGGTCGACGGCGGCGACGGTCTCGACCGCATCTTCACGTCCTGGGGCGACGACATCGTCGACGGCGGCAAGGGCAACGACCGGATCTGGGGTGGCGACGGCAACGACCAGCTCAACGGCGGTGGTGGCGGCGATCGCCTCTATGGTGAGCACGGCAATGACGTGCTGCGCGGCGGCAACGGCAATGACGTGCTCGAGGGCGGCGTCGGTAGCGACGAGTTGCGCGGCCAGAACGGCTCCGACCTCGTCTACGCCAACTCGGCCGTCGACTTCTCGACCACCGACGTCGACACGGTCTACGGCGGCGGCCTCTTCGACGACGTCTTCGGCGACGCGGGCAACGACACCATCTACGGCGGCAACTTCGCCGACGTGCTGTCGGGCAAGTCGGGCGACGACAGCTTGTACGGCAACAACGGCGCCGACACGCTGCGCGGCGGCCCCCACATCACCGGCGACTACTGCAACGGCGGCGTCAACAACTCGGGCTCCGGCGATGCGGCGTCCGCGTGCGAGACGATCATCAACGTGCCGTAGGCCGGCCGTGGCGTCTGTGACCACCTCCGTCCGCCGTTCGTGTGTGGTGGTGTCGTGCTGACGGTGGACGGGGCGCGGGTGATTCGCCGACGGTCGATGATGATGTGATTCTGGGGACCACGGGTGTGGATGTGGTCGATGGGCTCGATGGTGACGGGCGATGCGGGTCGGACAAGATCTATGGCGGCAACGTCGCCGACGTGTATGTCGGGCAAGTCCGGTGACGAGACCATCTTCTGAAGCAACAACGCTGACATCCTCCGTCGGCCCTCATGTGACCCGACGACGACTGCAATGGTGATGTGCACAACTCGGGTGTCGGTGACACCACGAGCGCCTGCGAAACCCTCGTCAACGTCCCTCACCGAGCATTTGAACCCGCCGACTCGTGGTGCGACACTGATACGCATGACCACGGGGGGACACCGACAAGGATTCCTTTCTCGTCGTGCGAGAGTCCGCTCGAGGAAGACCAAGCGCAAGCTTGCGGTAGTTGCAGCGGCATTGTCGGCGTTGATCCCGACGATTGCGCCCTCGAACTCGACGGCGGCGACAGTCGGGCCCGGCGCCGTGCGAAACAACGAGCGATACGCGTTGCTGAGCCCTGCGCCATGGACCGGCTGGGCTTCATCGCCGAACGATGGCGAGCGGCGACTTCTGCCGATCATCCCCACTGCCGCTCCGGCAACACGCACTGGTGGTGTGCTGCAGTCGGTAGAACGTCAGACGTGGACCGGTGTCGGCGCATCGCTGACCAGCTCGTCCGAGCGGATGCTACGCGGCCGTCCGGGCGCACTGAGCCTCTTGTACGACCCGAACCGCGCCGACGGGGCGCAGCTCAACATGCTGCGCATGCCGCTATCTGCGACCGACTTCTCGGGCTTCTGGTGGTCGTGGGGTTGGGACCCAACGACACAGCGAGCCACCCCTGGGCTGGCTCAGAAGCGGCTCAAGAATCTCACGAACACGATTGAGAACATCCGCCCCGACCTGTTTGTCGTCGCAGTGCCGTGGACGGCTCCACGTTCCATGAAGACCAACCGCAAACTCGCTGCGGGCGAGCTTGCGATCGGCCACGAACTCGAGTACTCCACCCTGCTGTTCAAGCAGGCGCGATGGCTGTTGAACAATGGGATCCAACTCAAGGCGATGTCGATGAGCAACGAGCCCTTCCACGAAGGGGATTACCCGACGATGGCCGTGAGCGATCCGCAGATGATCCAGATCGCGAACGACCTCGCCCCGAAGCTGGCGAGGAAGGGTGTCGAGCTCTGGGCCGTCGAGCACAACTGGGAGCATCGTTCGAGCTACGACGCTGTTCTCAGCGGCGCGCCGGGTGCTTTCGCGAAGTCGGCATTTCACTGCTATGGCGGAGACCCCAGCGACATGACTGGTGTCGCCAGCCCGCCGGTCATCACGGAGTGCACCGGAACGAACGACACCTGGGAGAACACATTCCGATGGCAGGCGCGCAATCTGGTCGTCGACGCGCTTGCGGCTGGATCGACCGGACTCATGATGTGGAATCTCGCATTGGACCCGGCGGGTGGTCCCAAGAAGGACGGCGGCTGCGAGAACTGCCGCGGCTTGCTCGAGATCGACCCGGCCACCGGAAGCGTCCGCAACGAGCCCGAGTTCTACACACTCGCCCATCTCGCTCGTGCAGCGGATCCGGGTGCAGTGAGCCTCGGGACGTACTCCGCGCCTGGCGTGCCGATGACCTCGTTCCGGAACCCCGACGGCACGATCGGAGTCTTCGGGCATAACGACACGGGTTCCACCCAGGTCGTGCAGCTCGACGGGCTCGGCGTCGAGGTCCGGTTCGAGGTCCGGTCCGGCGAGCTGTTCACGTTGAGAGGGGGCGCCACCAGCACGGAACCGCCGTCCGTCGGCGGGTCGATCGCCGTGTCGCCCGACGGGTACCGGTACTACATCGACACTACGGGGTACCGGCACTTCATCACCACCGACGCCGTCTTCGAGTGCCACGGAGGGGCGGCGAACGCAAGGACGAACGTGTCTTGGGACGAGATCGTCACCTATCCCGAGACGGAGTTCGCCGAGTGCTTCGCCGGGCACGTCGGAGACATCATCGCCCACCCGGATGGGGACGCGTACGTGCTGGCTGGGTCCGCCGCCGACCTCGAACGGCGGTGGATTCCGAGCGCTTCTGACTACGTTTGCGCCCGGGCCGAGGGCCGTGACGTCGTCACGGTGACTCGCTATCACGTCGAGGAGATCCCGTCCGGACCGGACCGGCCGGACGGCACCTGTATCGTCCGGCAGCCCGGAGGCGATTCGCACTTCGTCAACGCCGAGGGGCGTCGCGAGTGGATACCCGACGCGCCAACTTGGGACTGCGAGATCGGTCGTGGGATCCGCGTCCTCGATGTTGCCTCGGGTTTCGTCGACACGGTCGATGAGGTGGGTTGGCACTACTGCCTGAACAAGGCCAACTTGCGTGGCAAGGTCGTGCGTCATACCGTCGAGGGAGACGCGCACTTCATCCATCCCGACGACACGAGAACGTGGATTCCGGACGGTCCGACCTACGCCTGCCGGACACGCCAGGGCACAGAGGTCGTAGAGACAAGGTGGCGCGAGTACATCGAGGCCTTTGCCGATACCGGCTGGGACTACTGCTATGACATCAACACCCTGAAGAACCAGATCATCACGCATCCCGACGGCGATAGTCACCTCTTCGATGGCAGCGGCGTCAGACACTGGATCCCGAACACGTCGGTGTTCGGCTGTCTCGACGACGACTATCCGGTCGTCGAGGTTCGCTGGCGCGCGTACATCGATCGGACTCCCGAGGGCGAATGGGCGGTCTGTGGCGCCACGCTGACGACCTGGCAGCGGCTCGACCGCGGTCAGAGCCTGCACTCCAGCGACGGACGGTACAAGTTGCTCATGCAGTCCGACGGCAACCTGGTGCTCCGCAACGCAAGCAACTCGCCGATCTGGGCGACCAACCGCGCCGGCCAGTACGCGGTTCTCCAGGGTGACGGCAACCTGGTGGTGTATAACTCGAGCGGAGCGGCGGTGTGGAACTCGCGGACGGTCGGCAGCGGTGGCGATCGACTGAGGGTTCAGAACGACGGCAACCTGGTGCTCTACGACGGGAGCCGAGCGGTCTGGTCGACTGGCACGGTCGGTGGATAGGGGACAGCGGTCTAGCCGGCGAGCGCGTCCTCCACGCACTCGTTGACGATGGCGACGAAGCCGACACCGAGCAGAGTCCACTCCTGCTCGTCGTCCGGTCGACGGGCATGCTGCGTTCGCTCGGGATCGAGCCCGGCGCGCAGCGCGATCCCATCCGTGAGCGAGGCCGCCAGCGTCGCGAGCTGGAGAATCGTGTACGGCTCACGCAGCCGGAGACTGAGCTGCTCCAGCATCCGCTCGTAGTTGCTCCACAGACGGTTGCTCCCGAAGATCGAGCCCATCGAGAGGTGGATGCCGTGGGTCTCCTCGAGCTCGACCATTGCCTTCTTCATCGGCACGTGGCCTACCGTCGCACGGAACCCCACGTCGACCGCACCGTAGCCCGCATCGAGGAGAAGTATGCACAGCTCGGCGTGACTTCGTCTTGTCGCCATAGCCGACGCCCAGCAGGATCTAACCGCGCTGGTCGTCTGGCCGCCGTCTGCGTCTGCTCGAGGCCGAGCCCTGCCCAAACGGCGGCTACGGCACGTTGTCGATGGTTTCGCAGGCGTTGGCGGTGTCGCCGGAGCCGGAGTTGTTGACACCACCGTTGCAGTAGTCACCCGCCACGTGGGGACCGCCGCGCAGCGTGTCGGCGCCGTTGTTGCCGTACAGCATGTCGTCGCCGCCCTTGCCCGACAGCACGTCGGCGAAGTTGCCGCCGTAGATGGTGTCGTTGCCCGCGTCGCCGAAGACGTCGTCGAAGAGGCCGCCGCCGTAGACCGTGTCGACGTCGGTGGTCGAGAAGT
>NZ_JASJCS010000108.1 GCF_030065885.1 Ilumatobacter sp. | reverse complement strand
TCGGAGTGCAGCGCACGCGACGTCCAGATCTTCTGGCCGTCGATGCGCCACCCATCGCCCTCGCGTTCGGCGCGGGTGCGGATGTTGCTCGTCTCCGACCCGGCTCCCGGCTCGGTGACGCCGAACGCCTGGAGCCGGAGCCGACCGTCGGCGATCTGCGGCAGGAAGCGCTCCTTCTGCACACGCGAGCCGTGGCGCAGGAGCGTGCCCATCACGTACATCTGCGCGTGGCAGGCGCTCGGGTTGCCACCGCTGGCGGCGATCTCCTCGAGGATGACGGATGCCCCGGCGAGGCTGAGCCCACCACCCCCGTACTCCTCGGGGATCAAGGCCGCGAGCCACCCGTGCTCGGTCAGGTCGGTGACGAAGGCCTCCGGGTACCGGTCGGGTTCGAGCCCGCGCCAGTACTCGTTGCCGTACTTGTCACAGAGACGACGGACCTCGGTCCGGATGACCGCGAATTCGTCGGGCTCGTCGAACTGCATCCGGGCCATTGTGTCCGAGCGCGCCCGAGCCCCGGCAGTCGGCGGCGCGTCACCACCCGACGGGGGTGGTCAGACGTTCTGGTCGAGCGTTGTGGTCAGACGCGGGGCGTCATCGACGGCATCGATGCCCGCATGCGATCGCGGGCGCTGTCGAGCTCGAAGCGGGCCGACGACAGCTCGGCGATGTTGAACTGATCGCGGGCGACCTCACGGCGTCGCCACGCCGCGAGCAGCTGCGTGAAGGCGTGATCTTGCGTGCGGTTCATATCAATGACGCTACGGAATCGTCACCTGATCGTCAACTTCGAAACCCTGTTTCCGACGCCGCTTCGGTCATATTGGGCGATGATTCCCAGGTCTTCACTACTTCGAACTTTGGAAAGTAAGATCGATCCCGTGATCGAGTTGGATGCCATCAACCGGGACATCGTCGACCTGCTCCAGGATGACGGGCGCATGTCGTACCGCGAGCTCGGCGAGCGGGTCGGCCTGACGCCACCGGCCGTCACCGAGCGGATCCGCAAGCTCGAGGAGCAGGGCGTCATCGTCGGCTACCGGGCCCAGGTCGACTACGAGCGGCTCGGCTTCCCACTGCTCTGCGTGATCCGCCTCAACGCGCCGCGCGGGGCCGCGGGCGTCGACGAGGCGATCCGCAACATCCCCGAGGTCATCGAAGCCAACCGGGTCACCGGGTCGGAGTCGCACGTGATCCGGCTGCGGGCGCGCAGCACCGAGCACCTCGAGACGCTGCTCCACGAGCTCTGGGCGTTCGGCGACTCGGTGACCAACATCGTCACCAGCTCGCCGGTCGATCGGCGTCCGATGGACGTCGCCGACGCGCTCCCCCCGATCCGTCGCTGAGGGCGCGTCGCCACGCTCCGAGCGCCGCGCGCGACGGACGGCGCTCAGCCGGCCGCCCGTCGCGTGCGATCGCTCAGGCGCCGCCTTCGTTCAGCGTGACCTCGATCGGCGTGAACCCCTCGCCGAACGGATCGGTGAACGCCTCGTTCAGGTGCGTCCACGCCTCCTCGACGATCTCGTTCGTGAACGCACCGTCGGTCGGCGGCGCGGTCAGAACGGTCGTGCCCTCGAGGTTCGGGGTGTTCTGGCTCAGCTCGACCGTCTGGTCCCAGTCGGCCTGATCGATGAAGCCGATTCCGTTCGGCGACGGCCAGACCAGCTTGTTGACCTCGTTCATCTGCCACAGCTGGTGGCTGGCGCCGAGCGTCGGACCGTTCGCGAGGACGATCTGCTGGCACTCCTCGACGTTGTCGCGGCAGTACATCCAGCCTTCCATCGAGGCCGTGACGAACGACACGGCGAGGTCGCGATATTCGGGCTCGTCCGCGAGCCTGCCGGCATCGGCCCAGACCGCGTCCTGCAGCATGCCGACGCCCTCGTCGGTGTAGTTGATGACGTTGAAGTCCTCGGGCTGGTAGAGCTCACCGGTGTCGGGGTTCACGGCCTCGAGCACCTGCGCGTACTCGTTGTAGGTCATCGCCTCAGCAGCGTCGATCTCGCCTTCGAGCAACGCCACCATGTCGAAGTTCTGGGCGACCAACTCGACGTCGGTGGCCGGGTCGAGACCCGCCTGACCGAGCGCCGCGAACACCTCGTACTCGTTGCCGAAGCCCCAGTTGCCGATCTTCTTGCCGGCGAAGTCGGCCGGCGAGGTGATCCCCTGGTCGGCGAACGAGACCTGCAGGGTGCCGGACCGCTGGAAGATCTGGGCGATGTTGACGATGTTCGCCCCCTGCTCGCGACTCTGCAGCGCCTTCGACACCCACGAGATCGCGAAGTCGGCGTCGCCGTTGGCGAGCTGCACCTGCGGCACGATGTCGACGCCGCCCTCGAGGATGGTCAGCTCGAGGCAGTGATCCTCGTAGAAGCCCTGGTCGACACCGGCGTAGTAGCCGGCGAACTGGGCCTGGGTGAACCACTGCAACTGGAGGCTCACCGGGCGAAGCTCCTCGCACTCCATCATGCCCATGTCGTCCTCGGCCATGTCGTCCTCGGCCATGTCGTCGCCGTCGTCCTCGGCCATGTCGTCCTCGGCCATGTCGTCGCCGTCGTCCTCGGCCATGTCGTCGCCCTCGTCCTCGGCCATGTCGTCGCCGTCGTCGGCCGCGGCATCACCGTCGTCGGCGGCGGCCTCCGTCGTGTCGGCGCCGTCGCCGTCATCGTCGTCGTCGCCGCAGGCGGCTGCGACGAGCGACAGCGCCGCCAACGCTGCGACGGCCCGAATCGTCCTTCGTGTCTTCATGGTGTTGCTCCCCCTGGGGCTGCGCCCCGTCTGTGGATGGTGATGTTCTCCAGCGCGATCGAGACCAGGTAGAAGACCAGCCCGAGCAGGCACGCGCCGATCACGTACGCCCACGCTACTTCGGTCCTCGAGCTCGCGAAGTTCGAGGGGATGAAGTACCCGAGGCCGTTCTGCCGGCCACCGAAGTACTCGGACACGAACGCAGTGATGACGGCCGTCGGGGCTGCGATCTTCAGCGCCGTGAACAGGTAGGGCAGCGCATTGGGAATGCGGGTCTTGACGAGGATCTCGACGGGCGACGCAGCGTACGAGCGCATCAGCTCGAGGTGGGTGGCGTGCACTTGCCGGAGGCCCTTGGCGACGTTGGTCAGCACGATGAAGAAGACGATCAGCATCACCATCAAGCGCCGCGGCAGCTCGCTGGTGCTCGGATACATGTTCTGGAAGACCGCGACGAGCACCACGATGGGGATCGCGTTGAGCGCGACCGCCAGCGGCGACACGAGCTCGTTGAGCACATTGAAGCGCATCAGCAGGAAGCTCATGGCGATGCCCAGCAGCGTGCCCGCGATCAGTCCGACGAGGGCGTTGGTCCCGGACACGAAGGCTGCGCGGCGGACGAGGTCGGCGTTGTCGGCGAAGGCACTCCAGATCGCGCTCGGGGCCGGCAGGAAGAAGGGCTTCAGGTCGAAACCCTTCACCACCGCCTCCCACGCCAGGAGGAACACCAGGCCGAACACGGCCGGCGGCATGACGGTCGACGCGAGCCGTCGGGCGTTCATCGGTCGTCGACCCCGCCGCGCACGGCACCGTGTTCGATGCCGCGCAGCGCCTCACGCACCTCGGTGATCGAGGCGAAGAACCGCTCGTCCTCCCGCGTGTCCTCGTCACGGCCGGCGCCGAGCTCGACGTCGACGACCTGGGTGATGCGGCCGGGTCGTGGCGACATGACCACCACCCGGTCGGACAGGTAGACCGCCTCGGGGATCGAGTGCGTGACGAACACGACCGTGGTCGACGTCGCCGAGCAGATCTGCAGCAGCTCGGCCTGCATGTGCTCGCGGGTCATCTCGTCGAGCGCGCCGAACGGCTCGTCCATCAGCAGGATCTGCGGATGCGACGCGAGCGCCCGTGCGATCGCGACCCGCTGCTGCATACCGCCCGAGAGCTGCCAGGGCATGTGCTCGGCGAAGTCGGGCAGCTTGACGAGCTCGAGCATCTCGTGGGCCCGCTCACGGCGCCTCACCTTGTCCCAACCCTTCAGCTCGAGCGGCAGCTCGACGTTCTTGGAGACCGATCGCCACTCGAACAGGCCCGCCTGCTGGAACGCCATGCCGTAGTCCTGGTCGAGTCGGGCTCTCGATGCCGGCTTGCCGTTGACCTGCACCTCGCCGTTCGAGGGCTCGATCAGGTTGGCGATGAGCCGGAGCAGCGTCGACTTGCCGCACCCCGATGGCCCGATCAGCGAGACGAACTCGCCGGGCTCGACGGTGAGGTCGATGTCGACCAGGGCATCGACCTGGTTGACATGCCCCGCGTTGAAGACCTTCGACACGTTGCTGACCACGACGGCGCTCACGTGGGCTCCTCCCCAGGCCGCTTGCGCATCACCACGGCCTCGAGCGCCACGACACCACCGAACAGTGCCATGCCGAGCGCCGCCGCGCCGAAGACCGCCGCGTAGATCTTCTCGGGGTCGCCGGTCGAGGCCTGCAGGTACGAGATGACCGCGCGGCCGATGCCGCCGCGGATCCCGGTCGAGATCTCCGACACGATCACGCCGACCACCGACAGCGTCGCGGCCAGCTTCAGCGCCGGCACCATGTGCGGCACCGCCGCGGGGAAGCGCAGCTTGATCAGCGTCGTCCACCACGACGCGGCGTAGCTCTGCATCAGCTCGACCTCGGCGGCCGGCGGCGACTTGAGGCCGCGCAGCGTGCCGACCGCGACGGGGAAGAACGCCAGGAACGCGGCGAGCACGCACACCGACGCCCACCTCGGCCACTCCCAGCCGAAGAGGTCGAGGCGGCCGCTCCAGCTCACCACCTGCGGGGCCAGGGCGATCAGCGGCACGGTCTGCGACATGATCACCCACGGCAGGAGCCCACGCTCGACGACCCGGAACCGCGCCATCAGCACGGCGAGCGAGATGCCGACCACGGCACCGAGCACCAAGCCGACGAACGCCAGTCGCAGCGTGTACCACGCGTAGCCGGCGACGGTCAGCCAGATCGGGTCGGTCGATGCGCTGGTCTCGGGCTCGGTGAGCCGCGAGACGATGTCCCACGTGTGGGGCATCGCCCGATTCGACGCCTTCGGCACGATGTTCAGCCCGAGCAGCGACCCGCCGTCATCCGGACCGACGAGCTTGTAGAGCTCCCACGCCGACGCGACGAGGAACAGCGCGACGCAGAACAGGAACGTCCGCCGGACGCCGCGCTTGATCACGATTGGGCCGCCCCCGCCGGCGAGCTCCCAGGTGGCCGACGGCGACCGCCAGGGAGCACGGTCACGAGGAGGGAGCGGTCGAAGCGGAGCGGAGACCAGTCCCGACCATTGACAGGGCCGACGAGCCCGCCATCGATCACGGTCACGAGAAGGGAGCGGTCGAAGTGGAGCAGAGGCCAGTCCCGACCATCACGATTTCGCGAGGGCGTGCTCGGCGAGGGCGGGGATGACGTGCTCGCCGTACTCGAGCAGTGTGTGGTCCTTGCCGTCGTGCTGGAGGTAGATCGCGAACTGGTCGACGCCGAGGTCGCGCAACTCGTGCAACCGGCGGAGCTGCTCGTCGGGCGGACCGAGGATGCAGAACCGGTCGACGATCTCGTCGGGGACGAAGTCGGCGTGCACGTTGCCGGCCTGGCCGTGCAGGTTGTAGTCGTAGTCCTCGCGGCCCTTGATGTAGTCGGTCAGCGCCTGGGGAATGCCCTCGGCGTGCTCGCCGTACCGCATCACGATGTCGGCGACGTGGTTGCCGACCATGCCACCGAACCACCGGCACTGGTCGCGCATGTACGCCATGTCGTCGCCGACGTACGCGGGTGCGGCGACGACGATGGTGAGGTCGTCGGGGTCGCGGCCGGCCTCGGTGGCCGCCGCTCGCACGCTCGAGATCGTCCACTCCGCGATCTGCGGGTCGGCGAGCTGGAGCACGAAGCCGTCGCACGACTCACCGATCGTCTTGAGCGCCTTGGGCCCGTACCCGGCGCCGTACACCTCGAGCCGCGACTTCGACGCCCAGGGCAGCGTGATGGTCGAACCCTTGTACTCGACGGGACGGCCGTTGGCGAGCTCGCGGATGACGTGGATCGACTCCCGCATCGTCGCCAGCGTCGTCGGCTTCCCGTTGGTGACCCGCACCGCCGAGTCGCCGCGGCCCATCGAGCAGATCGTGCGGTTGCCGTACATCTCGTTGAGCGTCGCGTACGTGCTGGCGGTGACGGTCCAGTCGCGCGTCGCCGGGTTGGTGACCATCGGGCCGACCATCACGTTGCGGGTCTCGGCGAGGATCTGGCTGTAGATGACGTACGGCTCCTCCCACAGGATGTGCGAGTCGAACGTCCACACGTGGGAGAAGCCCAGCGACTCCGCCCGCTTGGCCAGCTCGACCACCCGCAACGCCGGCGGGGTCGTCTGCAACACGATGCCGATGTCCATGTCTCCCTCCCTTTCACGTTGTGTCAGACACGACGTGAACGTCAATCCTCTGTCCTACCTGACGCAAGCGTGTCACTTCGTGTCTGACACAACGTGAACGATCATCGCGTCTCGGGGAAGCCGAGGTCGATGCTGCTCGTCGCCGGGTCGGGCCAGCGCGAGGTGACGACCTTGCCCCTCGTGTAGAAGTTGATGCCCTCGGGCCCGTACATGTGGGTGTCGCCGAACAGGCTCGCCTTCCAGCCGCCGAAGCTGTAGTAGCTGACGGGCACCGGGATCGGCACGTTGATGCCGACCATGCCGACCTCGATGTCGAACTGGAACTCGCGGGCAGCACCGCCGTTGCGGGTGAAGATCGCCGTGCCGTTGGCCCACGGATTGGCGTTGATCATCTCGACGCCGTCCTCGTAGCCATGTACCCGCACGACCGAGAGCACCGGCCCGAAGATCTCGTCGTCGTAGCACGCCATGCCCGGCCGCACCCCGTCGATGAGGGTCGGATCGACGAAGAACCCGGCGTCGTCGGCCGGTCGTCGCCCGTCGACCACGACCGTTGCCCCCTCGCCGCTCGCGCCGTCGATGTAGCCGGCGACCTTGTCACGGTGCTCGCCGGTGATCAGCGGCCCCATCTCGCTGTCGGGCTCCATCCCCGGTCCGACCTTGACCTCGGGGATCCGCTCGGCGATCTTGCCGACCAGGTCGTCGGCGATCGAGTCGGCCGCGAGCACCACGCTGATCGCCATGCAGCGCTCGCCGGCCGAGCCGTAGGCGGCGCCGATCGCGGCGTCGGCGGCCATGTCGAGGTCGGCGTCGGCCAGCACGAGCATGTGGTTCTTGGCGCCGCCGAGCGCCTGCACCCGCTTGCCGTTCGAGGTGCCGGTCTCGTAGATGTACTTCGCGATCGGCGTCGAGCCGACGAAGCTCACGGCTTGTACGTCGTCGTGCTCGAGCAGGCGATCAACCGCGACCTTGTCGCCGTGGACGACGTTGTAGCAGCCCGACGGCAGCCCCGCCTGCGCCAGCAGCTCGGCGACGAACATGGTGACCGACGGGTCCTTCTCGCTCGGCTTGAGCACGAACGTGTTGCCGCACGCCAGCGCGTTGGCGAACATCCACATCGGCACCATCGCCGGGAAGTTGAACGGCGTGATGCCGGCGACGACGCCGAGCGGTTGACGGATCGAGTAGACGTCGACGCCGGTCGCCGCCTGCTCGGAGAAGCCCCCCTTGAGCAGGTGCGGCACGCCGCACGCGAACTCGATGTTCTCGAGGCCGCGGGCCACCTCGCCCATGGCGTCGGAGAGCACCTTGCCGTGCTCGGCGGTGAGCAGGGAGGCGATCTCCTTGCGGTTGGCGTCGACCAACTCACGCATCCGGAACATCACCTCGGCACGCCGCGACAGGCTGGTGGT
The DNA here is from genome assembly GCF_030065885.1 of Ilumatobacter sp. Taxonomy (GTDB): domain Bacteria; phylum Actinomycetota; class Acidimicrobiia; order Acidimicrobiales; family Ilumatobacteraceae; genus Ilumatobacter. The sequence continues at coordinate 11,195 of NZ_JASJCS010000108.1, read as the reverse complement.
GCGCCACTCGGGCAGCGCTGCCTTGGCCGCCGCTACCGCGGCGTCGACCTCGTCGACCGAGCCGAGCGCGACCTCGCCGGTCTGCTCGCCGGTCGCCGGGTCGTAGACCGGCCCGCGCCGCCCGGACGTCGACGCGACGACCTTCCCGTCGATCCAGTGCTCGATCTGCTTCATGGCCGCAGAGTACGCCGCGGCGAGATGATTGTCACCGGCGCAGCGACCGACGGCCGAACCGACGGAGCGATTTCGTCGCGGTCCTCCGTTGAGGCGATTCACCCGCCTTCTGGCAGAGGCACCGCCGAGCTCACAATCTCGTCAGCAACGAGGAGAGCGTCGCGTGCGTCCTCCGGAGAGGGAGGTCGGCCCTCGTGGACGACTGCGGATCGTCAAGTCCTGGCAGTGCGACTACTGCGTCCGATGATCGGAGCTTGATCGGCCACCTTGTGTCAGAGTGCCCTGGGCGACACACAGCCCTGGAGGCAGTCGCACCAAGAAGTAGACGGGATTCGATGGCAACGGTGCAGGACAGAGTCAGTGCAGGTACTGGCTCAGGCCGCGCTTGACGTACTTGCCCCAGCCGGCTTCGCCGCTGAAGGTGTCGTTCTCGACGATCACGCGACCACGGCTGATGACCGTGTCGACCTTGCCGTCGACCTCGAAGCCCTCGTAGGCCGAGTGGTCCATGTTCATGTGGTGCTTGTCGTCGATGCCGATCTTCGTCGTCCCGTTCGGATCCCAGATCAGGACGTCGGCGTCGAACCCGGGCGCGATCTGGCCCTTGGTGTCGAGACCGAACATCCGTGCCGGTGTCGTCGAGCACGTCTCCACCCACCGCTCGAGGCCGATCTCGCCGGTCACGACACCCTGGTAGATCAGCTCCATGCGGTGCTCGACACCGCCGATGCCGTTCGGGATCGCCGAGAAGTTGCCGAGCCCGAGCTCCTTCTGGTCCTTCATGCAGAACGGGCAGTGATCGGTCGACACGATGGCCAGCTCGTTCAACCGCAGGCCCTTCCAGAGATCGCTCTGGTGGTGGGCGTGCTTGGTGCGCAGCGGGGTCGAGCAGACCCACTTGGCGCCCTCGAAGCCGGGCTGCATCAGCTGGTCCTCGAGCGTCAGGTAGAGGTACTGCGGGCACGTCTCGCCGAACACGTTGAGGCCGGCGTGCTGTGCGGCGGCGACCTCCTCGAGCGCCTCCGACGCGCTCATGTGCACGATGTACAGCGGCACGTTGCCGGCGACCTTCGACAGCTCGATCGCCCGGTGCGTCGCCTCGGCTTCGAGCTCGGCCGGCCGGGTGAGCGAGTGGAACATCGGGTCGGTCTCGCCGCGGGCGAGGGCCTGGGCGACGAGCACGTCGATCGCGATGCCGTTCTCGGCGTGCATCATGATCATCGCCCCCGACTCGCCGGCGTTCTGCATGGCGCGGAGGATCTGGCCGTCGTCGGAGTAGAAGACGCCCGGATACGCCATGAAGAGCTTGAAGCTGGTGACGCCCTCGTTGTCGACGAGGTAGGTCATCGCCTTCAGCGAGTCCTCGTCGACGCCGCCGATGATCTGGTGGAACGCGTAGTCGATGGCGCAGTTGCCGGCGGCCTTCTCGTGCCATCCGGCGAGGCCGTCCTGTACCGCTTCACCGGTGCGCTGGACGGCGAAGTCGACGATCGTCGTGACGCCGCCCCATGCCGCTGCGGTGGTGCCGGACTCGAAGCTGTCCGACGCGAACGTGCCGCCGAACGGCAGCTCCATGTGGGTGTGGGCGTCGATGCCGCCCGGCACGACGTACTTGCCGGTCGCGTCGATCGTGCGGTCGGCGACGATGCCCATGCCGGCAGACTGCCCGGGGGCGAGGATCGCAGCGATCGACTCACCGTCGATCAGGACGTCGCCGGTGCTCCGTCCGGTGGCCGAGACGATCGTGCCGTTCTGGATCAAGGTCGTGCTCATGACTTCTCCTTCCTGTGTCAGTTGGTGTCTGACACCAACTGAAACGTCAGCGGGCGAGCAGCTCGTCGTAGGCGTCGGGGCGACGGTCGCGGTAGAACTGCCAGCCGTCGCGGACCTCGCGGATCTGGTCGAGGTCGAGGTCGCGGACGATCAGCTCGGGCTTGTACGGATCGCCGGTCTCGCCGACGAACTGGCCGCGCGGGTCGACGAAGTAGCTCTGCCCGTAGAAGTCGTTCTCACCGAGCGGCTCGATGCCGACCCGGTTGATCGCCCCGACGTAGTACATGTTGGCGACCGCGGCGGCCGGCTGCTCGAGCCGCCACAGGTACTCGCTCAGCCCGCGGTGGGTGGCCGACGGGTTGAACACGATCTCCGCGCCGTTGAGGCCGAGGATCCGCCAGCCCTCGGGGAAGTGGCGGTCGTAGCAGATGTAGACGCCGACCTTGCCGACCGCGGTGTCGAACACCGGGTACCCCTCGGTGCCGTTGCGGAAGTAGAACTTCTCCCAGAACCCCTTCACCTGCGGGATGTGCTGCTTGCGGTACTTGCCGAGGTACGTGCCGTCGGCGTCGATCACCGCTGCGGTGTTGTAGTACAGGCCGGCCTGCACGATCTCGTACATCGGCAGCACCATCACCATGCCGAGCTCCTTGGCGACCGATTGGAAGCGCTGGGTGGTCGGGCCGTCGGGGATCTCCTCGGTGTAGCCGTAGTACTCGGTGTCCTGCACCTGGCAGAAGTAGGGGCCGTAGAACAGCTCCTGGAAGCACATGACCTGCGCACCCTGGGCGGCGGCCTCGCGGGCTGCCTCCTCGTGCTTGTCGATCATCGACTCCTTGTCGCCGGTCCAGTCGGTCTGCAGCAGCGCGGCCTTCACGATGTTCGCCATGCTTCGGACAGTACCGAGGCGTTGACACCGCGTAAAGAGTCGGGCGTCCCCGGTCGCTGCCGAACGCGGCGACCGAGGACGCCAGGGGCGGCGATCAGGGCGTGGCGTCGTCAGGGGCCGAGCACGATGTCGTCGGTGACGGGCTCGACGACCGATTGGCAGCTCGGCGGATCGAAGCCGAGCGTCCACGACGAGACGGTGGTCGACTCGGTGTTCTGGTCGGTCTCGAGCGTGACCCAGCTGACGATCTGGTACTGCGGCAGCAGCGGGAGCGCAGGGTTCACGTGCGGCACGAACACCGGCAACCCGGTGGCTCCCTCGCAGATCGCCACGTCGACCTCGATCGTCTCGCCGGCTGCGATCTGGTCGGGGATCAGCCCCACCGTCAGATCCGGCGCGTCGATGCCGGTGATCTCGAGCGGCAAGCCGCCGACGTTCGTGAACTCGACCGTCGCCCGGTAGTCGACCATCGGCAGATCGTGGTACTCCGCGATCAGATGACCGGGCTTCTCGACCTGGCCGTCGACGGTGATCAACGTGCTGCCGCCGTCGGACTCGACCTCGAGCACCCGCTGGAACAGCGTCGGGCCCTCTCCTTCTGGTGCGACCTCGAGGTCGACCCACACGTCGGCGAACCCGCCGGCGCCGATCTCGCCGCTCGGCTGGTCGCTGGTGAACCCGTCACCGTCGTTGACGATCTCGTAGTGGAGCGTCGCGTCCCCGACGTTCTGCAACGTGACGGTGAGCGCCTCGACCCCGGGGTCGAGCACGTGCGAGGCCTGCGCAGCCAGCACCGGCGCCGGGGCAGGCGGCTCGGGTGGCGCCGGCTCGGTGGTCTCGGGCCCGACCGGCTCGGGGGCGACCGGCGGCACGGCGACGCCGGGTTGATCGTCGTCGCCGCCGTCGACGTCGTCCGGCAACGGCAGGGGCGGAAGCGGTGAGACGGGTGCCGGCTCCCCGGCGGGCGCGGGCACGACGGGCACGACGGGCACCTCGGCCTCGGACGCGGCGACCGCGGCCGGCTGGGCGGGAACGGCCGCCTCGGGCTCCGCGACGACCTCGGTGACGGTCGGCGCCGCCGCCGGCCCGTCGGCCGATCCACGCCGGACGAGCGTGAACACGATCGCCACGACCAGCAGCAGCGTCGCTGCTGCAGCGAGCACCACGAGCGGCGTCGACGAGCGGCGCGACACCGGTGCGTCGAGCGAGAACAGCATCGTCGGGTCGCCAGGGGCCATCGCGGGGTCCTCAGTGTCGATCAGGGTGTGGAGGTACTCGGGTGCGTCGGTCGTGCCGACCGGTTGCGTGTCGACCGGGCGCGTGTCGACGAGCTGACCGTCGACGACGTCGCCGGCCGGCGGTGTCGTCGGTGTCGTCGGTGTTGCGCTGCTCGGAGTTGCTGACGTGTCCATGGCGGGTTCCTTTCGCTCTCGTTGGCGGTCCAGAGCCACGGGCGTCGGTCGTCTCGCGGTTTTCGCGAAGAAGCCGGGACGAGGGCACGAGCTCGAAGAAAAGCGCGAGGTGGTGCTCGCCCCGCGCTCTGGACCCGCAACCAGACCGAAAGGAAACCGCCATGCGCAATCGCATCATCGTCAGCTGGACCCTGGTGGCCGCACTGCTCGCCACCGTCCTCGTCGTCACATCGCTCGGCCGGAGCGGGGAGGACACCACCCAGGCGGCCGACGCCGCACCGGCGAACACCCCACCCACCGACACCGGCCCCGACACGACGACCGACCCGGTGGTCGTCGACGTGGTCGACGAGCCGAGCGTCGAGCCCGACATCCCCGCGCCGCCGGTGCCGCCGCAGCCCGATCAGGTGTCGTTCGCTGTCGACGGATCGCTGCAGCCCGAGGTGCCGGAGATCGCGCCGGTCAACGCCGGTGACGCGCCACGCCAGACCGCGCGTCTACGGTCGACGGGCGGCGTCGAGAGCGACATCGTGCTCGGCGAGCTGACCGTGTCGGTCCGGTCCGATGACGCGCTGCAGGCCTTCCTCGACCGCTGGAACGGCACGGTCGTCGACACGATCGAGCCCGACGAGGGCGACGAGTACACCGACCACCTGGTCGCCGTCGACCCCTCGACCGCGCCGGTCGAGCAGCTGGCCGGCGATCTGCTGGCCGTCGAGCCGCACCACGACGGCGAGTTCGCCGTGAGCGACGAGCTAGCACTCTCGCTGATGTCGATCGCCGCCCACGAGACCGCCTACCACGGCACCGAGGTCGCCCTCAACTGGATGACCACGAGCACGGGCGTCGTCGACGGCACCAGCGCCGAAGACCCCGGCCGCGAGGGCAACGACGACCCGACCCGCCGGTCCGACGCCTTCCAGTGGAACTGGATCTCGTCGACCGCACCGCAGGCGAGCGGCATCGACGCCGCCTGGCAGCTCATGCACCAGAACGTCGGCACCCGCGTGAAGATGATGATCGTCGACGGCGGCTTCGTCTACAACGAGGACCTTCCCGCCCAGGCCAAGATCCGTGGCGGCCAGTGGGGCGTCGAGAACCCGAAGCAGTGCTCGGGCGGCACGGACTGCCCCTGGCACGGGACCGACGTCGCGATGGCGGCGATGGCCCGCCTGAACAACGGCTTCGGCACGGCGGGCCCGGCCTCGTACGTCGCCGACCTGATCGCCGTCGTGCCGGGTGGCGACAACACGTACGAGCGCTACAAGAGCATCCGCAACGTGGTCAAGGAGGAGCGCCCGCACATCGTCAACATGAGCTTCGGCAGCAACATCACGTCGCTGCAGGGCTCGGCCGAGCGGATCTACGGACGCTGGTTCCGCAAGGTGCGCGACGAGTACGGCGCACTGCCCTTCTCGTCGGCCGGCAACGACGGTATCGACGTCGACTCGAACGACGCGCTGACCACGCCGTGCGAGCTGGAGGGCGTCGTGTGCGTGGGCGGTGTCGACGGCGACGCGAAGCGTCACGGCAACTCGAACTACGGCACCAAGACCGGCGGTGGTTCGGTCGAGATCTACGGGCCGCACTGCGTCTACGCGCTGGCCAACCACGACGTGCCCGGCGACTCGACGACCAAGACCACCTGCGGCACGTCGGTCGCCAGCCCGGTCGTCGCCGGCGTCGCCGCGCTCGTCATCGCAGCCAACCCGACGCTCGGCCCGAAGCAGGTCTGGCAGATCATCAAGGACACGGCCCACACCGACAACCTCGGCTCGGAGGTCACCGGCCACCACCGCCGGATCGACGCCTACCGCGCCGTGGCGACGGCGCTCGGCCACACCTACACCCTGCCGACGCTGACCATCGAGGCGCCCACGCCCGATGACGAGATCGGCGCGGACGACTGGGTCGACCTGGTGGCGACCGCCGAGAACTTCGCCGGCATGCCGCTGCCGATCCAGTGGAGCCGGATCGGGGGCGAGCTCGTCAACAGCGTGCCGACCACCGACCCGGTCTCCCTCGGCGAGCTCGAGCCCGGACGGCACACGTTCATCGCCCGGGCGACCGACGTGATGGGCCACACGACGACCCGCACGCTGGAGATCGAGGTGGCCAACACGCCGCCCCGGGTGAGCATCTCGAGCCCGGCCGCGAACACGTACCGCTACACCGTCGAGGAGGTCCTGCTCGACGGGTCGACGTCGGACGCCGACGACGACTGGGCGTCGCTCACCGACGCCGACGTGTCGTGGACCGTGCGCCGCGAGGGCAACGGCGAGGTGGTGTTCCAGACCACCGGCCACCAGTCGGTGATCCCGGCGAACACGCTGTCGGTCGGCGACTACGAGGTCGTGTTCCGCGGCATCGACCCCGGCGGGGTGGCGATCTCGGACACGGCGCTGTTGACGATGCTCATGGTGCCGCCCGGCGAGTCGCTACCGAAGCCGACGATCATCTCGCCGACCACGAACGAGGTGTACGAGATCGGGTCCGGTGCCGCCGTCGCCTCGGTGCACCTGCAGGCCAGCGCGACCGACGCCGAGGACGGCGCGATCGCGGGGACCCGCATGCGCTGGGTCGCCGAGCAGGGCGAGACCCGGATCGTGCTCTGCGAGGGCAGCGAGCTCAACGAGGGCGGTGGCGGAATCGCCGTCGTGCAGGACTGCTCGGACGTCATGGTGCAGCTGCCGTCGCCACCCGAAGCGCCCACCAACCCCAAGTGGACGCTGACGGTCGAGGTGGTCGACTCGGCGGGGCTGCCCGGCCGCCTGAGCAGGACGGTCAGCGTGCACGCCAACCCGGCCTGACCGACGACGTGAACCGATCGGCCGGGGCCGCAGCGCCCCGGCCGATCCGCGTCTGGCGCCACGTTCGTCGGCGTGCATCGACGACGCACCGGTAGGTCCCCGACGCCGACGTCGCGAGTTGTGTCTGACACGACCCGCGACGGTCAGGTGGTGACGCCGGACATCAGCAGGCCGACCTCGTTGACCGTCGCGTCGGCCCGGTCGACCTCGCCCATCACGCGACCCTCGAGCAGCACGATGATGCGGTCGGACAGCTGCATGACCTCGTCGAGGTCCTCGGAGATGAGCAGGATCGCAGCGCCGCCGGCGCGCTGTTCCAGGAGCCGCTCGTGGATGTACTCGGCGGCCCCGATGTCGACGCCCCGGGTGGGTTGGGCGACGACGAGGACATCGGCGTCGGCGCTGAACTCGCGTGCGATGACGACCTTCTGGATGTTGCCGCCCGACAGGTGGCGGGTCGGCGTGTCGATCGACGGCGTCTTCACGTTGTACCCGCTGACCAGGTCGGTGCAGCGCGCGCTGATCGCTGCGCGGTTGAGCAGCCCCCGCCGCGTGTACGGCTCGTACTGGTACTCCACGAGCATCAGGTTCTCGGCGACCGTGAACTCGCCGACCGTGCCGTCTCGCATCCGCTCTTCGGGCACGTAGGCGAGCCCCAGCTCACGCACCGACTTCGGCGAGGGTTCCCCGACCTCGGCGCCGCCGACCGAGATCGTGCCCGCCGCGACGGGTCGCAGACCGAAGATCGCCTCGGCCAGCTCGCGCTGGCCGTTGCCCGACACCCCGGCCACGCCGACGATCTCGCCCGACCGCACCTCGAGGGTGACGTCGTCGACCGCGCTGGTGCCCCGGTCACCCGTGACCGTCAGGCCGTCGATGCGGAGCTGGGCCTCGCCGGGCTCCTGCACCGCAACAGAGCGGGTGAACTCGACGGGTCGCCCGACCATCATCTGTGCGAGCGACTCGCGGGTCGCCTCGCTCGGCCGGGTGCGGCCCGAGACCCGGCCGTCTCTCAGCACCGTGATCTCGTCGGACAGGTCCATCACCTCGTGGAGCTTGTGCGAGATGAAGATCAGCCCGCGGCCGTCGGCGGTGAGCTGCCGGAGCGTCGTGAAGAGCTCGTCGACCTCGGGCGGTGTCAGCACCGCGGTCGGCTCGTCGAGCACCAGGAGGCGCGCGTCGCGGTAGAGCGCTTTCAGGATCTCGGCGCGCTGACGCTCGCCGACCGCGAGCTGCCAGATGTACGCGTCGGGATCGACGCTGAGCCCGTACTGCTCGGACACCTCGAGCAGCCGGCGCCGGACGGGTCGCATGTCGGCGAGTCCGCGTCGGCCACCGAGGCCGAGCGCGACGTTCTCGGCCACGGTGAGCGTCGGCACGAGCATGAAGTGCTGGTGGATCATGCCGATGCCACGGTTGATCGCATCGGTCGGTGAATGGATCGCGATCTGCTCACCGTCGAGGTGGATCGAACCCTCGTCGGGTTGATACAGCCCGTAGAGCACCTTCATCAGGGTGCTCTTGCCCGCCCCGTTCTCACCGAGCAGCGTGTGCACCCGACCCGGCAGGACCGACAGGTCGACGCGGTCGTTGGCGAGGACGCCCGGGAAGCGCTTCGTGATCGAGCGCATCTCGAGCATCGGCACCGCCGGGTCGGGTGTGTTCATGTCGTGGCGTCGCTCACTCGATGCCGGTCGAGAGGTCGCCGGATGCGATCGCAGTGACGGTGTCCTCGGCGGCCGACTGGATGTCCGGATCGAGGCCGTACCCGGCGTTGAACTCCATCTCGAGCCCACCGTTGGCGAGGGTTGCGATGAACACCTCGCCGCCGAGCGTGCCGGCCTGGATGTTGTCGATGATCTCGTCGAACAGCACCTCCCAGTGGTACACCTGCGAGGCCACGACGATCCCCGGGCCGAGATCGGTCTGGTTCGACTGCGTGCCGAACCACGGGATGCCCGCCTCGCCGGCGACGCCGGTGGCACCGACCACCATCTGCGCGGTGCCGGTCAGCACGTCGGCCCCGTTGGAGACGTGTGCGTTCGCCGCCTCGGACGCGAGCGCGACATCGCTGAACGACTCGATGTAGTTGACGTTGACGGTCGCGTCGGGGTTCTGCGCGGCGACGCCCGCCACGAACCCGTCGACGTAGAGCTTCGCGTCGCCGACCTCGATCGGGCCGACCACGCCGAGCGTGTTCGACTCGGTGAGCTGTGCGGCGATCGTGCCGTTCACGTAGCCACCCTCGTCGGCGCGGACGGTGTAGGCATACACGTTCGGGATGCCGAAGGTGTCGGCCGCCGTCCCCCAGGCGAACGAGACGTCGGGGAAGTCGGGGGCGATCTCCTGCAACGGCGCGCCGTACTGCGAGCCGTGTGCGATCACGAGGTCGAACCCGTCCTCCGCATACCCGCGCAAGGCGGCGGCGGCGTCCTCGACGATGAAGGTGCCATCGGTGATCGAGGTCTCGATCGGGCGGGACTCGGCCACCCGTTCGATGCTGTCGACGATGCTCTGGGTGAACGCGAGGTCGTTGCTGGCACTCGGCGCCACGATCGCCACCCGGAACCCGGCGTCGGCTGCGGCGTCGTCGGTCGCGGCGTCGTCGGTCGCGCCGTCGTCGGTCGCGGCGTCGTCGGTCGCGGCGTCGTCGGTCGCGGCGTCGTCGGTTGCGCCGTCGTCGGTCGCGCCGTCGTCGGTCGCGCCGTCGTCGGCGCTCTCCTCCGCGGCCTCGGCCGGCGCGTCGTCGGCGTCGTCATCGTCGTCACCGCAGCTCGCCGCGATCAACGCGACGGTGGCCAGCAGCGCGGCGCCGAGCCGGAGACTCCCCCGGGATCGTGTCTGGTTGCTCATGGTGTTGCTCCCTTGGTCGTCGGGTTCTGGATGCTGAAGCTGTCGATCAGGCGGTTCGGTCGAACGGTCGGGTGAGGGCGGCGGGTGCGTCGATCCGGCGGCTGACGAGCACCAGCACGACGATCGTGAGCACCGCCGGCGCCATCGCCGTGAGGCTGGAGGCGGCACCGCTCACGATGCCGAGCGTCTTCCATTGGAGCACGGTTGCCGACACGATGCCGAACAGCAGGGCGCCGCCCATCACGCCGCCCGGCCGCCACGTACCGAAGTACACGAGCGCGATCGCGATGAAGCCCTGCCCCGCCGTGAGGTTCTGCTGGAAGATCCCGACCTCGAGCGCCAACGCACCGCCCGCCAGCCCGGCCAGGATGTTGCCGAGCAGGATCGTGAGCGTGCGCGTGCCGTTGACGCTGACGCCGAGCGTGTCCGCCGCCTCGGGCGTCTCGCCGACCGCTCGGATGTTGAGCCCGAACGTCGTGCGGTTGATGAGGAACCAGACGGCGGGAACCAGCAGGAAGGCCACGTACGTCAGCAGGCTGTGCCGGAAGAAGATCTCGCCGAGGTGCGGGATGTCGGACAGCAGCGGGATGTCGATCGGCTGCAACCCCCCGATCGGCACCGGCGTCCCGACCTGCTTCTGGAAGAGGAGGTCGGTGAACCCGAGCCCGAAGAGGAAGATGCCGATGCCGCTGATGCCCTGCACCGCGTGCAGCACCACCGTGATGAGCGCGTAGGCGAGGCCCATGACGGCTCCGGCGGCGATCGCGACGAAGAGCCCCAGCACGGCGCTGCCCGATTCGAGCGCGGTGTAGTAGGCGGCGAACGCCCCGATCAGCATCACGCCCTCGACGCCGAGGTTGAGCACGCCGCTGCGCTGGCCGATCGTCTCGCCGAGCGCGGCGAGGAGGAACGGCGTCGCCAGCCGGATGCCGGACGCCAGGGTGGCGACGAGGACCGAGACGGTGAAGAAGTCGCTCATCGGGCGGCCTCCGCCCGGCCGACCCGATCGGCCCAGGCCTGCAGCTTGGTGCGCAGCTTGAGGCTGCCGACGACGAACACGACCACGACACCGTTGAGGGCGACGATCAGGGCGGCCGGCACCTGGAGCTCGCGCTGCAGCGAGATGCCGCCGGTGAGCATGCCGCCGAAGAAGAACGAGGCGGGAATCGTGTAGAGCGGGTGGAGGGCGCCGAACAGGGCGGCGACGATGCCGTTGAAGCCGGCGTTCTGGGTGAACGCCGCAGCACCACCCTCGCCGATCAGGCGGTGCGACTCGCTGCCGAA
>NZ_JASJCS010000107.1 GCF_030065885.1 Ilumatobacter sp. | reverse complement strand
CGCCGGACGTGTGTGGGCGGGTCAGCTCGTCGCCACCTCGAGGAGGTAGAACGCCGGCTGCCCGATCGGCTCGAACCGCGACGGCCCGAGCAGCTGGAACTGGCCCGTGTAGTCGCCGACCTCGTCGGGGGCGCGCAGCGTGACGGTCATCTCGAACTGCTGACCCGGCTCGACGACGTCGATCACGCTGATGTCCTCGATGATCACCGGATCGCCGCCGGTGAAGACCCACGCGTACCGGTCGGTCCAGGTGCAGGTGCCGGTGTTCTCGATGGTCCAGCTGGCAGCGAACACCTCGCCCGGCGGGACGACGATGGCCGCCGGCGTCCGCAGGTTCTCGAGGATCTCGATGTCGTCGACGCACGCCGAGTCGTCGGGCGCGGCCTCGGCGGCGTCGACGAACAGCGATGCGACCAGGGCGTCGAGCGCCGGCCCGGTCTCGCCGGTCGGCTCGGCCGGGAAGTCCAGGAGCGTCACGAATCGTCCGTCGATCGTGGTCCCGCTGAACTCGTAGCGCCCCGACTCGATCGAGCGCACGCCTGCGCCGTTGAGCGATTCGATCAGCCCCTCGCCCTGCCCGCCGGCGTCGGCGATCCGTGCCTCGACCTGCTCGACCGCGCCGCGGGACTCGGGCGTCATCCCCTCGTAGAACAGCCCGTTCGAGGAGCGAACCGGGCGGACCTCGAGTCGCGGTCGGTTCGCGTCGCCCTGGTCGGCCGACGAGCCCAACTCGAACACGATCGCCATCGGCACGGCGTCGCCGGCGTCACCCCACGGTTCGAGGGAGCCGGTCGCGACGACGTCGAGGACGGTCGGCAGCTCGAACGAGACGCCGTTGAACCGAACGGGTTCGGCGGCGAACTCCCGGTCGGGCGACGACGTCGCCGGATCGTCCGGTGTCGTCGACGGCGGTGGGGTTGTGCTCGCGGGCTCGGACGTGTCGGACGTGGTGGTCTCGACCGCGTCGGCGCGCGTGGTGTTCGGCCCCGACGTCGACGGTGTCGGGTCGTCGGTTCCCTGGTCGGTGCCCGCGCTCGGCGCATCGGACTCGCACGCCGCGAGGACCACCAGCACGGCGGCGGCGGTCGCGACCCACCGCCGCCGCTGCCCGCCGGATCGCCGTCGCGCACCGGGGCTCGACATCGCCGCCGCTCGGTTCACCTCCGTCAACCTAGCGCTCGGGCCACGCAGCGCGATCGCGGTGGCGCCGGTACGCCGGACCCCGACTCTCGACATCAGGTTGAGGTTGACGGCATCAGGTCGGGGTTGACGAGCGGGACGCGCGTGTCGTCGCGTGCCGCAGGCTCACGACCCCGGGGCGGAGGGCGCCGACCCAGCGAGGATCGAGGCGGCGAGGTCGGCCACGCTGTCGCCGTTCAAGAGGCCCGAATGTGCGCCCCGGACGATCGCGACCTCCATCGTCCCGCTGATCAGGTCGGACCACGCCAGGTGCCAGTCCTTGTCGGCCAGCCGAGCCCACTCGTCGCTGCGCACGAGCTGCAGGTCGCCGTCGAATTCCCCACCTCGGTACGCGGCGTGCGCGGCGGCGTGAGCACCGCGCAGGCGGTCGAGTCGACGGCGCTCGGCGGCGCCGACGCGGCCTCCGAACACGCGGGCCAGGGCCAGGCGCATCTGCCAGCCGAGTGCGTCGACGAGGCGCCCGCTGCCCGCGTACAGCGCGACGCGGCTCAGCACGTAGCGGCCCCAGCGCACCTTCGGCCGCTCGATCCCGGGCGGCTCGACGTCGACGACGAAGAGGCGCGCCACCTCGTGGCCCGATTCCCGGAGCTGGCGGGCCATCTCGAAGGCAACCCAGCCGCCGGCGCAGTGCCCGGCGATCGTGTACGGCCCGACCGGTTGCACCGTCTGCATCTCGGCGATGTAGTGCGCCGCCATCGCCTCGACGCTGTCGTGGACCGGGGCGTCGTCGTCGAACCCCTGGGGCTGGAACACGTACAGCGGGTGCCCCGATCCGAGCTGCTCGCCCAGGTCGTGGAACGAGAGGGCGCTGATGAGGTAGGGCGCGACGACGAACAGCGGAGGGCCCTGATCACCCGGCACGACCTCGACCATCGACGTCCACGGCCGCAACCAACCGCCCCGCTCGATCACGTCGGCGAGGCGGGCGATCGTCGGCGCCTCGAACAGCGTCGCGAGCGGCACCCGCCGGCCGGTGCGCTGTTGGAGCTCACCGAACAGCCGCACGGCGAGCAGCGAGTGACCGCCGAGCGCGAAGAAGTCGTCGTGGCGGTCGATCGGTGCCGTGCCGAGCACCGTCTCCCAGATGTCGGTCAGCTCCCGTTCGAGGTCGGACGCCACCCCGCCGGCCGGCCCGGCGACGGCGTGCTCACGCACCGGTGGTTCGACGGCGGCCGATGCACCTGGCAGGTGCGTCGACACCGGGGTCGACGGGTCGACGAAGGAGGACGCGATCGCGACGAACTCGTGCAGCCAGGCGCGGACGCGGTCCTCGTCGAACAGGTCGGTTGCGTACTCGACCGTGATGGTGTTCGTCGTCGCAGGGTCGATCGAGAACGACAGCTCGAACTGCGCTGCCTCGCGCTCGATGGGCACGACATCGAGCGCGACACCTTCGATCTGCGGTAGCGCGAACGGCGCGTTCTGGACGTTGAGGAAGATCTGGAACAGCGGCGAGCGCCGGCCATGTCGCTCGGGCCGGAGGTCGTCGACCAGCCGCTCGAACGGGAGGTCCTGATGGTCGTAGGCGTCGAGGGCGACCCGGCGGGCACGACCGAGGGCGTCACCCAGCCCGGTCGCGCCGGCGAGATGGGTGCGCATGACCACCGTGTTCACGAGCGACGTGACGAGCGTCTCGCTGTCGAGCCAGTGCCGGTTGGCGATCGGGACGCCGATCGGCACGTCCTCGTCGCCGGTGATCCGGTGGACGAGCACCTGGAGAGCTGCCAGGTACACCATGAACTCCGACACGTGCTGGGCGACGACGACCTCATCGACCTTGCGGCGGAGCTCGTCGGAGATCTCGAGCGTCACCGAGCCGCCCCCGTCGCTCGACCAGTCGTGGCGCGGACGATCGGTGGGCAACTCGATCGCGCCGACGCCGTCGAGTTGCCGGCGCCAGAAGCGGAGCTGATCGTCGACCCGGCGCTCCGCGAGCACGCTGCCGTGCTCGACCGCGTGCGGCTCGAGCCCCGGGACGGCGGTGATCGCTTCACCGTCGGGCTCGTCGGCCGCGGTGATCTCGGCGTACAACCTACCGACCTCGGTGACCAGAACGCCGAGCGCCCACTGATCGGCGATCAGGTGATGGATGACGACGCCGATCACGTGGTCGTCGTCGGCCAACCGGAAGCGGGCGAAGCGGAACAGGGGCGCGACCCCCAGGTCGAACGGTCGCCGGCTCAGGCGGCGGACGGCGGCCCGCACCGCGCCCAGCGGATCGTCCGCCCCGTCGGCGAGCTCGATCAGCGGGATCGCGATGGGGGCGGGGTCGCGAACCGCTGCCATCGGCTCGCCGTCGACGTCGACGACACAGGTGCGCAGGCCGGGGTGCTGCTCGACCAACCGGGTCAACGCGAGCTCGAACGCAGCGACGTCGACGTCGCCCCGGACCCGGATGGCACCGACCAGGTTGTAGGCGGCCGTCGCCGGGTCGAGCTGCTGCATGAACCACATCCGTCGCTGCGACGGCGACAGGGGACGCGGCTCGCCCGGCACTGCGTCGGTGACGACCCCGAGCCCGTCGTCGACCGGCGCTTGCGGGTAGGCGGACACCGAGGCCGCGAAGTCGCCGAGCACCGGGTGCTCGTAGATCGCGCGGACCGGCACGTCGCGTCCGATCTCGGCTCGGAGCCGCGCACAGATCCTCGTGGCGGTGAGCGAGTGCCCACCCAGCGCGAAGAAGTCGTCGGCCGCGGTGATGCCGTCGTCGCCGAACACCCGCCGGCACACCGACAGCACCCCCTCGACGGTCGTCGGGTCGGTGGCCGGGCGCTCGTCGAGCACGTGGTGCTCGACGGTGGGCAGCGGGAGCCGCTGCCGGTCGATCTTCCGGTTCGGCGTCAGCGGCATCGCGTCGATCGCGGTGATCGACGCCGGCTGCATGTAGTCGGGCAAGTAGCGCCTGAGATGGGTTCGGACGGCGTCGACGTCGATGTCGCCGTGGGCCGGCACGACGAACGCCAGCAGCCGCACGTCGGCGTCGTCGAGCCGGTGGACGGTCGCCGCGCCGACCGAGACGTCGGGGTGGCGTCCGAGCACGGCCTCGATCTCGCCGAGCTCGATCCGGTGCCCGCGCACCTTCACCTGGTCGTCGACGCGCCCCTCGCACAGCAACGCACCGTCGGCACGTCGGCGGGCTAGGTCGCCGGTGCGGTACATGCGGCCGGCCACGAACGGATCGGGGACGAACCGCTCGTCGGTGAGGTCGGCGCGGTTGACATAGCCGTCGGCGACGCCCGCCCCGGCGATCCAGAGCTCGCCGGCGACGCCGTCAGGGACCAGGCGACCGCGCTCGTCGAGGACGTGGAGCCGGGTGCCGGCGATGGGACGACCGATCGGGACCGAGCCACCGGTCGTGTCGGACGGCTCGACGCGATGGATCGCCGACCACACGGTCGTCTCGGTCGGGCCGTACATGTTCCACAACGCCCGGCAGCGACCGAGCAGCTGCTCGGCGAGGTCGGGCGGGAGCGCCTCGCCGCCGCACAGGATGGTCAGCTCCGGACTGCCGGCCCATCCCGACACGAGCAACATGCGCCACAGCGTGGGCGTGCCCTGGGCGACGGTGACCGACCGGAGCAGGGTGCCGAGGCGAGCGGGATCGAGCGTGTCCTGGTGGGCGACCAGCACGACCTCGGCCCCCACCGACAGCGGGAGCATCAGTTCGAGCACCGAGATGTCGAACGAGAGGGTGGTCGTCGCCAGCATCGCGTCGTCGCCGGCGAGGCCGGGCTCGTGCGCCATCGAGACCAACAGGTTGGCGAGGTTCCCGTGGTCGACCGCGACACCCTTCGGTCGGCCCGTCGAGCCGGAGGTGAACGTGACGTAGGCGATCCGCGAGCCGTCGCTGCCCGCGTCGCCAGCGCCGGAGTCGCCCGCGCCGGCGGGCGCTCCCTCCGGCGCGTCCGCCGGGTCGAGCACGAGGGTGTCGCAGGTCGGCGCGGAGCCCATCAGCTCGCGCCACGCCGGCTCGCGGGCGACGACCGACTCGACCTGGGCGTCCTCGAGCATCGCACGCACCCGCTCGCCGGGGAACCCGGGGTCGATCGGCACGTAGGCGGCTCCGACCCGCCAGACGGCGAGGAGTGTGGCGAGCATGTCGATCGATCGCTCGAGGCAGACGCCGATCAGGTCGCCGTCGGCGACGCCGGCGTCGCGGAGCAGGCCCGCGATGCCGTCGACCCGAGCATCGAGCTCGGCATACGACGCGACCTCGTCGCCGCACCGAACGGCGACCGCGTCGGGTGAGCGACGTAGCGACCGCTCGAACATCTCGAGCGCCGACTCGCCGCCGACGCCATTGCCCGCTGCGTCCCATTCGACACGCCACGTCTCCCGCTCGGCCGGGAGTGTGACGTCGATCGCGTCGACGTCGCCGTCGGGGTCGCCGATCAGCTGCTCGAGCACGACGAGCAGGCGCTGGGCGAAGGCCTCGACCGTCGGCGCATCGAACCGCTCGGTCTGGTACTCGAAGGCCAGCTCGAGCCGATCGTCGAGCACCGCACCGAGGAGCAGCAGCGGCGACGGCGCCGACCGAAGGCCGGCCTCGACCGGCGCGACCGAGACCGCCCCGAACGAGACGAAGTCGCCGCGGTCACCGACGGCGAGGGCGGACACGGTGTCGCGGTCGACCGCCCGGGTCGTCTTCTGCCAGGCGAACGCGGCGTCGAACAGACCGTCCCGTGGACCCGTCATGGATTCGCGGACGATCCGGCCGAACGGGTAGCGCTCGTGAGCGCGGCTCGACGTCATGTCGTCGTGAACCGCGCGCAGCAGCTCGTCGGCGGTCGCCGCCGCCTCGAACCCGACGGTCCGCAGGACGGGGTTGACGAAGCACCCGAACGAGCGCGATTGGCGTGCGTTGCGGTTCGCCTTGATCTCCAGCACGTGGACCTGTCGCTCGCCGGTCAACCGACCCAGCAGCAACTGGTACGCGGCGAGCACGAACGTGCGCGGCGGGACGCCGAGCGCGGCGGCCCGCTCGCGTAGCTGCGCCCACGATTCGGGGGCCAGCGTGACGGTGTGGATCGCGCCGTCACCCGTGAACCCGTCGCTGCGAGGCCGCCGACCCGGGATGTCGAGCGGTTGCAGGGTGCGGTACCGCTCGCGCCAGTGCTCGCGTGCGAGCTCGCCCTTCGGCCCGTCGACGTAGGCGCGCTCCGACTCGACGAATCGGTCGTAGCTGTCGTCGGGCTCGGCCACCGCGTCGGGCTCGCCGCCGTCGGCGACCGCGGCGTAGCCGTCGGCGATCGCGTGCCCGAGCAACGCCATGGTCCAGAGGTCGCCCACCAGATGATGGATCGTGATGACGAGCACGTACTCGCCCGCACCGCGGTCGAGCACCCGGAACCGGCAGAGCGGCGGGCGGTCGAGGTCGAACGCGATCCGGTGATCGTCGTCGACGAACCGCGCGACGGACCCGTCGGTCCAGTCGGCGGCATCGTGCACCTCGAGGTCGACCGGCACGTCGCGATGGACGACCCGGCGGGGTTCACCGTCGTGATCCGTGAACGAGGTCCGCAGGACGGCGTGCACGTCGACGATTCGCTGGAGCACGGGCCGGAGGACTGTGGGATCGGCCGTGGTGCGGATGCGCACGGCGGTCGAGATGTTGTGGGCGATGGTCGCCGGGTCGGCGCGTTGATCGAGCCACATCGCCAGCTGCGCGTCCGAGAGCGGACGCGTCGGGTCCGCCTGATCCGGCGCGAGACCGTCGGCGTCCCCTCGATCGCGGTCGTCCATGCCCACCCCTCAGCGACCCACGACCAGCGTCGCGTTGTGCCCGCCGAACCCGAACGAGTTGGTGATGGCCACCGACGTTCGGGGCGTGACGGCCGCCTGCGCGACGTCGACCAAGGCATCGATCTCGCCGTCGACCTCGGACGCGTTGGCGGTGGGGGGAACGACGTCGCGACGCACCGACTCGATCGCGACGAGCGCTTCGAGGGCGCCGGCGGCGCCGATCAGGTGGCCGACGACGCCCTTGGTGGCCGTGACCGGCAGCGCGCGAGGCCCGAACAGCTTGGCGATCGCCTCCGCCTCGGCCCGGTCGTTCAGCTGGGTGGAGGTGCCGTGGGCGTTGACGTGGCCGACGTCCGCAGGGGCGAGGACGGCATCGTCGAGGGCGAGTCGCATGCAGTCGAGGGCGCCGACGCCGTGCTCGGCGGGTGCCACGACGTGGTGGGCGTCGGAGTTGCTCGCGTAGCCGAGGATGGTCCCGCGGCCCTCGGCTGCCCCGTTCGACCGCTCGAGGACGAGAAACGCAGCCCCCTCCCCCAGCACGAAGCCGTCGCGATCGGGGCCGAACGGGCGCGACGACCCCTCGGGGTCGCCGACGCGCGTCGACATCGCTTCCATGCGGAGGAACGGTGCGACGACCGACGGCGTGATGAGCGCGTCGACACCCCCGACCAGCACGCGGTCGGCGCGCTCGGTGCGGAGCAACCACAGCGCCTCGCCGACCGCCATCGTGCCGGACGCACACGCCGACGACACCGTGACCGAGGGCCCCCGGAAGCCGAAGCGCAGCGAGAGGTGGGCCGCGACCGAGTTGGGCATCACGACCGGCACCGCCAGCGGCGACACCGCCCGGAACCCCCGCTCGGAGAACGCGGCGAACTGCTGTTCGTGGAACGCAGCCGCGCCGATCCCGATGCCGACGACGACGGCACATCGATCGGCGGTCGGCCCGTCGCCCGCTTCGGCGATCGCATCGTCGGCGGCCCAGATCGCCATCTGGTGCGAGCGATCGAGGCGCCGGAGCTCGTGGCGTTCGAGCCGTTCGGCGGGATCGAAGTTCGCAGCCGAGCACACGAGTGCGGGGTTGTCGGGCATCCCGGGGAACGTCACGACCTCGGCCAACGTCCCGTCGGCGGCGTGAACGACACGCCACAGGTCGTCGACCGTCGACCCGGCGGGCGACACGACGCCGGCGCCGATCACGGAGGCAGATCGTGTGCTCACACCGCGCCGGCATCGAGGAGGCGGTCGAATACCGCGACCGCTCCTCCGAACGTGGTCACGCCTTCGAAGTCGTCGCCTGCGACCTCCACGCCGCGACGCTCCTCCACGATCATCGCCACCTCGATGAGGTCGAGCGAGTCGATGTCGAGCGATTCGAGCGTCGCTGCGTCGTGCAGTTCGGCCGCGTCGAGACCGGTCACCTCGACCACTGCGTCGACGACGTCAGGCCTGCAACTCATCGGCTCCACATCCTACCGCCGTCGCTGATCACGCCGATGTCCACGATCGGTCGCACCTCCGGCCCTCGTCCACAGAGGTGTTCATCGGCACGCAGGGCCCGCAGGTCAAGCGCGCCGCAAGGCGACGCCGTCGTCGGTCCGTGGTGGTCAGTCGAGCCGGCGAACCGGTCCCGCAGGCACACCGGCCACGAGCGTGTCCCTCGGCACGTCCGATCGGACGAGGGCGCCGGCCGCCACGACCGCACCCGGTTCGATGGTGACGCCCGGCAGGATGACCGCCCGAGCCCCGATCCAGCAGCCGTCGCCGATCACGACCGGTGCCGACCTCAGGACGTCCGCGCGGCGCCGCGAGGGCCCGAGCTCGTGGGTCTGGGTGAGGACCAGCACCTGCTGGCCGATGGCGACGTCGTCGCCGATCTCGATCGCCGCTGAGGCGTCGAAATAGCTGCCGGCGTTGATCCAGCCACGGGCACCGATCGAGAGACGATCCTGCACGCGGCCGATGCCGACGATCCGGATCCCGCCGCCGACGATCGTGCCGTGCCCGATCGACACGCCGGCGGCGCGCAGCAGCCACGATCGGCAACGGTTGCCGATCAGGTCCGGAATCGCCCGCGAGACGATCAACGCGATCTGGAGCAACGGTCGGACGCCGTTCCACTCCTGTCGCAGGACCCCGATCACCCCGTCGCTCGGCATCCCGTCAAGGTAGCGGTGCCCGCCGGCTGCGGTCGGCCCTCGAGAACCTGCCGCGCCCGGGCGGCGTGCCAGACTCCCCGCATGCTGATCGCTCGGCTGGCGGCCGACCGAGCCCCGCACCGTTCCGAACAGTGCCACGACGACCCGGTCGCGGCGCGCGCCGAGCCGGCGGGGCCGGCGGCAGGGTTCGGCAGCGGACGGCAGCGTCGCGAGCGGTGCCGTCGAAGTCGTCTCGTCACCGCGGCGCAGGGTGCCCCGTGACGCCCGCATCGACGTTCGGTCTGCGTGCGATCCGGCTCGCAGGCGGGGTGGCGCTCGGTGCCCTGTCGGCGGTGGCGGCGCTCCCGTCGGCGTACCTGACGGTACTGACCGCGGTCGGCATCCGGCAGCCCCGACCTGGCGCTGCGAGGCGCGAGGTGACGACGCACTTCGCGATCGTCGTCCCCGCACACGACGAAGCCGCCGGCATCGGCGCGACCCTCGAATCGTTCCACGAGCTCGCGTACCCGCCCGACCGGTTCTCGGTGCACGTGGTCGCCGACAACTGCACCGACTCGACCGCCGAGGTCGTGCGCTCGCACGGCTGGAACGCTCACGAGCGCATGGCCCCTGATGATCCCGGGAAGGGACCCGCACTGAACTGGCTGCACGACCGGCTGAACGCCGCAGGCGAACCGTTCGACGCCATCGTCGTGGTCGATGCCGACACCTCGGTCGATCGCAACTTCCTGGCCGCCATGGACGCGGCGGTCGCAGCGGGCGCCGCCGTCGCGCAGGGGCACTACACCGTTCGCGAACCCGAGGCGACGCCGACCACCAGCTTCCGGTATGCGGCGCTGGCCTGCCGGCACCACCTGCGACCGCTGGCCCGTTGTCGGCTGGGCGCCTCGGCCGGCCTGTACGGCAACGGCATGGTGTTCCGTCGTGACGTCCTCGCCGGACGCCGGTGGAGCGGCCACCTCGTCGAGGACGCCGAGTTCCAGGTCGAACTGCTGCTCGACGGTCACGCCGTCAGCTACGTGCCGCATGCCGTGCTCAGGGCGGAGATGCCCCACGACCTCGGGCAGGCCGAGACCCAGAACCAGCGGTGGGAGCGGGGGCGCATCGACATCGCCCGCCGATTCGTCCCGGCCCTCGTCCGCCGCGCGATCGCCGATCGGGCGAACCGCGTCGCCCTCGCAGATGCGGCGGCCGACCAGACCATCCCGCCGCTGTCGGTCCAGGCGGCGATCGACGTCCTCGCGATCTCCGTCGCGTCGGTCGCAGCGGTGTTCGGCGGCCGCACGGCCCGCCGGCTGCTGGTCCTCGACGTGCTGGCCCTGGCGGCGCTCGTCGTGCACGCCCTCGCCGGGCTCTACGCCGTGAGGGCGCCGGCGCGCATGTACCGGAGCCTGCTGTCGGCTCCCCGCATGCTCATCTGGAAGACCAGGCTCTGGTTGTCGGTGGCGGCGCCCGACGGCGACGTCGCCTGGACGCGGACGCAGCGCAACATCGAGCACGCGGAGCAGGTCGAGCACGTCGACGACGTCGAGCACGTGGGGCATGCGACATGACGAGCGACCCCGGACCCGACGTGCGCCCGGCCCGGCCACCGGCCCTCCTGTTCGGCATCCCGATCGACGACCTCACGATGGACGAGACCGTCGAACTCCTCGGCGAGTTCGTGCGCCGCGGCCGCGCCGACGGCCGCGGTCATCAGCTCGCCACCGTGAACGTCGACTTCCTCGTGAACGCGCTCGGCGACCGCTCGATCACCGAGATCCTGCAACGTGCCGATGCGTGCCTTGCCGACGGCATGCCGATCGTCTGGGGGTCGTCGCTGCTGGGCATGCCGCTCGCCGAGCGGGTGGCCGGCTCGGATCTCGTCCCGCGCCTGTTCGACGAGTCACAGCGCACGGGCTGGCGTGTCCACGTGTTCGGGTCCAGCCCCGACGTCGCCGCCCGCGCCCGCGAGCTGATCGCCGAGCGGTACCCCGATGCCCGCGTGTCGATCGATCCCGGCCCGATGATCACCGACGTCGCCGAGATCGGCGACGAGGTCCTCGACTCGATCGCCGAGGTCGATCCCGACATCCTGTGCGTCGCGCTCGGCAACCCGAAGCAGGAGCTGTTCATCCGCGCCCACCGGGATCGGCTCCGGGTGCCCGTGATGATCGGCGTCGGCGGCTCGGTCGACATGTTGGTCGGTGAGCGGCGGCGGGCGCCCGGGTGGGTGCAGCGGGTCGGGCTCGAGTGGGTCGCCAGGGCCGTGCAGGAGCCGAAGCGGCTCGGCCGCCGCTATGCGCACGACATCCGGGTCATGGTGCCGCGGTTCGCCAGCGAATGGCGCGCCCACCGGCGCCGCCGCCGGCACGGCGGCCTCTCGATCGCCATCGGCCCCGACGAGGTCGACGTCGAGCCCACCGGCCCTCCCCAGCCGGACGACGGTGCGTACGCCGCCGCCGCGTCGGCGATCGCGCACGGCGCATCGTTGCGGATCCATGCCGTCGACGGCCCGGCGCTCCCCGATCCTGCGGCGGCGCGGCTGGTGGGCCTGGTGGGCCTCGCCCGGCGAGCGGACCGCCCGGTCATCTGGGAGGGCGACCCGGCAGCGGTCCGGTTGCGAGTCGAGCAGCTCGGCATCGCGCCGTCGATGCTCGCCTGCTCGGAGCAGTGGCGGCCCGAACACCCTGCATGACCACGACGCCCGCATCTTGACCGAGAACGCCGAGCAACCACCGAACAGCCTGGACTACGCTGTTCGGCATGGCGAGCGAGGCGGGAAGCGAGCCCGGAACGACGAGAAGCACGGCGCAACGCACGACCGCGTCGGCGTTCTGGTGGCGGTTGACGGACAACGCGTTTCGGCGGGCGGCGTGGCTGCTCGTGCCGATCGTCGGGTTCGCGATGCTCGGGCTGCTGCAGGCCAGCAAGACGCTCGAGCTGTACCACACGACCGGCGTGCTGAGCGCGTCGAGCAACCCGCTCGTGCCCGATCAGCCGATCGGCGGCGTGGCCCAGCAGTACTGGGAGACGCCCGCCGCGGCCGCCAGCCGGACGATCAACGAACAGCTGCGGACCGATGCCTTCGTCGAGTCGGTGGCCGAGCGTGCCGGCCTCGACGACGCGATCGAATCGGGCGTCCTCCAGCTCGAGTCGATCAGGAACAGCGTCTGGTCGTCGGCCGACGGCACGTCGCTCGTCAAGGTCGACGCCACGTGGGGTGACCCGCAGACGACCTTCGGCCTCGTCGAGGGCACCATCGCCGCGTACCAGGAGTTCCTCGCCGAGTCGGTCGCGAGCCAATCGTCCGAGGCCGAGGCGTTCTACACCGCCCAGCTCGCCGACTACCAGGTCGACGTCGATGCTGCGCAGCAGGACCTCGACGACTTCATCGCCGCCGTCAGCGAGCTCGACGACGACGAGCAGGCCACGGTCGCCGTCGACCTGCAGCTCACGCGGCTGACCGACGCGCTCAACGCCGCGCGGGCGAAGGCCGGGTCGACGCAAGAGCAGATCGACTCGGCCAAGCTGGCGGTCACCCAGTCGCGGAGCGAGGCCGGCCGCAGCTTGACGATCATCGACGAACCGAAGGTGCCGACGGCTCCCCAGTCGACGCTGACGAAGCGGGCACTCACCCTCGTCTCGTTCACGCTGCTCGGGGTGATCATCGTGGCGGGGCTGCTGTTGATCGCGACCGTGCTCGACCAATCGGTGGCGTCCACATCAGATCTCCGGCGCTTCGACGGCGTCGAGCTCGTCGCGGTCGTGCCGGTCCTGCGGCTCGCCCAGCGGACGGCCGGCCATCGACGGCGGAAGCGCCAGCGCGCACCCGGCCCCGAAACCGCCGAAGAACCCCAGAAGGTCGGGGTCTGACGATGGCCGGCATCCGCACGTCACGATCGCGCCGCGGCCGCGACGCCTCGGTGGTCGACGATCGACCCGATCACGAGCTGCAGCCCGACGGCGCCGTCGACGCGCCGCACGACGACAACGCGATCTCACCGGGCCTCCCCGACCTGCTGCACGGGCCCGATGTCACCACGGCGATGCTCCGCTACGAGGAGATCCCCGTCGAGCTGGCCGAGGCGCTGCGAACGATCGTCAACCGGTACGAGCTCCGCCACGGCGAGGGCCTGCCCTCGACGATCTCGGTGACCTCGGCGCTGGGCGGCGAGGGCGTGACCTTCGTGTCCCAGGCCCTCTCCACGCTGATCGCCCAGGAGACCGGCAAGTACGTCTGCTGGGTCGACTGCAGCTGGCTCGCCCTCGATCACACCGTCAACCCGATGGACGGCCGCCCGGGCCTGATCGACATCCTCGCCGACCGCTCCAACATCCTGTCGGCGTTCCAGACGTCACCGGACCTGCCGCAGCTCATGAGCCTGACTGCCGGCTCGGTGCCCCAGCACAAGCGCAACGTGATCGTCCGCTCGCCCGAGTTCGACCGGCTGCTCGACGTCCTCACGTCCGAGTTCGACCACGTCATCTTCGACATCCCCCCGGTCCTCGCCAACGCCAACGGGTTGACGCTGATCCGTCGATCCGATGCCTCGCTGCTCGTGGTCCGCCACCGGGCGACCTCGGTCAACCAGTTCCAGCGTGCGCTCGAGGCGACGCAGCCCACGCCGAACCTCGGCGTCGTGCTCAACCGGTACCGGACCAGCATTCCGCGCCGGCTCCGCCGCCTGCTCGGCGAGTGATCGGGCGCGAGCACCCATGCAGGTCCTGATCGCCTTCCTGGTGATCTGCTTCCTGATCGGCGGTTCCTCGGCGGGGCGTCGGATCCGTGAGCGGCCGATGCTGCTGCTCGCGCTCTCGACGGTCGTGGCTGCGAGCTTCTACAGCCTCCGAGTCGTGCAATGAGCGCGCCGGCCGACGTCGCGCTGCACTCCGACGATCAGATCCGGTACGACCGGCAGCTGTGGTGGCTGGTCTACGTCGTGATGGTCGGCGGCGGCCTGATGATCGCGGCGTTCGCGCGGAGCCGGATCACCGAACCCTTCCTCGGGCTGAGCCTCGCCGTCCTGGTCGTGCTGGTCATGAGCTGGACGTACCGGCCGCGCGCAACGCTCTACATCACCGTCTTCCTCACGGCCATCAGCGACATCGCCACCGTGTCCTGGTTCCCGTTCGTCAAGAACCTCTCGAGCCGCGAATCGATCTCGTACGTGGCCGACGCCCTGACGATCAGCCCGCTCGACATCACGCTGATCGTCGGGTTCGCGGTGACGACCGTCACCCACTACGCCCGGACCGGACGGCTCGTCGACCCGTCACCGCTGACGTTGCCGATCTTGGTCGTGACGATGTTCGTCGTGCTCGGGTTCGCTCGTGGCGTCGTGCTCAGCGGCGGCGACCTGCGCGTCGCGGTGCTCGAGGCCCGACCGCTCTTCTACCTGCTGCTCGTGTTCAGCATCGCCGTCAACGTCTGCCGCTCGCCCGCCCACCTCCGCACGGCCCTCTGGTGGGTGCTCGCCGGCGTGTTCGTGCAGACGCTGCTGTCGATCGCCTACTACGGCCAGCTCGACCAGGGTCAGAAGGACGCCCTCGAGAGCCTGAACGAGCACGGCTCGACCTTGGGACACAACCTGATCATCGTCACCGCGCTGGGGCTCGTGCTCCTGCCCGCCCGTGCGGGGCTCGCCAGGGCCGCGCTGCTCGTCGCCCTCGTGCCGACGGTCTTCGTCGTCCTGATCGCCGAGCGTCGAGCGGGCATCGCGTCGCTGTCGATCGGCATCGTCATGCTGCTGATCGTGCTCTTCTGGCGCCACCGACGGCGGTTCTGGTTCGTCGCCCCGGCGGTGATCATCCTCACGGTCGGCTACCTCGGCGTGTTCTGGAACAACCAGGGAACGGTCGGCTTCCCGGCCCAGGCGGTCAAGTCGGTGATCGTGCCCGGTGCGGCCACGGAGGCCGACCAGAACTCCGATCTGTACCGCCAGATCGAGGCCTTCGACGTCAACTTCACCATCAAGAGCGACCCGCTGCTCGGCATCGGCTTCGGGCGACCGTTCTACCGTCCGGTCCCGCTGCCCGACATCGCGGTGTTCGAGCTCAACCCGTACGTGCCGCACAACTCGGTGCTGTGGTTCTGGCTCAAGACCGGGTTCTTCGGCTTCGCCGCGATGTTCTACCTGTTCGCCAGGATCATCGTGCTCGGGGCGCGGCGCCTCCGCACGATGAACGACGGCGTCGACGTCGTCGTGACGCAATCGGCGCTGCTCTACGCCGTCATGTTCCTGGTGTACACGTACGTCGACGTGTCGTGGGACGCCCGCAACATGGTGTTCCTGGGGCTCGCCGCCGCGATCTGCGCCCAGGCGCTGCCGGCGCGGAGTCCGGCCGGCCCGCCACCCCGGGAAGCGGTCGACGTGTCCGACCCGACGACTGCCGCTACAGCATCGACGTAGCGAGTTCGCGCGCCGGACGATCAACCGGCCGAGCGGTCCGACACACCTGCCACCACCGCCGCCACCGCATCGGCGTAGCGCACCACATCGGCGTTCGCGACGACCCAGCGCCGGGCCTCGCGGCCGATCCGGGCGACCTCCTGCTCGTCACCCAGCAGCCGCTCGATCGCCGCCCGCAGCGCGACCGGGTCACCCGGCGGCACGTAGATGCCGGTCCGGCCGTCGACGATCGTGTCGGTCTGGCCGGCGGTCCGCGTGCACACGACCGGCAGCTCCATCGACATCGCCTCGAGGATCGTCGTGATGCCGGCCTGGAACTCGACGTCGACGAGCGGCATCACCGCGAACGCACACGACGCGTACAGCTCGCGCAGCTCGAACAGGTCGAGCCGCCGGATCTCGACGTTCGAGGGGATCGGCCGGTCGGCCGACGAATCCGGCTGCTTCGACCACGGGCTCGCGGCCGCGATGACGACCTCGACGTCGAGCCCCTCCACCGCCTGCATCAACGTCGGGTAGTCGCGCCGTTCCAGCCCCGCCGAGCAGATGCGACGGCGGGGGGTCGCCTCGGCACGGTCGCGTGCGAAGAACTCGGTGTCGACCATGAACGTCGACACCACGACCGCGGCCGCAGGGACCCCGAGCTCGTCGCGGACGAACTCGGCCTGCCTCGTGCAGTAGACGACGTAGCGGTCGATCTGCCGGGCGAGCCGCGCGGCCTTCACGAGGACCACCTTCTTCGGCACCGAGAGGATGTGGACGATCATCACGTGCCGCGCCCCGCCGCTGCCGAACACGCGGGTGAGACAGGCGAGGGGGAGCCCGACCTGCTCGCCGTCGGTGAGCAGCACGTCGTAGTCACGACGCCGCCGGAACGAGTACCAAGCGAGCAACGGGCCGACACCGAGCACGCGGCGCAGCACGCGGCCGACGCGCCCCGTCGCCTCGAGCGCACGCTCGACGTCGACCACGTCGGCGTCCATCGCCGCCGCGAGCACGCGGTGATCCGCGCAGGGCCGCCGCCCCTCGGCGACCTGTTGGTCGAGGTCACC
This sequence comes from Ilumatobacter sp., assembly GCF_030065885.1. Lineage (GTDB taxonomy): Bacteria > Actinomycetota > Acidimicrobiia > Acidimicrobiales > Ilumatobacteraceae > Ilumatobacter. The sequence goes on along the minus strand of NZ_JASJCS010000107.1, from coordinate 1,996 downwards.
GGGGATCGTGCCCGACACCGTCAACAGGACCGGTCGGCGTTCAGCCACGGGGAGCGACCTCCAGCAGGCTCAGCGACCACGCGGGCAGGTCCATCGTCAGCGGCTGCCCGTCGGCCGCCGTGACCGCGATCGGGTCGTCCTCGATCAGGTCGTCGGCCCGCAGGTCGTCGGCCCGGAGGGTGCGGAGGGTGCCGTTGACGGTGGGCGCCGTGCCGGCGAGCCCGATGTCGAGCGATGTCGGAGCGGCGCCGACGTTGATGAGGATCACGGCCAGCGAGCCGTCGGCGCGCCGGGTCGGGTAGATGCGGACGTCGTCGATGGCGTTCGACACCTCGAGCTCGAGCAGTTGCGCACCCGTGGCGCCCCACAACGACATGGCGTGGTACTGCGGGAAGACCGAGCCGTCACGGACATCGATCATGCCGTAGTCGGTGCCGCTCGACGTCGTGCCGTTCGCGAGGTTCCAGTGGTTCGCCAGCTCGACGCCGCCGACGGCGAACTGGCCGATCGAGTCGGCGACGTAGAGCGCGTTCATGGCACGGGTCATCGACCGATCGGTGTCGCCGGCCTCGAACGAGACGAGGTTGTACTCGGTGACCGCGATCGGCACCGTCTCGGGCAGCGCGCTGCGCACCGAGTCGAGCAGGGCGGGCCACATGTCGGCGGGTCGCCGGACCGCTTCGTCGCCGGGCGGCGACCGGTCGAAGCCGTACTGATGGACGATGTAGAAGTCGAGGCCCTCGCCGGCCGACTCGATCACCTCGTGGCCCCACTCGGACCACGACGCCGGATCGCCGACGCCGACGGCACCGACGCGGATGGAGGGGTCGACGGCGACCATCGCCCGGCGATGATCGAGGAAGCCGTCGTGTCGCTCGTCACCGCGCACGTACTCGGTGCCATCGCACGTCCACACGTCCTCCCACCCGAAGGATGCGCACTGCTCGCCCCCTGCATCGGGCCGGCCCCCGTAGACCTCGTTGCCGACCTCCCAGGTCTCGATCCGGACCGGGTCGGGGTTGCCGTGCGCCGCGCGGAGCCGGGCCCACGTGCCGACCGTCTGCCAGTCGACGCCGTCGCGGTCGACCCCGATGGCCCGGTCGTCGTCGACCGAACCGTTGAAGAACGCCACTGCCGCCGCCGAGCTCTGCGCGCTCGCGTTGATCGAGACGGTCCAGACACCCGCGAGGCCGGTGGCGCGCAGGAACGCCGCGAAATCGCTCGGTCGTGCGGCCCACGTCCAGAAGCAGCCGTCGTCGCCGTTCTCGCATGCCAGCCAGTCGTAGCCGTTGCTCCAGCTGCCGCCCGGCATCCGAGCCGTCGTGACGCCCGAGGCGACGGTGGTCGACCGGAACGTCGGATCGGCGAGGGTCTCGGGGCCGAGCCAGGCGGGCACGTTGGTGCCGAGCACGCGGCGATCGAGCCGCCGACCGGGGCGATCGTCGCGGATGACCACGTCGGCCACTGCCCCGCGCTCACTCGCCGGGGCCGCGGAGACATCGACGCCGGCGACGCCACGAGGGTCCGAACCACTGCACGCCGTGGCGGTCGCGAGTACGACGATCCCCAGCCCGGCAACCCGTCGAGCACCCCACCGCACCGGCACGTCGGCGCACGCTACCGGGCCACGGGGCCACCGCTCGGTCGGCGGCGACCACGCTGACCAGGTTCTTCCTCAAGGTGGGTGAACTTCTTGTCGAAATATTGAGCATGTCCACATCGCCGGCCGCCGATTCTGTAACGTGATCGTCATGAATCCGTCATGGTCTCAGCGGCGCTTCCGTGTGCCCGGGTCACGCCGCAGCACACTGTTGTCGGTCGGCCTCGTCATCGGACTCGTCGTCGGCGTCGCCGTGGGCGCGGAACGCACGCCGACCTCCGTCGAAGCAGCTCAGCCCGCGGGTTCGACCTATGAGTTGCAGGTCACTGGCCGCGCCGGGGTCCCCGCCAACGCCTCGGCCGCGGTCCTCAACCTGACCGCCGTCAACCCCACCGG
>NZ_JASJCS010000106.1 GCF_030065885.1 Ilumatobacter sp. | reverse complement strand
GGCCGCCCGAGGAGGTGGTAGACGGGGGCATGAGCGATACGCAGCGGGGTCCCGACTGGTGGCTCGCGTCGGATGGCAAGTGGTACCCACCCCAATCTGCGTCGATGCCTCCGCCTCCGCCACCCCCACCGGGGCCGGCGGCTCCAGCGGTCGGTGAGCCGGGCCGGTTCGTCGCCGGCGGCGTCTCCTACGAGCTCTCGGGATGGTGGCCGCGCGTTGGTGCGGGGTTGATCGACTTCGTGATCGTGTGGGTCATTCCCGTGCTGATCGGCGTCGGAGTCGGGCTCGCCGCTGGCTGGGTGCCCGGGCTCATCGTCGGCGGAGTCGCGCTGCTCGCCGGCTGGCTCTATCCCTCGATCATGATGTGGAAGACCGACGGCCGCACCGTCGGGAAGCGGGCGGCGAACATCAGGGTCGTGCAGGAGTCGGGCCAACCGTTCGATGCGGGGACCGCCTTCCTGCGCGAGTTCGTCATCAAGGGCCTCGTGGTCTCGATCGCGAACGGACCGACGAGTGGCCTCGCCGGGTTGATCAACGTCCTCTGGCCGCTGTGGGACGACCAGAACCGGGCCGTCCACGACATGATCGTCAAGACGCCGGTCGTGGTCGATCAGCGCGCTCCGGTCCCGACGGCGCAGCGGGAGTCGATCGTCACGAGCGCCTGACCGCAGCGCGCGCCACCAACCCGGACGAGCACACGTCTCGTGGCCGTCGAAGCACTGCGGGTGCGGTGGCCGTCGCCCACAGGATCGACCGCATGTCGACCGCACTCGTTCGAACTGTCACACCGGCCGACAACGATGCGATCGAGCAGCTCGCGCTCGACAACCAGATGTTCGAATCCGACGAGCTGGGCGACTTCGGCGAGATGCTCGCCGGCTTCTTCGACGGCACACTCGAGGAGCACCGGTGTGTGTCGTCGTCGAGCTCGATGGTGTCGTCGCCGGCGCGGCGTACACGGACCGGAGCCGTTCGCCGACCGCATGTGGGATCCTCTCGTTTCCTCGCCACGGTCGACTGACGATCGACGGCTGACGATCGACGCCGCCGGGCGGTCGGTCAGCGGGCGCGTTGCCGGGCCCGGTGGTCGGCCGTGTGGGTGCGGCTGGCGCAGCGGGGGTCGTTGCAGAATCGCTTCGACCGGTTGCGGGTGGCGTCGTAGAAGAGGCGCTCGCAGTCGTCGGCGCCGCACCGCCCGAACCTGATGGTGCCGTTGTCGCAGAGCTCGTGGGTCAGCGACATCAGCACGTCGGCGATGAACTGATCGTCGAACGTAGCGGTCGAGGGCGTCCAGTGGATGTGCGGCCCGACGTCGTCGTGGTCGACGATCGACGGCGTGATGGGGAGCTCGGTGAGCTCCCCGTTGATCCTGGTCGCCGCGGTCGCAACGTCGAGCTCGCCGAGCTCGCGGAGGAACGGCAACAGCTGGGCCATCCGCTGCTCGGCACGCCTCATCGACGCCGCCGACGCGTCGGGCGCCCGGCTGAACCCTGCCTCTGACAACACACGGCGCAGGTCGAGATCTTCCTCGATGAGGCCGTTGGCGACGTCGACCATCACCTCGAGCGTCATCCGGATCTCGGCGTCGGTGACCGATGCCACATGCATGGACGCAGTGTACGTCGAATCGCGCTGGTGTAACGAGCTAACACGTGATAGAACATTACTCAATGTAAGGGTCTAACTGTGAAACAACCCTCACGTCACACGAAACCATCCGAAGTCCAGATGCTCTGCGAGGGGAGTCGCCGATGTCGCCAGTTCTGCCGCCCACCGTGATGACCGTGCTGCTGATCGTCGCCAACCTGCTCGGTGCGACGATGGCGCTCCCGCAAGCGGTGCGGCTGATCCGGACCGGCCGGTGCGAGGGTCTGTCCGGCCCCTGGGCCGGGCTGAGCCTGGCCATGAACCTGTGGTGGCTCTCCTATGGTCTCGCCGAGCGGGTGTGGGGACTCGTGCCTGTCTCGGCGGTGGGTGCGGCCGTCTATGCGCTGATCGTCGTCACGTGGATCCGGCTGCGCGGGTGGGGCGAGTTGCGCGCCGTCTCACTCGGCGCGGCGGTCGGTCTGTTCCCGCTGCCGTTCCTGCTGGTCGGCGGCTGGTTCTTGGCGGGTCTGGCGATCGGTGCCGGCTACGGCGTGCAGCTGGCGCCGGCGGTGCTCGCGACGTTTCGAACGCGCGATCTGCGCGGTGTCGCCGCCGGGATGTGGCTCATGGCCTGGGTCGAGGCTGCCATCTTCCTGCTCTACGGCATCACGATCGTCGACGGGACGCTCCTCATCGGTGGCGCCAGCGGCGTGGCGCTCTCGACTGCGGTCCTCGCCCGCCTCGCCGTCACCGGACACCGCCCGTTCCGTGTCGCCCGCCCGGCCTGGGCCCTCGGCTGAGAGGTCGGGAGCTGCATGCGGGCGCAACGGCTGACCGATGCGTCCCGCTCGCGATGCGCTCGTGCGGACTCGGCTCGGGAATCGCCGCGCTCGCGGCGGCCGGCTCGTCGTCTTGCCAGGGGTGTCCGACGTAGGGTGACCGGCGTCGCGGGACCCCTAGCCCGGGTCCTTGAGGCTGGCGGCGACCTCGGGGGATCCGTGCACCGTGAGGTCGGTGGTGGACAGCGCTCGCCGGCCCCACAGAAGGAGCAGGAGGTCCTGCGGCGGGCCGACGATCTCGTCGGGGGTGTCGGTCAGCTTGCCGGCGGCGACGTCGACGCGGCCGGGCCGAGTGGACGGCGTGAGCGCCCACGATCGCGCCGGCCGCTTCGATGTCAGCGTCAGCGGCGCGACGAGCGTCTGCTTGCCGCGGGTCCGGACGAAGACGTCGAGATACTCGTCGACCCCGTCCGCTGCGACGTGCGGCGAGATCGGCGTCACGTCGTCGACTGCGGCCTCGACGTCCCATCGGTGCACCGTCGTCTCGTGCAGCTGCCGGCGCGCCCAGAAGTGGACGGTGGCGTCCGAGCCCGGGTTGAAGTTGGGGCAGGCATCGTCCAGCGGGTTCGACGCGAGCACCTCGACGAGCTCGTCGGCGCCTTCGTCGAACCAATTACACAGCTCGGAGCCATCGAGCTTCGACTTCCTGAAGCCGGGTCCGTCCATCGACTTGGTGCGCACGATGCGCGCCGCCCATCGGTGCACGCCGCCGAGATGGGCGACCACGTCTCGGACCTTCCATCGGCCGAGCCAGGGGACCTGGGTGGAGAGGTCGTGGGTTCGGATGAGCTCGGAGATACGCGCCGCCGCCGCTGCGATCTCAGTCGATTCGTCGATCGCTCGTCCCACCATCGTCCTCTGCGTCCCGCTCAGTTCGACACGCAGAGCTCGTTGCCCTCGGGGTCGGCGACGATCACCCAGTGGTGAGCCGGACCCTGGCTTCCTTGACCGATCTCGCGCGCACCGAGTTCGAGGAGTCGATCGACGAGATCGTCGCGGGCGTCGGCGTCGCCGGGGAACTGCAGGTCGAGGTGGAGGCGGTTCTTGCCGGTCTTCGGTTCGTCGACTCGCTGGAAGTGCAGGCGGGGGAGCCGGCCGGTCGGATCGCTGCATGCGGCGGTCGCGGTGAAGCCCTGCCGCTCGCCGAGCCGGACGATCTCGTCGGGGCCGATGAGGCCCTGTGCCGCCAGTTGCTCGACCGCCGCTGTGTGGTCCTCGGCGCTGTAGCCGATGCCGGCGCCTTGGTAGAAGGCGGCCAGTCGATGGGGGTCGGCGGTGTCGATGGTGATCTGCAGGTTCATGCCAACTCGCTTCGTGGATCGACGGTCGGTGATCGGGAGCCACCTCTCCGTACAACGCAATGGTGACAGACAGATGGTGACACCTGTCTGTCACCATCTCCGGCCACACTGGATCTCGATGAACCGCACCGATCGACTGCACGCGCTGGCTGCCGAGCTGCGCGCCGCAGGGTCCGGCGGTCGGACGTCGACGTCACTGGCCGAACAGTTCGAGCTGTCGACCCGCACGATCAAGCGGGACATCACCGCACTCCAGACCGCCGGCGTACCGATCTGGTCGACGCCGGGACCTGGCGGTGGGTATCGCCTCCTGGAGCAGCGCCGGCCGGACGTCGATCTCTCGCTGACCGCCGGGGAGGCGGCGGCGATCGCCGTGGCGCTTCGTTCGCAGACCCACGTCCCCTTCGCCACCGAGGCCAGCGTCGCGCTCTCGAAGGTGCTGGCGGTGCTCGACCCTCACGAGCGAGCAGAGGTCGACGACCTCCTCTTGCGGATCTGGACCCTGGGAGGCGAAGCCAGACATCCCACGGCGAAGGTGATCGATCGCGCCGTTCGAGAGCGTCGGGTCGTCGCGATCGACTACGTCGACGCGGACGGCACATCGACCAGCCGCCGCGTCGATCCGCTCCAGCTGGTCGAGATCTCGGGGATCTGGTACCTCCTGGCGTACTGCCGACTCCGTGCCGCCGGCCGGTGGTTCCGGCTCGACCGAGTGCAGGCCGCCCGCATCACCCGCCAACCGGCCGACGAGCACGACGTCGCCGAGGTGATCGGGCAGCCCCCGGACGAGGCCCGTTCACTCGCCTGACGCGAACGACGCCGGTCGCTCGGAAGCGCGGCCCGAGCAGTCAGGACGACCCCGCCGGATCGACGCCGCTGAGCGGGCAGTGAGGCTCCTCGGCCACGCGAGAGACCCGAAGCACGGCTCAGGAGAACCTGAGTCCGCCCTGTCGCGTCTCTCAGTACACCGGTGGGTCCACGCCTCTGGAGCCAGCTGCGAAGACGTGCTCGGTCCAGTCGTCGCCGTTCCAGTACCGCAGCTCGAACCGCCCTGATGGGTCTGCATACCACTGAGCTTCACCGCTGGTGTGCTCGGCAGTCGTCTTCGGCACACCTGCTCGCAACAGCACACGGACATCGGGGCGGACGCTCAGCGACGCGAGTTGTCGATCCAGGGTTACGTTCAGAGCAGCGACGCCTCCTGCTCGGACCACTGCGTCGACTCTGTCGACCTCGCGCAGGTCGAGCTGAGCGATGGTCTCGCCCTGAGCTCGAACTTCGATGGACACATGTCGCTGCCGAGGATTCAGGTAGGCGATCGCGGCCCGCCCACCAGTCCTCGCCTCGACCTTGACCTCGCCCTCAGGCCACTTGGCCAGAGGTAGCACCTGGCCCAGCGCTGTCTCGGCAACAGAGACCGGCGGCGAACCGAACAGCCGCTCGAGCTGTGCGATGGATGGGAGGGCGTCCATGCTCGAACCCTACGCTTCGCGCCGACTCGATCGACTGGGGCCGGTAGGAACTCGACCTGTCGCCCACCCGCCCGAACGGTGCGTCCGTGACGCGAATCAACCTGAGGATGGCCTCCGCTGCAATGGCCTTCCTGGCGTCGTGGGCGAGCTCGGCGTCGGTCAGCTCGGTCTGGAGCAGCGTCGGCAGCATGCGGCGCACGAACAGGCTGCGCTGCATGACCTGGTGGCCCATGATGTCGCTGGTCACGGTCGTGCCGAACGCCCGTTGCAGCCGCAGGGCGGGGAAGAAGAAAGTGTCGCCGAGGACGAGGCCGGTGCAGCGGTCGGGGTCGCGGCTGGCGACGTCGATGCCGATCGGTCCGCCCCAGTCCTGGCCGACCAGGACGGCGTCGCTCAGGTCGAGGTGCTCGACGAGCTCGCTGACGATGCGGGCGCCCGATCACCGGCGGACCATCCCCGCTCGCGCGTTCATCGGACGGCCGACACGCGCGATCGTCGTCGTGGCGTATCACCCAGTCCGCAGTGCCGACCCACCGTCAACGACCGGAAGCTCGATCACGACGGTGGTCCCGAGTCCGTCCCCCGGGCTGGTGGCAGTGATGGTGCCGCCATGCGCTTCGACGATCAGCTTGGCGATCGCCAATCCGACACCTGTGCCGTCCCCGAAGTGCTCGTCGACCCGGTAGAAGCGTTCGAAGATTCGAGTCAGTTCGTCGGCTGCCAGTCCTCGGCCGGTGTCGGACACCTCGATCACGACGGCTGATTCGTCTGAGGTCGACCGCACGGTCACGCCTCCGATGTCGGTGTACTGCACGGCATTGCCGACGACGTTCGTGAGCACCTGGGTGAGCCGGTCGCCGTCGCCGCGCACCACGGTCGGCGCCGCGGGCTCGAGGGTCAGTCGGAGACCCTTCGCGGTGGCCTGCGGCTCGAGCTGCGCCACCACGTCGGCGACGATCGCGGCCAGGTCGACGGACTCCCTGTCCAACTCGGCGAGCTCGCCCGCCGAGGAGAGGGAGGACAGGTCGTCGGCGAGCCGCCGGAGCCGCGCCGCCTCCCGGCCGATGCGGGCGTAGGTGTCGTCGTCGGCGGAGACCACACCGTCGAGCAGGGCCTCCATCGTGCCTTCGATCGTGCTCAGCGGGTTGCGGAGCTCGTGCGCGACGTCGCCGATCAGGCGCAGCCGGCGGTGCTCGGTGGTGTCGAGCTCGTGGGCGAGCTGGTTGACGTCCCCGGCCAGCTCGTCGAGCTCGGTGGTGTCGGCGCCGGGTACCCGCACGTCGTAGCGACCGATCGCCAGCTCGCGGGTCGCTCCACCGATCTGCTCGAGCGGGCGGGCGAGCCGGCGCGACATGCGCCACGACACGAGGCCGGAAGCGCTCGCGGCGGCCGCGAGCCCGAGGAGCAGCGCCGACGGGCCGTCGCCGCGTCGGCCGTCGCCGTCGACCTTGCCGTCGCCCGCCAGCGCGATCAGACCGACGACCGCGGCGAGCACGGCCAGCGCGACCACCATGACGACCAGGTGCGAGCCGAACAGCCGCCGCCGGAGTGACTTGGTGTGAGGCCGGCGACCGGTCATGCGATGAAGCGGTAACCGACGCCGCGGACCGTCTCGATGAATCGGGGCTGGGAGGCCGAGTCGCCCAGCGCCTTGCGGAGGTTGCCGACGTGGACGTCGACGATTCGTTCCTCGCCGTAGAAGTCGCGGCCCCACACCCGGTCGATCAGTTGGTGGCGCGCGAAGACCCGGCCGGGGCTCTCGGCGAGGGCTCGCAGCAGGTTGAACTGGAGTGCGGACAGATCGACCCGCTCGCCGTCGACGGCGACCTCGTGGCGGTCGATGTCGACGGTGATGCCGTCGTACGCGAGCGGCTCCGTCAGGGCCTCGGTGGTCGAGATGCGCGTGCGGCGCAGCACGGCCTTGACGCGAGCGACGACCTCCCGGGGCGAGAAGGGCTTGGTGACGTAGTCGTCGGCGCCGACCGAGAGCCCGATCAGCCGGTCGGTCTCCTCCGCGGCCGCGGTCAGCATGATGACGTGGATGTCGGACACCCGCCGCAGCTCCCGGAGGGTCTCGATGCCGTCGAGCTCGGGCATCCGCACGTCGAGGACGATCAGGTCGATCGGCGGCGGGGTCTGGATGCGCTCGAGGACGGCTCGTCCGTTGTCGAGCTCTTCCACGTGGAAGCCGTCGTCGATGAGATACGACGCGACGAGGCGGCGGATCTCGCGCTCGTCATCGACGACCAGGATGCGCTGGGGCATGATGCACCATTCTCCGAGACGGGTCCGTGAAACGGGTCAGAGGGCCGACCCGGAGGCCGACCCTCTGACCGTTGTCCTGCGCTCAGACTATTCCTCGTCGTCGGTGGTGCCGGGTGTGTCCGGTTCCGCGTCGGAGGTCGCGGGCGGCGCCGGTGGTGCCGGTGGTGCCGGCCGGTTGGGTGCCGGTGGCACGGCGTCGGCGCCGGTGAGGACGGCGTGACGATGCTCGAACTCGGCACGATCGATGTCGCCGCGTGCGAATCGATCCTGCAACGTACTGAGCGCCGACTCGGGTCCGCGGTCGCCACGACGGCGGCGGATCAGCCACCAGGTCAGTCCGCCGATCAGCAGGAGCAACACCAGCGGGAAGAGGAATCGGGGGCCGTCACCGCCCTCGCGGGCGAGCAGGCCGAGGGTGGCAGAGAACATGTCGGGGGTCCTTTCGGTTGATCGTGACGACGAGTGGTTCGCCGTCGAGATCAGCCAACGGGCCGCCCGTGAAGCGTCGACCGCGCGCAACATCAAGCGTTCGTGAAGCCGGCGTGGCGGTACGCGCGTCGGCCGCCGTTCACCTCCCAACCTCCTCGGAGATCGCGCTCCAGACGAGGCGGCAGCCGGGTGGCGTGGGCACTCCTTCGCGATGTCAGTTCAGGCAGCGCGAGCGTCGAGTCCTCCAGGTCTTCCTGGCGTCGTGCAACGGACGGTCAGGCGGCGACCGGCCTCCGGTCGTTGAGGGGGCCGGTCCAGTACTACGCCATCCGGGCGAGTCCACGTGGCGACCCGATCGGACGTCATCGTCAATGACCAGCCGCCTTCGTGGACGAGGTGGTGGTGGGATTCGCAGACCGGTGCGAGGTCGGCGAGATCGGTTCGTCCGCCGAGTCGCCACGGGGTGAGGTGGTGGATGCGGCAGTCGTCGATGCTGACCGTGCAGTCGGGATGGGAGCAGGTGGCCTGCATCGCTTCGAGCGCGAGCCGCTGCTCGTGGGTGGCGAGCCGCCTCGCCCGACCCTCGTCGAGGACCACTCCGGCCCCGTCCAAGACGACGGGGATGATGTCGGCGTCACACGCCATTCGTCGCACGGTGTCGACGGGAAGTGCGACGCCGCTGTCGGTCTCACAGAGCGTCGTGTCGTGGCGACCGCTCGTCAGGGTCGAGAGGTCGATGTGCACGACCATGCCGGTGCGGGCCTTCGCGCCGGTCGAGGACACCGCCTCGACGAGCGCATCGACGGTGAGCCGGTCCCACGATGTCTTGGCGTCGGTCTGCTGGTTGCGGTGGCGCAAGGTGCCGCGAGCACGTTGGATCGCTGACCAGAACATGCGGTCGGTGACCGGGTCGCACTCGATCAGGGTCTTGTGCATCCCGGTCTGCTTGTCGACCCAGCGAGTGATCTTCGACTGCGCCTTCTGCTGTTCCATCTCGTCCACATCGGCCCGGCTGTTGTGGCGGGCGCGGATCCCCTTCGCCATGTCGCGGCAGTTCTTGGCAAAGGCGTCGACGCCCTGCCTGGTCGCGTCGGTGAGCAGCGACTCCGCCTCGGCGGCGAACTCCGCTGTTTCGGCCTCGTCAAGGTTGCGAGTCGCCCCTGCGATCGCGTCGACGTGACCCGCCGAGACCTCGCCGGCGGCCAACGCGTCCTCGAAGCCGGGCATCGCGGTGCACACTTCTTCGCGTTCGGCGGCGGCCATGGCGTCCTTGGACGACTGACGACCCTGCTTCGACAGCGAACACCGAGGATCGGCCGCCTGGCCCTCGTCGGCCAGACGCCGCTGGGCACGGGTCGCACGGACCTGGCGTGCGTCGCAGAACGCTCGCAGCTCCGCCACACGACGCAGGTAGGCGTCGAGCTGCTCGGCATCGAGCGTGTCCGGATCGGTGTCGCGCACGTCGGCGTACACCGCATCGGGCGGACTCTTCATGTCTCTCCGATCGTTCGTCGTTGGGTTGGTGGGACTCGAGCGAGTCGATCGGGGAAGCCGGAAACCACACCATACCGAACACACGTTCGATTGTCAACCCGAACGATGAGGAATCTCCGGCGCCGTCGCGAACGCTTCACGAATGGCCCCAGCCACGGCTTCGGGTTGGTCTTCTTGCCAGAAGTGGCCGGCGGCGGGGAGGTCGAGCTTGGTGGCGTGGGGGTACTTCTCGTCCCACTTGGCCAGGAACTCCCGGGTCACCAGCGGCTTGTCCCGCATCCCCAGCACTCGCAGCATCGGCCGATCGAACAAGGTCGCATCCACCCGCTCCTCCAACTCCGCCAGCCACTCGCGTTCGCCGGTGCTGGAGGCGAGGAGGGTGGCGTGGCCGATGCGGGAGGCGTAGGTCGGCGCCACGTCGTCGTCGTGGGTGAGCTCGGCGTCGGTCAGCTCGGTCTGGCGGCAGTGTCGGCAGCATGCGGCGCACGAACAGGCTGCGCTGCATGACCTGGTGGCGCATGATGTCGCTGTTCATGAACGTGCCGAACGCCCGCTGCAGCCGCAGCGCGGGGAAGAAGAAGGTGTTGCCGAGGACGAGGCCGGTGAAGCGGTCGGGGTCGCGGTTGGCGACGTCCATGCCGATCGGGCCGCCCCGGTCCTGGCCGACCAGCACGGCGTCGCAAAGGTCGAGGTGCTCGACGAGCTCGCTGACGATGCGGGCGAGGTCCTATGCCCCGTGCCCGATCAGGGGTCGGTGGGGTACGCGTCTGGCCGCGCGATGAGCTCCTCGTAGTACGGCGCGACCAGGTCGTGATCGTCTCCGGCACGGGTGCCTCCTCGTTGCCGTGGACACGTGGTACCGGAGCGTCTTCAGCCACCTGTTGGCGGGCGTCCTGACCAGGCTTCCTCCAAGAGTCGTTCGGCCTCGACAGCGCGGCGGGCGGGTTCGAGCAGCACTCCGAATATCGCGCGCTGTTCCGGAGCATCCATTGGGTGCGATGTGCCATCGACTCGCACGCGCAGTGGTTCGAGCACGGCCACGTCCATGACGAACGGCGCCCTCGCAGCGCCCACCTAACCGAGAACTCATCGGTGTGGCCGACGGTCTCGACCGAGGGCCGTTCCCACGACGGGTGTCGTGGAGGCGACCCCACGAGAAAGGAAGGTTGACATGAGATCAGAACAGACCAAGGACCGGACGTCTCGGGCGCGACACCGACGAGCGGTCGCCGCCGTCGGCCTCGTGGTGACGTTGACGGCCGGCGCAGCGGTCGGTTCGTCGGTCGCTGCCGACGATGACGACAGCAGCGACAACCGTCGCGAGCGGGCCGACGTGATGGTGCAAGGCGGCGGAGACGTCTACCAGCGCAACGGCGCCCGTCTGATCCGGACCGATCACTCGGTCGAGGTCGAATGGCGCATCCGGACGCCCGAGCCCGGGTCGTACACGTACCCGACGCCGGACATGGTGCCGCCGGGCAGCCCGACGCATCCGCCGATCGTGCCGGGTGCGCCCGAGGTCTTCACGCTGTGGTTGTTCGCGTTCGACCATCCAGAGCTGTGCACCGACGGCGTGTGCGACGGCGACGATGTCGGCGACACCGCAGCGCGAGGCAGCGTCTACCAGGCCGACGGCGAGATCGCCGATCGGCGTTGGCTGAGGATGGGGGGCAAGATCCGCTTCGGTCAGACGCCTGCGAGGGGTCACGGCCTCGAGAACCCGCTCGGCGCCGAGGTGCACGTCGCGATGGCACCGCACGGGATGGCGTGGGACGGCGAGGACCTGGCCATCCAGCTCAACGGTCCCGTCGGCGCGCCGCCCCTGTGGTTCGCGGCGATCTTCGACGCGCCCTGAGCGGGCCATCGCCCCTCCGGGCAGGCTGCGACCAGTCCGGAGGGGTGGCCCCACCGAGCGCGTTGCCCGACGTCCGTGGTCAATCGTGTTGCTCGCTGGGCGTCACCGCAGCGGCCGCCATGCTGGTCAGCGACTGGCGGTCCATGGCATCGATCGTCGACGGCGGAACGAGATCTCCTTCGAGGTCCTGTCCGAGCTGTCGCAGCTCGCGATCGACGAGTCGGGCGACAGGTGCCGGGTCGACGAGGCCGAGCTCTCGACGACGTCGTGCCCGGACCGAGTAGAGACCTGCGGCTTCCTGCAGCCGTCGTCGAGCCACTGCGATCCGAGCCGCCGTGAGCAGGGTCTGGTCGAGCACGACCGCTGAACGTGTTCCGCGTATGACCGCCACGCCGTCAGCCAAGTGCTTCGCCGCCCGGTCGATGTCACCGCGCGCGAGCGCAACCATGGCCAGCGCGTTGTGACCATGAGGCAGCGCAGCGATCTCTCCCGTGCTCGACGCCAGGGTCAAGAACTCCGATGCTGCCTGCTCGGCGACCTCCCAGAGCTCCGCGACGACAGCCGTGTCGCAGATCGAGCGCAAGGGGTGCACCTGGGGACCGACCACGCCGATGCGGCGCATCTCGCCCAGTGACGTCCTCAGGAGTGACAACGCGCCGTGCTGGTCTCCCCGAAAGTCGGCCAGCTGTCCGCGTAGCAACGGGACGCGGGCCCTGGTCAATGGCTGGTTGTGTCGGGAGCCGAGGGCCTCGAACTCGTCGGTGAGCTCGGCAGCCCGTTCGAGGTTCCCCAACTGCAGCTCCCGATAGGCCAGCTCCCAGACGAACACCGAGAGCTTCGGATGGTCCGCCAGGCGCAGCACGCCCGACGCGAGGTCGATCAGGCGGCGGCTGCCCAAGACGTCACCGGTGACCTGTGCCGCTGCGGCGCGCACCCAGAGCGCGTCGGCGTCGATCTCGGGCGTTCGCATCTGGGCGGCCACGCGATCCAACTCGTCGGCGACTGCCTCGGCCTCTTCGTGCCTCCCGAGCCACGGGAGCGCCAGGCCGAGCGAACTGAGCGCCGCGGCCCGGTCGTGCGACGCGGAGCGGTCGCCCTCGTCCAGCGCCGCAACCAGCCAGTGCAGCGCCTCGTCGCCCCGTGCCGCCGTGTACCAGTGCAGTGCGAGGCCGGCAGCCAACTGGATCGCCAGGTGCGGGAACCCGTTGCGGAGCGACCACTCCAGCGCTGCGACGTGGTTCTCGGCCTCGGCGTCGATGCGCTGCATCTGCGCCAGCTCCTCCCGGGATCCGAAGGGCGACTTCGCGGTGGCTTGAGCAGCGAAGAATCGGGCGTGGCGCTCCCGGACGAGGGACGCCTCGTCGGAGAGCTCCAGCTGCTCGGCGGCGAAGGCACGAATCGTCTCGAACATCACGAAGCCGCCCTGCGAGTCGACGGGCAGGCTCAGGAACGACGTGTCGACGAGTTGATCGATGAGGGTGAGCACGTCGGGGTCGTCGATGTCAACGGTGCCGCAGATCCCAGCGACGGCGTCGAGGTCGAACCTGCCGCGCAGCACCGAGAGGCGGCGCAGCATGGTCTGTTCGGGTGGCGCGAGGAGTCGGTAGCTCCAGTCGAGGGTCGCCCACAGCGTCCGGTGTCGCTCGTGTGTCCGCTTCGTGGTGACGAGCAGTTCGAAGCGCTGGTCGAGACGCTCGTGGAGCTCCTCGAGCGACAGCACACGGAGTCGAGCCGCCGCCAGCTCGATCGCCAGAGGCAGACCGTCGAGCCGCCGGCAGGTGTCGACGACGATCGACATGTTGTCGTCGTCGATGGAGAACTGACCACAGGCATCAGCTGCCCGCTCGGCGAACAGGTGGATCGCGTCGCTGTCCTCGACGTCGCCGTTGCTGGTCGTCAGTGGGAGCGGACCCAGCACCCAGACGTGCTCGCCGTCGAGACGGAGCGCCTGTCGCGACGTCGCGAGCACCGTGAGGTTCGGGCACGCGTCGAGGAGGACGTGGACCAGCCCCGCGACGGCATCGACGACATGCTCACAGTTGTCGAGGACGAGCAGGTGTGATCGGCCGCCGACACGCGCGATGGCGTCGTCGATGGTCGCGCGGCCGGCGGCACGGACCCCGCTCACCGCCCGAACGAGGAGCTGCTGGACCTCACCAGGCTCGGAGACCAGCGTGAGATCGACGAACGAGGCGCCGTCCATGTCGGGCGCGACCTGCCGTGCGCATTCGACGGCCAACGAGGTCTTGCCCACGCCACCCGTGCCGGTCACCGTGACGAGGCGACGGGTGGCCAGGAGATGGGCGAGCTCCTCCAGGTCGTGCGTCCTGCCGACGAAGGTCGAGCGGCGGCGGGGGAGCGCGGCATCGTCAGTCGCCCGATCGGTGACCCCGGGGAACGGCAGGGACTGATCGACCACCTGTTGGTGAAGGTGCTGCAGCGCTGGGTTCGGCGTGACGCCGAGCTCCTCACCCAAGACGGCACAGGCCGTCTCGTAGACACGCGCTGCGTCGGCCTGCCGGCCGGATCGGTACAGGGCGATCATCGATTGCGCCCAGAACCGCTCTCGCAGCGGGTGCCTCGTGGTCAGCTCGCTGAGATCGCTGACGAGGTCGATGTGGTCACCGCGGCCGAGTCGAGCGTCGATGAGGTCTTCCGTACACGCGAGCCGGAGCTCCTCCAGACGTGCGATCGTCGCCTGTGCGAAGTCGTCGTACCGGAAGTCGTGCCACGCGTCGCCTCGCCAGAGCGCCAACGCGTCCCCGAGCACCCGGCACGCGTCTTCCCATCTGTTGGCGGCCACGTGTTGCAGCCCGTCGGATCGGAGATCATCGAAGCGTTCGGCGTCGATCGCCCCTGGTTCGAGCTGCAGGCGATATCCCGATCCGACGGTGAGGATCGGGCCGTCATCGACTGCGGTTCGACCGGGCACCAGCACGTCTCGCAGCTTGGAGACGTGGTACCTGAGCGCCCCCAGCCCGCTCTCGGGCGGCTCGCCTGACCAGGCCTCGTCGAGCAGCCGATCGGCGGAGACGACCCTCCCGACCTGATCGAGCAGCAACCCGAAGATCAGCCGCTGCTTGGGAGCCTCGAACGCGACCCAGGCCTCCCCGACGCGCACTTCGAGCGGTCCAAGCACCCGGACCTCCATTCGCGAACCGTACCAGCGGCCGTCGCGGCGTCGGGCGGCCTATTCGGTAGCTAACGGACGCTGTGGACCGTGGTCGGTGACGAACGCAAACGTGCGAAAGGAGCACGCAATGTCACTCCTTCAGGCCGAACCCACAACCGGCAGTCGCCGGGAGTCACCGAGCAACATGCCTCCGAGCCGCCGCGGCCGTACCCGCACCCGCACCCGCGTCCAGTGGGTCGCCGCCGTCGTCGGTGCGTCGGTCATCGCTCTGGTGGCCACGCCGGTCATGGGCGACGGCGCGGACAGCAGCCGCGATCAGCCCGGCACCGAGGCCGAGTACGTCCTCGATCCGTCGACTCGGAGGCCGCCGTCGGGATCGTCGTTCGACGCGCCGTTCGTGCAACGTTCGCGGGTACTGGACCCCCGTAGGGATCGGGTTCCGTCGGGATCGTCGTTCGACGCCCGGTTCGTGCACGGTTCGCGGGTGCTGGATCCCCGAACGGATCGGGTTCCGTCGGGATCGGCGTTCGACGCGCCGCTCAGCGATTGATCCGTCGAGCTCGACCTCCGTTGGCGCGAACGCCTGGCGTCTCGCGCCCGCGGCGGCCTTGGGTTGGTCTTCCTGACAGAAGTGGCCGGCGGGAAGGAGTACGCGTGACCAGTCCCCGAACGATCGACGGCCGAACCGTCGCCGTGACCGGAGCGTCGAACGGCTTCGGACGCGCGATCGCCGAGCACCTCGGCTCGCACGGCGCCCACGTGCACCTGATGGGGCGCACGACCGAACCGATGGAGAAGGCGCGGACGATCGCGGTCGCGACGTTCGACATCACCGACAGCGAGCGACTCCGCGGCTCGATCCATGGCGCTCGAGTTCCGGCCGGTGCCGGGTCAGGCGGCGATCGGCGTCCGGTCGTTGAGGGTGCCGGTCCAGTAGTGCTGGCCGTCGGGGCGGGTCCAGGTGGCGACCCGGTCGGGGGTCATCGTGAAGGTCCAGCCGCCTTCGTGAATGAGGTGGTGGTGGGGCTCGCAGACCGGCGCGAGGTCGGCGAGATCGGTGCAACCGCCGAGCCGCCACGGGGTGAGGTGGTGGATGCGGCAGTCGTCGATGGTGACGGTGCAGTCGGGGTGTGAGCAGGTGGCTTGCATCGCTTCGATCGCGATTCGTTGTTCGAACGTCGCCAACCTCTTC
Source organism: Ilumatobacter sp. (assembly GCF_030065885.1). Lineage (GTDB taxonomy): Bacteria > Actinomycetota > Acidimicrobiia > Acidimicrobiales > Ilumatobacteraceae > Ilumatobacter. The sequence continues at coordinate 3,050 of NZ_JASJCS010000106.1, read as the reverse complement.
GCGCGACCCTCGTCGAGCACCACACCGTCGCCGTTCAACACCACGGGGATGATGTCGGCGTCGCACGCCATCCGCCGCACGGTGTCGACCGGCAACGGCATCCCGGAGTCGGTCTCGCAGAGCGTCGTGTCGTGACGGCCACCGGTCAGCGTGGCGAGGTCGATGTGCACGACCATGCCGGTGCGGGCCCGCCCACCGCCTGTCCTCGACACCGCCTCGACGAGGGCGTCGACCGTGAGTCGATCCCACGACCCCTTGGCGCCGGTCTGCTGGTTGCGGCGACGCAGCTGGCTTCGAGTTCCCTGGATTGCCGACCAGAACATCCGGTCGGTGACGGGGTCGCACTCGATCAAGGTCTTGTGCATCCCGGTCTGCTTGTCGACCCAGCGCGAGATCTTCGACTGTGCACGCTGAGCCTCGAGCTCGTCGACGTCGGCCCGTGAGTTGTGCCGGGCCCGGATGCTCTTGGCCATGTCACGGCAGTTCTTGGCGAACGCATCGACGCCCTGTCGGGCGGCGTCACCGAGCAGCGACTCGGCCTCGGCCGCGAACTCGGCGGCTTCGGCCTCATCCAGATTCCGCACAGCCGCCGCCACCGCGTCGACGTGGCCAGCCGACACCTCGCCGGCGGTGAGCGCGTCTTCGAAGCCGGGCATCGCCGAGCACACCTCCTCACGCTCGGCCGCGGCTTTCGCCTCCTTGGACGACTGCTTGCTGTCGCGAGCCAGCGAACTCGCCGGATCGGCCGCTCGACCTTGCTCGGCCAACCGACGTTGCGCGCGAGTCGAGCGCACCTGTTCGGCGTCGAGCCAGGCCCGCAATACGGCGAGCCGACCGACGTGGGCGGTCAAACCGTCCGCGTCGAGCACATCGGGATCGGTGTCGCGCACTTCGGCGTACACCGCATCGGGCGGATGTCGCATGTGATCTCCGATCGTTTCGAGTCTGAAGTTGGGGACTCAGAAGAGTCGATCGGGAAGTCGGAAGCCAGACTCTAGTCGAACAAATGTTCGACTGTCAACCGAGTCGATGAGAAATCTCGTGACCGTGAAAGCCCGTCGGCTGCGGTGGCTGTCGCCTGGCAGGATCGACCGGGTGTCCGACACGCTCGTCCGGCCAGCCATCCGGCCGACACCGACGTCATCAAGCAGCTCGCGCTGGACAACCAGATGTTCGAGCCGGGTGATCTGCGCGATTTCGACGAGATGCTCCGGGGCTTCTTCGACGGCAGCCTCGATGGACACCAGTGGATCGTCGCCGAGCTCGACGGCGCCATCGCCGGTGCGGCCTACTACGCCCCGGAGCCGTTCGCCGACCGCATGTGGAACCTGTACTTCATCGCCACCGATCCCGACCGTCATGGAGGCGGTGTCGGCTCCGCGCTGATGAACCATGTCGAGGCCGAGCTGCGCGCGGCCGGCGACGGCCTGGCCAGGACCCTGATCGTCGACACGTCCAGCCTCGAGGGGTACGAGCGAGCTCGTGCCTTCTACGTCCGCAGAGGATTCGTCGAGGAGGCCCGCATCCGGGACTTCTACGGCCCGGCGACCACAAGGTCACGTTCTGGAAGTCACCGACCGACTGACGTCCTCGCTTCAGCGAACGCCGCTCGGATCGCCCCAGCCACGGCCTCGGGTTCGTCTTCTTTCCAGAAGTGGCCGGCGTCGGGGAGGTCGAGCTGGTGGCGTGCGGGGACTTCTCATCCCACTTGGCCAGGAACTCGCGGGTCGTGAGTGGCTTGTCCTGCATCCCAAGCACTCGCAGCATCGGTCGGTCGAGCAGCGTCGCGTCGACCCGCTGTTCCAGCCCGGCGAGCCACTCGCGTTCGCCGGTGATCTAGGCGAGGAAGCTGGCGTGGCCGATGCGGGAGGCGTAGGTCGGCGCGACGTCGTCGTAGTGGGCGAGCTCGGCGTCTGTCAGCTCGGCCTGGAGGAGCGTGGGCAGCATGCGGCGCACGAACAGGCTGTGTTGCATGACCTGGTGGCGCATGATGTCGCTGTTCATGATCGTGCCGAATATCCGCTGCAGTCGCAGGGCGGGGAAGAAGAAGGTGTTGCCGAGGACGAGGCCCGTGAAGCGGTCGGGGTCGCGGCTGGCGACGTCCATGCCGATCGGTCCGCCCCAGCCCTGACCGACCAGGACGGCGTCGCGCAGGTCGAGGTGCTCGACGAGCTCGCTGACGATGCGGGCGTGGTCCTGGGGGCGGTACCCGTAGTCGGTGGGGTGGTCGCTGAGCCCGAACCCGGGGTAGTCGATCGAGACGGTCCGGAAGTCGTCGCGCAGGAGCGGGATCATCTTGCGGTAGAGGAACGACCAGTCGGGGTTGCCGTGCATGAGCAGCAGCGGCCGGCCATCGCCCTCGCCCGTCCACTCGTCGATGTAGTGGATGCGGCCGACGCTCGACTCGAACCACTTCGACTCGAACGGGAACAGCTCGGGGTCGGGGACGAAGTCGCCGGCGGGCCGGGTCGGCCGTGGCGGCTGGAGGTGCTCGGCCAGCCGGCGGCGGGACACGACGGTCGCCACCCGGTGGCCGGCGCCGAGGGCGAGGACCGCGCCGGGGATCAGCGCAAACCAGTTGTTGCGGTCGCCGTTGCCGAGGATTCGGACCAGTAGCCCTGCGGCGGCGACGAGGACGAGGATGCGGACGACCTTCGTGGCGACCTGCTTCACGCCGGGGCTCCTTCCGTGCGGGCGGTCTTGTTGGGGTGCGGCTGGCCGGTCTCGGCGTAGTGCCGCAGCTCGTCGAGCAGGGGAGTGATGCCGGCCCGCAGGGTCTCCTCGAGCATCGGCTCCATCTCGGGCGGGTCGACCTCGGCCAGGAACCGGATCGACACCCGGCTGCCGGCGGTGGTGCCGCCGAGTCGAGCCTGATGATCCGTATTGGATCTGGCTCAGAATTTCGGCTAACGCTCCGACGCCGCTCCACTAGCCCCGATTGTTCACGAGATGGCTTGAGGTCGGCGGGCGGTGCTTGATGGGGATTGGTCGACGCGGTCGGTGTCTGATTCGGGTTGGCGGTGGGTGTGACGGCGCCGATTTCGGGCATC
>NZ_JASJCS010000015.1 GCF_030065885.1 Ilumatobacter sp. | reverse complement strand
GCGGAGTTCGCCGACCGGCGGCCGGCGTTCGGCAAGACCGGCACCCAGCAGAACAACTGGACGGCGTTCTTCGTGGGCGCCACCCCCGAGCTCTCGACGGCCGTGATGGTGCGCGACCCCGACCGGTACACGCCGATGCGCAACGTGCCCGAGTTCGAGGCGGCGGGGGTGTCCCGCGTGCAGGGTGGCACGTTCCCGGCCCGCATCTGGGGTGCCTACATGGAGCAGATCGGTCTCGAGCAGTTCGAGTTCACCGACTGGGACCGGCCCGGCCCACAGCCCCGCGAGGCGGCGCGGCTGTACCTCCCGGGCAACGAGTGCCTGTTCGACATCGTCGGCTACGAGCCGGCCGCGACGGTGCCGCCGGATCCGGCTGCGCCGCCTGCGGCACCGACGCCCTTCCGCTCGCCGCACGCGCCGCCGGCCACCGATCCGCCCGCCACCGACCCGCCGGCCACCGACCCGGCCGCCGGGACGGTCGTCCCGGTCTCGCTCATCGAATGGGAGATCGTCGCGCCCAACGAGTTCACCGGCGGGACCGTCACGTTCGAAGCGTCGAACGACGGCGAGTTCCCCCACGAACTGGTGCTCGTCCGCGGCGAGAGCTACGAGACGCTCCCGCTGCTCGCCAACGGCGCCGTCGACGAGGACGCGATCGCGCCCGACGACTTCATCGGACGCATCGAACGGTTCGAGCCCGGCCAGACGATGTCGGCGACGTGGGAGGTGCCGCCGGGCAACTACGTCCTGCTCTGCAACATCGCCGTCGGCCCGAACAGCCACGCCGCTGCCGGGCAGGTCCTGAGCGTGACCGTGACAGCCTGATCCCGACCCACGCGACACTGGACCGATGGAGTCGATCTTCGACCTGCCGACACACGTGCTCCTCGTGCACGCACCGATCGTGCTCGAGCCCCTCCTCGCGCTCGTCACCGTGGTCGTCGTCGCCCGATCACGTTGGCGGGCTCGCTTCGGCTGGTGGTTGGTCGGCGCGCAGGTGGTCGTCTTCGTCTCGGTGCTGCTCGCGATGCAGTCGGGTCAGGCGTTCGACGACCTGCTCGCCGGCCTCGTCGACGTCGGCAAGCATGAAGCGCTGGCCGAGACGACCCGCAACCTCATGCTGCTCTGGCTCGTCGCGCTCGTCGCCCTGCTCGTCGTCGAGCGGCGGTGGTCGCCCGGCGAACTCGCCGTCGAGCCCGTGACGGCGGACCGCGGCGCGATTGCGCTGCGTCTGATCGTGCCGGGCCTCGCCGTCGCCGTGGCGATCCTGGCCGTGCTCGCCACGATCTGGATGGTGCGGACCGGCCACGAGGGCGCCCGCGTCACATGGTCCGGCGTGATCGAACAACAGCGTGGCTGAACCCACCGGGCCCTGCTGCGCTGGCGACAGTCGGCCCTGGTAGCCGTGCTCGGAGGACGGGGAGGCAAGGGCGTCCGGTCCTGATCGCCCGAGGGGCCACGACGGGGCGGGGCCTGGCATGCCGGGCCACCGAACCAGGAAGCGTTCGCCGAGCAGCGCTTCGAGGCTCGGGCATCGAGCGTTGGCCTGGGTCGTCGGACCCTGGCGCCCCGTCGGAACCGCTCCGTACGATCGTCGCGAGGAGGTGTGATGAGCAGCCGCGGCCATCCGAGGGCTCGTCACTCCGCGTTGGTTGCCGTGACCGCGCTGCTGATGCCGCTCGCCGCGTGTGCGGCCGACGCCGACGACGTGGGCATCGAGTCGCCACCGTCGTCGCCGTCCACCGAGCGGACCGGCGGCGTCCCGACGTCATCGACCTCACCGACGACGCCAGAACGAACGACAGAACGGCCACCGCCGACCGGTCCGGTCGAGCCTCTCCCGTCGACGGAGGCAGCGGAGTCGATCATGGAGTGCGCCGATGCAGCGTCTCTGGCGCCGATCCTGGCGGTGCTCGGTTCCGGTCACACCGCCCGCGACGACCACCCTGCGGTCCGGCTCGGTGACCTGATCGCTCGGAACAGGGCGGTGATCACGGGTTCGCTGTCGTCGGTGAGCCGGCGCGTCGTGGACGGCTCGACCGTCACCGTCTACGAGCTCGACGACGTGAGCACCCTCGTCGGTGACGTCCATGGCATGACCAGCTTCAAGATCCCGTCCACGTGGCCGGACGAGCAGGGTGACCCACTCGCATCCGCCGTCGATGTTGCCGGCGTCGACGTGGTCGCGTTCCTCGACCCGGAGGACGACGAGCCATGGACGGTCGACGTCCACGGCTTCCACGTCGGGTGCGGTGGGACCGACGTGACCGCTGTGCTCGGTCCGCTACCAGACGACGCCGAGCGCGAATCGATCGAGGCCCTCGCCGAGCAGATCCGGACGCTCGATCCGATCGTGCCGGTGGGGTGGACACCGGAGTGCGTCGAGCTGTCGGCCGACCCGACGACCTCGAACGTGGACGCACCGGTGTACGGGCAGTTCGGCCCGCTCGGATCGGTGCCGGCGCTCGACATCACCGTTCCGCGCGGCCGCTCCGAGCGTGCGAGGCTGGCATCTGAGCCGGCGGTCGGTGTGCAGCGGGTCGACGGTGGCACCCTGATCTCGGTCCGGCCGAGCTCGTCCGATTGGTTCGCAGCGTGGATGCTCGCGCTGGTCGGTGACGACGGCGAGGTGCGCTGGCGGCGCTGCTTCGATGGGGCCTCACTCGGGTTCGTGGTCGTGGGGCCGACACAGACCGCGCTCGTGCTCGAGCACCCTCGGACCGACGACCACTCATTGGTCGATGCCTGGCGTGCCCTCGACGTGCGGACCGGCAACGACCTCGCCGCCCCGGACATCCCGGAGGGTCTCGGGGTCGAGGCGATCAGCGACCGTCACGTGGTGTTCGGCCGCAAGGAGGGTCGCATCTCGGTCGACGACGACCGGCTGCACGTGCTGGACGTCGCCAGCGGGTCGACGACGACGATCCCGTACCTCGAGCGTGCCAACGGTCAGCAGGCGTGGCGGCTCGAGTTCCGCCTCGACCCGGACGTCGACGATGGCTCGTTCCGGCTCTTCCACATGGCCTCCGAGTGGCGCCAGGTCGCCGGCGTGTTCGAGGGCGGCGCGTGGCGGACCGACGACGCCTCGATCCTCGCTGCGACGGACGTCTGGGCGGATGCCTCGTTCGAGGACAGGGCATGGTCGGGTCGCAACGCGATCGGCGAGGTCCTCTGGACGCGGCCGGAGCTGCTCGACCCCTCACGCGAGGGCTTCCGGAGCATCGAGGTGGGCGACCTCACGCTGCTCGATGCCTGTGCGGGTCGGACGGACGAGCAGTTCTGCGTGGACGGGTCCCTCGTCGCGCTCGAGACCGCATCGGGTGAGATCCGCTGGCAGCTCCCGGGTCAGCGTGCGGTCCCGGTGGCGGCGGACGGGTTCGCGATCGTCAGCAGCGGTGAGGTGTACGGCCCGACCGATTCCCCGCATCGGGCCGACGGCTATCTGATGGTCGACGTCGAGACGGGCCGGCTGGTCGACGACACGCAGCGGTGGCCGGGCCTCGACACGTTCCGGCAGGGGTGCTGCGGCGAGGGTGAGTTCGTGTGGGTGGCGCGCTCCGGAGGCGTCGTCTTCGCGGTTGACGGCGACCACGTCCGGGTCTGGTTCCCGCAGGGCGTCAACGACGAGACGATCAGCGTCGCACTCTGGGAGTGACGCTCACGACCGCGTGTCACTTGGTGTCAGACACCGTGTCACTTGGTGTCTGACACCAAGTGACACGGCAACTGGCACGGTTCAGAGATCGCGGAGGAAGCGAACGAGGTCGGTCGAGGTGACGATGCCGGCCATCGCGCCCGTCGCGTCGACCACGACGACGGAGTGCAGCTTGCCGTCGGCGAGCACGACGGCGGCGTCGTGCACCGTCGCCGTGTCGGGCAACGTCACCAGGTCGGTGCTCATCGCATCGTCGATGTTGAACTGGTGGTCGAGCATGTTCGTCAGCATGCGGTCGCTGGCACCTTCGATGTCGTAGACGAGCTTGAGCACGTCGGTGCCCGAGATCATGCCGACGGGTCGATCACCGTCGAGCACCGGCATGTGGTGGAAGCCGGCGCCCTGGAGTGCGTGGTAGACGTCCGACAGCGGTTGGTCGCGGTCGATCGACACCACGTCGGTGGTCATGACGGCGGTGATGGGATCGTCGCGCATACTTCGATTGTGATGGAGAGACACCCCGTCGAGCAAACAACGCACCAGGTAGAATCGCCCCGATGCCTGCAGAGACTCATGTGAACCAGGGCCCGATCGAGCGCGACGAGATCTTCGAGATCGTCCGCGATCGGCTGGCCGACATCTTGGAGATCGACCCGTCCACCATCAGCGAGGGGCAGTCGTTCGTCGACGATCTCGAGGCCGACTCGCTCGCGTTGATCGAGCTGGTCGAATCCCTCGAGGAGGAGCTGTCCGACCGAACGGTCGGCTTCCGGATCGAAGACGAGGACCTCGAGGATCTCAAGACCGTCCGCGACGCGGTCGACTACGTCCACGAGCGCACCGGCAGCTGAGCCGTGAAGGCGCTGCAGACGCGCCTCGGTCACGAGTTCAGTGACGAGAAGCTGCTCCATCGGGCGATGTGCCATCGCTCGTGGGTGGCCGAATCCGACGACGACCACAGCAACGAACGACTCGAGTTCCTCGGCGACGCGGTCCTCGGCTGGGTGATCGCCGATCTGGTGTTCCACCGCTTCGGCGATCTGGCCGAGGGTGCGCTCACCGACCTGCGGAAGAGCGTCGTGAACGCTCGCGCTCTGGCCGAGGTCGCCGCCGAACTGCACGTCGGCGAGCACATCCTGCTCGGGCGCGGCGAAGACGCAGCCGGTGGGCGCGAGAAGGTGTCGATCCTGTCCGACGCCATGGAGGCGGTGCTCGGGGCGGTGTACCTCGACGGCGGCGCAGACCCCGCGTACGCGCTCATCGACCGCCTGTTCACGCCACGGCTCGCCGACGCCGTCGACTCACTCGACCGGCTCGACTACAAGTCGGCGCTCCAGGAGGCCTTGGCACATCAGGGGCGCCCGTCACCCGACTACAAGGTGCGGTCGAGCGGCCCCGATCACGACAAGACGTTCTACGCGAGAGTGCTCGTCGCCAAAGAGCTGCTGGGCGAGGGCGAGGGGCGCTCGAAGAAGGCCGCTGAGCAGGCCGCCGCCAGCATCGCGTTCAATGCCATCACCGCGGACTGACGCGTGCCCGAGCTGCCCGAGGTCGAGACGGTCCGCCGCGGCCTCGAACGACGTGTGGTCGGCCGTCACGTCGGCGCGGTGGAAGTCGGCCGCGAACGGACCGTTCGCCGGACCAGCCCCGAGGCGGTCGTCCACGGCCTGACCGACACGACGATCCTCGCTGCGAACCGCCGTGGCAAGTACCTGCTGCTGCCGCTCGACAGCGGCGACGAGCTGATGATCCACCTCCGCATGAGCGGTCAGGTGCTGGTCGCGCCCACCGGCAACGATCGGCCGCCGCACACACACGTCGTGCTCCATCTCGATGGCGACGCCGACCGTCCGGCTGAGGAGCTCTGGTTCGTCGACCCGCGCACGTTCGGTGAGGTCGTCGTGTTCGATCCGGACAACGTCGCGGTCGAGATCCCCGACCTGGCCGCGCTCGGCCCCGACCCGATCGCCGAGGGGCTGGCGTTGCCCCAGCTCAGGGCCATCCTCCGCTCGCACCGCCGCCAGCTGAAGCCCCTGCTGCTGGACCAGCACGTCATCGCGGGCATCGGCAACATCTACGCCGACGAGATCCTGCACGAGGCCCGACTGCGCCCCGACCGGATCAGCGACGAGCTGTCGACGATGTCGGAACGGCGCCTCCACGACGCGATCCACCGCGTGCTGTCCGAGGCGATCGCGTCGGGTGGGTCGACGCTCGGCGACGCTCAGTACGTCGACCTCTTCGGCGAGGGCGGTTCGTACCAGGACGAGCACCACGTCTACGGCCGGGAGGGCGAACGGTGCCGGACGTGCGGCGTCGGTTGGATCCGTCGCACCGTCTCGGTCCAGCGTTCGACGTTCTACTGCCCACGCTGCCAGCGCTGAGCGGCGCGCCCGGGCCACGCTCGGAATGACTGAGCGGGGGTCCGTGACGTCGCGAGCCCGCCCCGCCGGTCAGGGCACGTTGAGCACCGTCTCGCAGGCGCTGGCGACGTCACCCGTCGACGAGTTGCGTGTGCCGCCGTTGCAGTAGTCGCCGAGGTCGTGCGGGCCGCCGCGAAGGGTGTCGGCGCCGTTGTTGCCGTAGATCATGTCGTCGCCGGCCTTGCCGGCGAGCACGTCGGCGTGGTTGCCGCCGAGGATCACGTCCGGTCCCCGGTCACCGGTGATCTTGTCGTGGCCGCCACCGCCGTACATCGCGTCCTCGTCGACCGAGCCGGTGTCGGTGTCGGTGTTCGCCCAGACGGTGTCGGCGCCGTTCTGCCCACGGAGCTCGTCGTCGCCGGGTCCCCCGTGGATCTCGTCGTCGCCGGTGCCGCCGAGCACGGTGTCGTTGCCCTCGCCGGCGAGGATGATGTCGCTGCCGGCGCCGCCGTAGATGAGGTCGCCGCCGCTCCCGCCGACGATGCCGTCGATCTGGCCGCCGCCGTCGATCGTGTCGGCGTCGTCGCCGCCGTCGATCAGGTCGACGCCGTCGCCGCCGTCGATCGTGTCGAAGCCACCGAGGGCGCAGATCCGGTCGTCGCCACCGAGTGCGTCGATGACGTCGTTGCCGGGCGTGCCGAGGATCACGTCGGGTCCGGGTGTCGGCGTCTGCCCGAGTGCGAGGTCGACGTCGACGACCTGCCCGAAGCAGATCGTGGGCACGGCGAGGATGCAGACCTCGCTGCCGGCGGTGATGATGAACCGGCCGACAGCGTCCTCGAAGCCGCTGCCGTTCAGTGGCTGGCTGAACCCGCACGGGTCGGGGAACACGCGCAGCTGCTGTGTCGTGATCGGGTCGTAGCGTCGGAGGTCGCCGGCGGTGTCGAAGCTCGTGTCGTAGACCCAGAACGCGCCGTCGCTCACCGAGAACTCGCCGAGGCCAGCGCCGAACGCACCGGTCTGGACGAAGTTCGTGGTGTCGAGGCGTTGGCCGGCGCCGGTGACGATGACGCTGCCGTCGGGTGCGACGACGGATCGTTGGGTACCGCTGACGGCGCCGTGGTCGTCTTCGAGGACGATCGGGATGCCGGGTTGGGTGAGGTCGAGCTTGTAGAGCGAGTTGGGGGAGAAGCCCTCGCCGACGTACACGAAGTCGCCGTGGCCCGTGAAGGTCGGGGCGGCCCGGATGATCTCGTTGCTGGCGACGCGGCTGGTGCTGTTGTCGGTGAGGTCGACGGCTGCGATGTACGCGAGCCCCGAGCTGCTGGGGCTGGCCGAGACGAGCAGGAGGTCGGGTTGCGGGTTGATCACGTCGTACGTCCGCGGGTCGTCGAGCTCGGGCACCGTGATGATCTGGGTCGTGTCGGCGACGAGGTCCCACACCGCGACGCCGGTCGAGTCGCGCAGGGCGACGAACAACGTGCTGCCGTCCGCGGACAGCTCGAGTCCCCACGGGTTGGCGAAGAAGTCGCTGTCGACCTCGAGCCCGGTTGTGAGGTCGATCGTGACGACCTCGTCCTGAGCGGGCACCGACACGTAGGCCAGCCCGGCCGTCTCGTCGATGGCGACGTCGTGGACGTCGGCGCCGAGGTCGATCACCGTCGACGTGGTGGCGGCGATCGCCTCGTCCACGCCGCCGCCGATGCTCGGCGCGATCACCGAGGTGGTCGTGACCGCGAGGGCCGCCAGGATCGCGTGTGGTCGCCGCATCTACATTCCTTCCGCCGGGTGCCGACGCCGAATGTAGTGGCCGTGTCGAGCCGTGGCCGCTTCCCACCGTCAAGGGATGTTCAGGGCTGCCGCCGGATGTCACTGAGTGCGAGGCGGCCGGCACATCGTCCGGTGCACGTCTGACCCCGGTGCAGGTGGTGAATCGGGGCCGTCTGGACGACGGCTGAACAAACTGCGCGAGTTCGCGAGTTCCGCAACACGCGACGAGTAGGTTTCGGCGAAGCGTGTTCCTGAAGAGTCTCACCCTCAAGGGCTTCAAGTCCTTCGCCGACTCGACCCTCATGGCCCTCGAACCCGGGGTGACCGTGGTGGTCGGGCCCAACGGTTCCGGCAAGTCCAACGTCGTCGATGCGATCGCCTGGGTCCTCGGCGCGCAGGCACCCAAGTCGGTGCGGTCGCAGAAGATGGACGACGTGATCTTCGCCGGTACCGAGTCGCGGCCCGCCCTCGGTCGCGCCGAGGTCAGCCTCACGCTCGACAACACGTCGGGGCTGCTCTCGGTCGAGTTCAACGAGGTGACGCTCACCCGCATCCTGTTCCGCACGGGCGAGAGCGAGTACGCCATCAACGGCGTGCCCTGCCGCCTGCTCGACATCCAGGAGCTGCTCTCCGATGCCGGCGTCGGCCGGCAACAACACGTGATCGTCAGCCAGGGTCAGATCGACGCGGTGCTGAACGCCCGGCCCGAGGATCGCCGGGGCATCATCGAGGAAGCGGCCGGAGTCCTCAAGTACCGCAAGCGCAAGGAGAAGGCCGAGCGGCGCCTCGACGCCACCGAGGCGAACCTGCTGCGGTTGCAGGACCTCCTGCGCGAAGTGCGGCGGCAGCTCCGCCCGCTCGAGCGGCAAGCCGAGGCGGCGCGGCGCCACGAGACGCTCGTCGGCGAGCTGCACACCCTGCGCGTGTTCGTCGCGGGGCGCGAGATCAGCGGCCTGCGCGCCAAGCTCGAGTCGATCGCAGCCGACCGGATCGAGGCGGTCCGCCTCGAGAACGACCTCAAGAACGAGCTCGCCGGCCTCGACACGCAGATCATGTCGATCGAGGCCCAGCTCACCGCCCGTGGCGAGAACGACGTGAGCGATCGCCTGATGCAGGTCGAGCAGCTGCGCGAGCGCTCGCGTGGTCTCACTGCGGTGCTCGCCGAACGCAAACGTTCGCTGGAGCGCGACCACGGTCAGCTGCTCGACGCCGGCGTCGTCGCCAACCTCGAAGCCGACGCGGCGCGCTTCCGGGCCGAGCTCGACGAGGTCGCTGCTGCGCTCCTCGGGGTGGCGCCCGACACCGAAGCGCTCGAGTCCGACGAGGTCGCGTTCCAGAGCGAGCGCGAGCGGGTCACCGAGGCGCTCGGCGCCGCCGACGGCGGGGCGAAGGCGGCAAGCGCAGCCGCCGAGGTGCGCGGCGAGCTGCGGTCGATCCGCGGCGGGGTCGAACGCACCGAGAGCGAACTGCGGCGTTCGACCACTCGCAGCGACGAGCTCAGGACCAAGCTGGCCGAGCTCGACGACGAGACCGACCGTCTCCGCGCCGACTGCGCCCGTGCGGAAGACGTCGAGTCACCGCTGGTGAGCCAGATCGAGCAGGCCGAGCAGACCCGCACCCAGGCCGCGGCCGACTTCGACGAGCGCACGGCCGAGCGGCACACCGCCTCCGACGAGGCCTCGCGTGCCCAGGCCCGCGTCGAGGCGCTCCAGCTCGCCCTCGACGCGGCCCACGCCCGCGCCGGTGCCGAGCGGCTCGCCGACGTCGACGGCGTCCTCGGCACCCTGCTCGACCTGGTCGAGATCGACGACGGGTGGCACAGCGCCGTCGAGGCAGCGCTCGGCGAGGCCCTGAACGCTGTCGTCGTCGATGGTCACACATCGGCGCAGCGCGCCCTCGCAGCGCTGCGCGAGTCCGACACCAGCGGGGCTGTGCTCGCGGCCGGCGTCTCGGCGGGCGACACGATGCGGCCGGCCGTCGGCGAGCCGGTGCTCCCGCACGTTCGCTCCGACCGGGCAGGGCTCGCAGGGCTGCTGGCGGCACTCGTCGGCGGCGCAGTGCGTGTCGATGGGCTCGACGCAGCCATCGACGCGGCGCTCCAGCACCCGGCCGCCGTCATCGTCACGGCGGACGGCGACCGATTCGCTCCGAACGGCTGGCGGATCGGCGCTGCGGCGGGCGGCGCCACTGCCGCCGCGCTCAACGACGCGACCGAGCGGGCGGCGCAGGCCGCCGATGCGCTCGCAGCCGCCGTCCAGGCGCAGGCCGACGCCCGACACGCCTTGGAGCAGGCGCGCGCCCACGAGCACCAACTCACGCGGCAGCTCGATCAGAACGACGCGCGCTTCACCGCGGCCTCCGAGGGTCTCAGCCGGGCACTCGGTCAGCGCCGCGAGGCCGCTTCCGAGCTCGAGACCCTCGGCGCGACCGTCGTCGATCTCGGCGGCCACATCGAGCGCGAGCGGGCCCGCATCGCCGAGCTCGAGACGGTGCTGCCGTCGTTGGATGCCGACGAGCAGGCCGAGGCCGAGGCAGCCAGGGCGCGTGGCGAGGCCCGCGCCGAGCTCGAGGCACGCGCCGCCGTCCTGGCGTCGCGCCGCCGCGAGTTGGAGGTTCGCAACGCGGGGCTGCACGAGCGGCAGCAGTTCCTCGAGGCCCGGATCGCCGAGACCGAGCGGCGTCTCGAGGCCGACAAGGAGGCACGGCTGGTCGCCGCCGACCGGCGCGAGCAGATCGAGCGAGCGATCCTGGCGATCGAGCGCCTGACCGGGCTCGTCGAGCGGCACCGGACGGTGATCGAGGCCGAGCACGACGACCTGGTCGAGCGTCGCCGCCGACAGAGCGACGAGGTGCGCGCGCTGGCGACCGAGCTCGACACGGCGCGCTCGGGTCGGACCGATGCCGAGCGGCGCCTCGAGGAGGTGCGCCACACCTCGCACCGCTCCGAGATCGAGGAGGCAGAGGCGAAGCTCAGGCTCGAGACGTCGATCGAGACGCTGCGCCGCGACCTCGACGTCGAACCAGCGACCGCCGAGGCCGCCGAGCAGCCGGAGCTGCCCGAGGGTGCCACTGCGGCCGGCCGGGTCCGCGAGCTCGACCGCGAGCTCCGCCTGCTCGGGCCGATCAACCCGCTCGCGCTCGAGGAGTTCAACGAGCTGCAGCAGCGCCACACCTTCCTCGAAGAGCAGCTCGACGACGTCCGCACGACGCGACGGGACCTGTCCCGGGTCATCAAGGCCGTCGACCAGGAGATCCAGAACGTGTTCGCCGGCGCCTTCGCCGACGTCAGCGCCAACTTCGCGCAGCTGTTCGGCACCCTGTTCCCAGGCGGTGAGGGCAAGCTCAAGCTCACGGCTCCGGACGACCTGCTCAACACCGGCATCGAGGTCGAGGCCAAGCCGAGCGGGAAGAACATCAAGAAGCTGTCCCTGCTGTCCGGCGGCGAGCGCAGCCTGACGGCGCTCGCGTTCCTGTTCGCGGTGTTCCGGAGCCGGCCGTCGCCGTTCTACGTCATGGACGAGGTCGAGGCGGCGCTCGACGACGTCAACCTGCACCGGTTCCTCGGGCTCGTGGCCGAGTTCCGCAAGGACGCCCAGCTGCTGATCGTGTCGCACCAGAAGCGCACGATGGAGGCGGGCGACTGCCTGCTCGGCGTGTCGATGCAGCCCGGCGGATCGTCGAAGGTCGTCACCGAGCGGGCCAGCACCGCGACGGCGCGGACCTGACCGGCCGGGTCAAACCGTTCCCTGGGTCGACGGGGCGTCCTAGCCGGTCGTTCCCCCGCGGGCCGATAGCGTCTCTCAGCGATGGAGTGGTACTGGATCTTCCTGATCCTCGCCGTCGCCGTGATGGTGTTCGGCTTCGGGGTCGTCATCCTCAACCGGCGTTCGGCCGCACGTCTCGAGGCGCCGCCGCGTCCGGTGGCGCCTCCCGAGGCGCCGCCGCCCAAGGCACTCGAGGCCGACGATGCCACGGCCGTCGAGGCGCCCGTCGTCGAGCCCGAGCTGGTCGTCGAGCCCGAACCGGCCGTCGAGGCGAAGCCGCCGTCGCTGCGCCAGCGACTCGCCAAGGCCCGCTCCGCCTTCAGCGGGGCGTTTGCATCGGTGCTCGGCCGGGGCGCCATCGACGACGACACGTGGGACGAGCTCGAAGAGGCGTTGCTGCGGGCCGACGTCGGCCTCGGCGTGACCGATGCGCTGCTCGACGACCTCAAGACCCGCGTGAAGGACAAGGAGATCACCGAGCCACAGCAACTGCTCGACGCGCTCAAGGGCGACATGGTCGAGCAGCTCGCCGGTGCCGATCGCACGGTGCACTTCGACGAGTCATTCGACCCCGGCAGCCCCAACGTCTGGATGTTCGTCGGCGTCAACGGCGTCGGCAAGACCACCACCATCGGCAAGGTCGCTCGCCACCAGGTCGAGGCCGGCCGGTCGGTGCTGCTCGCCGCCGGCGACACCTTCCGTGCGGCGGCCGCCGAACAGCTCGGCACGTGGGCCGAACGCTCGGGCACCGACTTCGTGCGGGGCGCAGAAGGCGGCGACCCGTCGTCGGTGATCTTCGACGGCGTCGAGCGGGCCGCATCGCAGGGGATCGACCTGGTGCTCGCCGACACCGCCGGCCGCCTGCACACGAAGACCAACCTGATGGAGGAGCTGAAGAAGGTGCGCCGCGTCGCCGAGAAGGGCGCCGGCACGGTCACCGAGACGCTCCTGGTGATCGACGCCACCACCGGCCAGAACGGCATGGCGCAAGCCCGCCAGTTCGGCGAGGCCACCGACGTGACCGGCGTCGTGCTCACGAAGCTCGACGGCTCCGCGAAGGGCGGCATCGTCTTCGCGATCGAGACCGAGCTCGGGATCCCAGTCAAGCTGGTCGGCATCGGCGAGCAGGTCGACGACCTGATCCCGTTCGACCCCGAGGAGTTCGTCGCCGCCTTGTTCGACGAGACCTCCGGCGCTCCCTCGGCAGGCTGAATTCCCGATGGCCGGGAACCACGCCGACCGGCCGGGCGTCCAATGGTCATGATGCGAATCCCCCCACGCCTCGTCCCGGCAGCCGCTGCTGCCGTCCTGATCCTCGCTGCCTGCGGGTCCGACGATCCCGCATCCACCGACGACGCCGGTTCCGTCTCGACCATCGACGGCGTCGACGGCACGGGCATGCGGGCACCGGTGCCGATCGAGATCACCGGCGGCAGCGCCGCCGGCGGAGGCGGGCTCGCCGCCGACCAGTCCACGGCTGCGTCGGCCGAGGGTGCCGCCACGAGCGACATGATGATCGCGCCCTGGATCGCCGAGTACGTCGTCGGCGACGGCATGCCGCCGCTGCCGACCGACGACGTCGGCTACGTCTTCGCCGCAGGCGCCACCGCGACCGCCGAGCAGGTCCAGGAGTTGGCGGGCACGTTGGGCGTGACCGCTGAGGCGGTTCGCATCGACGAGGGCTTCGGCGTCAGCTGGCGGGTGGGGCCCGACGATGGCTCCGCTCCCAGCGTCTGGCTGTTCGAGGACGCGCAGCTGTCGTGGAACTACAGCAGCGCATGGGACGAGGGCGGCGTCGTCACCAGCTGCGCCGTCGCCGTCGACAGTGACGGCAACGAGATCGGCGAGTGCCCCGAGCCCGAGCCGCCGTCCGGCGTCCCGTCCGGCGCCGACGCCGAGCAGCGTGCCCGTGAACTGCTCGCTGCGCTGGGTGAGGATCCCTCGACGATGCGGTTCGACACCTTCGCCGACGACTGGTTCGCCAGCGTCAGCATCACCGACACCACCGACGGCCGTGCGCCCGGTCGCACCTGGAACTTCGGCTTCGGGGCCGAGGGCGTGATGCAGTTCGCCGGCGGCACGCTCGCCGTCCCCGAGCCGGTCGGGCCGTACGGCTTGATCGACCTCGAGGCGGCGATCGCCCGCCTGACCGACCAGAGCGGCTTCTTCGGTGGATTCGGCGGAGGTCTGGGTGGTGTCGACCTCCCGCTCGGCGCGCCCGGCGTCGCCGAGACCGGCGTCGCCGTCGAGGCCGGCGTCGCCGCCGAGCCCGCGATCGCCGAGTCCGCGATCGCCGAGGACCCGGCGTCGGTCGACGTGCTGCCGGCCGACGACGAGACGGTCGAGGTGCTGCCCGACGAGTCCGGTGAGACGGTGCCCGGCGAGCCGCCGGTCGAGCCCGAGCCGATGCCGGTCGACCCCATGCCGGTCGAGCCGTTGCCACCGCTGCCCGAGCCCGAGCCGATCACCGTGACGCTCGTCGACGTCGAGGCCGACTTCTGGTGGGCCTGGGACACCGACGGCGCCGTGTGGTTGCTGCCCGCCTACCGGTTCATCGACAGCGACGGCGGCTGGCACGTCGTGCCCGCCGTCACCGACGACTTCTTGATCCGAGTCGAACCCGATGACCTCCCGATGCCCGAGCCGCTGCCGGCGCCCGAGCCGATGCCGGTCGACGATGCACCCGTGATCGGCGAGGGCGACGTCGTCGACGCCGACGAGCCGGTCGAGTCACCGATCGACGAGGCCCCGTCGCCCGAGCCCGACGTGCCGTCGCCGGCTCCCGAACCCGCGGTCGACCCGCTCGTGCTCGACGAGCTGGTCGGCATCTCGCTCGCCGAGTTCGAACGACAGGCCGAGGAGCTCGGCTTCGTGACTCGCGTCGCAGTGCTCGACGGCGAAGCGCTCGCCCTGACCGAGGACTTCGTCACCAACCGCGCCAACGTCGCCGTCGAGGCCGACGTCGTCGTGGCCGTCGAGTTCATCGGCTGATGAGCGTCGTGCGCACGCTCGCGATGGCGGCGTGCTCGATCGCCACGATCATCGCCTGCGGCTCCTCCGAATCCGATGAGCCACGGGCAGCCGTGGCGATCGTGGAGGTCGTCGAGGACGTGGAGTACTACATCGGCTGTGCCAACGAGCCCGTCGAGGTCGACGGCACGCTCTGGTACCCACTGGCGGACTTCGGCTTCGGATTCGCAGACGAGATCGCCGAGATCCTCGACACGCCTCGCGAGCCGCTGCCGACTGCTCCGGTCGGCCTCGCCCGAGTCGCCGAACCGGGACCGGGTGACGACGTCGGCACGCTGGTCGTCTACGCCGACGGCGTCGCCCACTACACCTCCGACAGCGGGCAGACGATCTGGCTCACGGTCGAGGAGCAGACCTACGAGTGGGTCTGCTGAACACACGCACGCCGGCCGGGCCCCGGCAGGCGTCGGGCTGCCGGTAGCCTGACCCACCTGATGTTCGACAACCTCTCCAACCGGCTCGACGGCATCGTCAAGCGACTCCGCGGCAAGGGCCGCCTCACCGAGGCCGACGTCGACGAGGTGATGAAGGAGATCCGCTCGGCGCTGCTCGAGGCCGACGTCAACGTGATGGTCGTGCGGTCGGTGTGCAACCGCATCCGCGAGCACGCCATCGGCGCGACGCGCTCGCAGGCGCTCGACCCGGGCCAGCAGGTGGTCAAGGCGGTCAACGACGAGCTGATCCGCATCCTGGGCGGCGAGACGCTGACCCTGCAGTACGCATCCAAGCCGCCGACCGTCGTGCTGATGGCCGGCCTCCAGGGCTCGGGCAAGACCACCGCCACCGGCAAGCTCGCCCGGTGGTTCAAGTCGCACGGCCGTCAACCGCTGCTGGTCGGCGCCGACCTGCAGCGTCCCGCCGCCGTCGAGCAGCTCCGCACGCTCGGCGCGCAGGTCGACGTGCCGGTGTTCTCCGACCCCGAGGACCCGGTCATCACCGCGTTCGAGGGGGTCGAGGAGGCCAAGCGGCTCGGCCGCGACGTCGTCATCGTCGACACCGCCGGCCGCCTGTCGATCGACGCCGAGATGATGGAGCAGGTGCGACTGATCTCGGGTGCCGTGTCGCCCGACTACACGTTCCTCGTCATCGACGCGATGACCGGTCAAGACGCGGTGCAGACCGCCGAGGCGTTCCACCACACGCTCGAGATCGACGGTGTCATCCTCTCCAAGCTCGACGGTGACGCCCGCGGCGGAGCGGCGCTGTCGGTCAAGGAGGTCATCGGACGCCCGATCGCGTTCGCCTCGACCGGCGAGAAGCTCGACGCGTTCGAGCAGTTCCACCCCGACCGCATGGCGGGCCGGATCCTCGGCATGGGCGACATGCTCACCTTGATCGAGCAGGCCGAGAAGGCGTTCGAGGCCGAACAGGCCGAGCAGGCCGCGGCGAAGATGCTCGAGGGACAGTTCACCCTCGACGACTTCCTCGAGCAGATGCAGGCGATCAAGAAGATGGGCCCGCTCAGCGGCGTGCTCGGCATGATGCCCGGCATGCCCAAAGAGCTCAAGAACGCCCAGATCGACGACGACGCCCTCAAGCCGATCGAGGCGATGATCCACTCGATGACGGCCGAAGAGCGCGCCCGCCCGCAGATCATCAACGGCAGCCGGCGCGCCCGCATCGCCCGGGGCTCCGGATCCGAGCCGGGCGAGGTGAGCCGCCTCGTCAAGCAGTTCAGCGAGATGCAGAAGATGATGAAGAAGATGGGCATGGGGGGCGGCAAGAAGGGCAAGCGCGGCGGCTTCCCGGGCTTGGGCGGCCTCACCGGCGCGGGCATGCCCGACATGTCCGAGCTCGAGGGCCTGATGGGCGGCCAGACCGGCGGTCTCCCGGGTGGTCCGGGCAGGCTTCCCCGCTAACCTTTCACGGCCGCATTCGTCGCGGCATCGCTCGCATCCAGGAGAAACGTTTCACATGGCAGTCAAGCTGCGCCTCACACGAGTCGGCAAGAAGAAGCAGCCGCAGTACCGCATCGTCGCGGCCGACGCCCGCTCGCCGCGCGACGGCCGGTTCATCGAGATCCTCGGTCACTACGACCCCCGTCAGGATCCCTCGGCGCTCACCGTCGACAACGACAAGGCCGTCAAGTGGCTGAGTCAGGGGGCGCAGCCCACGGAGCGGGTGGCCAAGCTGCTCGAGGTCTCCGGGGCCATGGAGCAGTTCAGGGGCAGCAAGTGAACGAGCAGTCCGCGCCCACCGCGGTCGCCGTGCTCACGCACATCGTCAAGTCGATCGTCGACCAGCCCGACGAGGTCACCGTCGACGAGGTGACCGACGACGGCAAGCACCGCCTCGACGTGCGCGTCGGCGACGGCGACCTGGGTCGCGTCATCGGCCGGCGCGGTCGCACGGCAGCGAGCATCCGCACGGTCACGCGAGCCGCGGCGTCCAAGGACGGCGTCGAGCTCGACATCGAATTCCTCGACTGAGGCCAGCTCTCCCCCTGCCGGCGTTGCATCTCGCTGCTCGTTGCCCGAGGGCAACTCGGGGCTCATTGCGCCTTGGCAGACCGAGACCTGATCCTCAGTCGAGTTACCTGTTCGCGACCCACGTTGAACACCTCTGAGGGGCGGGTACGTTGGCGGGCGTGAGTGCGGAGGAGGCTTCGGGGGTTCCCGAGGGGTTGCTCGAGGTGGGGCGCGTGGGGCGGGCGCATGGGGTGCGGGGGGATCTCTTCGTCGACCTCACGACCGATCGCTCCGAACGCGCCGCGGTCGGGAGCCGGCTCTGGGTGCGCGGCCGCTGGATGACCATCTCGGCGTCCAGCCGCTCCAACGAACGATGGCGGGTGCACTTCGACGGCGTCGACACGCGTGAGGTGGCGCAGGCGCTGACCGGTGGGCTGCTGTACGCACCTCCGATCGACGACGCGGACGCGCTCTGGGTGCATCAGGTGATCGGCGCCCACGTGATCGAGGTCAACGGCATCGAGCGCGGGCGCTGCACGGCCGTGATCGAGAACCCGGCCTCGGACCTGCTCGAGCTCGACACCGGGTCACTGGTCCCAGCCGTGTTCGTCACCGCCGTCGACGTCGGTGAACACGGCACGCTGGTGACGATCGATCCGCCCGACGGCCTCTTCGACCTGGGAGAGTGACCCGAGCCGCGATGCGCATCGACGTCTTCACGCTGTTCCCCGACGTGGTGGACCACTTCTGCTCGGAGAGCCTGCTCGGCAAGGCGCGGGCCGTCGGCCGCGTCGACGTTCGTCTGCACGACCCCCGGACCCACACGAGCGATGTCCACCGCACGGTCGACGACGCGCCGTTCGGAGGCGGTGCCGGCATGTTGATGATGGCGCAGCCGCTGTTCGACGCGGTCGAGGCCGCCGACCCGCCGAGGCCGTTGTACCTGCTCGGGCCGGGCGGCCGTCGCTTCGATCAGCCGATGGCGTGCGAGCTCGCCGAGGGCGCCGGCTTCAGCCTGCTGTGCGGGCGCTACGAGGGCGTCGACCACCGGGTCCGTGAACACCTCGTCGACGGCGAGCTGAGCGTCGGCGACGTCGTGTTGAGCGGTGGGGAGGTCGCAGCATGCCTGGTGATCGAGGCGGTCACCCGACTGCTGCCGGGCGTGATGGGCAACATCGACAGCCCGGTCACCGAGAGCTTCGGATCGGGTGGCCTGCTCGAGGAACCGCACTACACCCGGCCGGCGACGTTCCGTGGATGGGAGGTGCCCGACGTGCTGCGGAGCGGCGACCACGCTCGTGTCGCCCGGTGGCGCCACGCCCAGGCGCTGCACCGCACGATCGCCGCACGCCCGGACTTGATCGAGGCCCGCGGCGGGGTCACAGATGATGAGCGCGCGCTGTTGGAAGAGTTCCCGCCGGTCCCGTATCCTTGAGCGGCCCGTTGCAGTGGCCCGGGCCCGACGATCTGAGAGACACGCCATGAAGACGACCGACCTCATCGACAACGATTCGCTTCGCGACGACATCCCCGAGTTCTTCCCCGGGGACGAGCTGAAGGTGCACGTGCGCGTCGTCGAGGGCGGCAAAGAGCGTGTGCAGGTCTTCCAGGGCAACGTGATCCGTCGCCAGGGCAGCGGTCTGCAAGAGACGTACACGGTGCGCAAGCTGAGCTACGGCGTCGGCGTCGAGCGCACGTTCCCGGTGCACGCCCCGACCGTGCAGAAGATCGAGGTCGTCAAGCGCGGCGACGTCCGCCGCGCCAAGCTGTACTACCTGCGCGATCGCGTCGGCAAGGCCGCCAAGGTCCGCGAGAAGCGCGAGTTCTGATTCGCGGCGCCTGAGCGCCGCCCCTCGGGTCAGCACCCCGACACCACCCAGGTCGAGGAGCGCGCCCATGAACGATCGATCCAGGCAGGCCCGGGGACGATGGGGTGAGGACCGAGCCGTTCGCATGCTCGAGCGAGCCGGCCATCGCGTGCTCGACCGCAACTGGCGCTCGCCCGAGCGCGAGGTCGGCGGCGAGCTCGACATCGTCTCGGTCGACGGCGCTGTCGTCGTGTTCTGCGAGGTGAAGGCTCGACGGCGCGCCGGCCACGGCGGCGCACTCGCCGCCGTCGACGACGGCAAGCAGGATCGCATCCGACGCCTCGCCGAATCGTGGCTCCGCCTCCACCGCCGGCACGACGTCGACGTCCGCTTCGACGTCGTCACGGTCGTCGGGGTCACCCTCGAGCACCACCGCTCGGTGTTCTGACGCCCGTGATCGCCGTGCCGGCTCGTCGGGCTCGTCAGCCGAGCAGTGCCCAGGCGACCATCGCCAGCGCGGCCACGAAGACCACGGCGATCGTGACGTAGTCGGCCGGCTTGGCCTTGAACTTGCGATACGGGCTGTATCCCACGGTGCCCAGTATCGCCCGCAGTGCCCCGGTTAGCCTCACATCCGTGCGGCGCATGCTCGTCTCGGTCCTCGTCGCGCTCGTCGCCGGTGCAGCCGTGGCGGGCGCCGGCGACGTCGCCGCGCAGGACGGTCCGGTCGACGACGGGCCGCTGCCGCTGATCCCCGTCCCGGTCGGCTGCGAGGCGCCACGGTCGCCGCACGTCGTCTTCGTCGGCGAGGTGGTCGACCGCGACTTCCGCACGATCCGCTTCGAGATCGAACGGGTGCGCTCGGGCCGGACCGACCCGTTCGCTGCCGGCGACCGGATCGACGTCCGATATGGCCTCGACGCCCAGTACCTGGGCGACGGTGACCGGTACCTCGTGTCGGCCGTGGTCGACCCCGATCTCGGCATCCTCGTGTCGCGGGTGACCGAACCGATCGAGAACTTCGGTGGCGACGACGTGATCGGCGTCTCGGAGAGCGACGTCGACTGTCCCGACTACGAGGACCCGATGCGCACCCTCCACCTCGACGGCACCCCCGTCGACGGCGGTGTGCTCGACCCGTTCTTCGGCGCGAGGCTGCAGATCGTCGGCGCGTTCCTGATCCCGCTCGCACTGGCGCTCGGTGTGATCTTCCTGCTGGCGACGTTTCGTCTGAGCCTCGCCGGCGTGTACCACAGCATCGTCGACCGGGGTTCACGCCGCACGTGAACCGTCAGCCCGCCGCTGCGAGCCGACGGGCTGCCTCGACCGCCTCGGACCACCCGTCGATGACGATCTCCTCGGCGGGCCCGTCGGGGCGGCACCGAACGAGCATGCCGCCGGCCACGGGCGTGCCGAGCACACGCTCGAGCGCGACGCCGTAGGCAGCGAGCTGCCGCCGGTACCGGGCGATGCGGTCGGTGCGCTCGTCGTCGTCGGGCCATTGGTCGGTCTTGTAGTCGACGATGAGGCCGCCGTCGGGCGTCTCGACGAACAGGTCGATGTAGCCCTCGAGCACCCGTCCGCCGACCTCGGCGGCGACGAACAACTCGCGATGGTGCGGGAGTCCGACGGCTCGTCGGACGACGGGCGCCGCCAGGGCCGAACGGGCCAGCGCGGCGACCGTGTCGTCCATGCCGAGGACGCCCTCGGCCGCGCACTGTGCCGCAGCGTGCTCGGCGATGTCGGCACCGGTGCCGAGGTCGGCGAACTGCAGCACGGCGTGGACCGCCCGGCCGACCGCGGTGCCGTACCGACCCCGTTGCCACGGCGGGAGATCGAGATCGACGGGCTCTTTCTGGATGCCGGGGTCCTCGCTGCCGGGGTCGCCGGCGCCGAGGTCGCTGTCCCAGGTGGCGGACGCGAACTCGGTGGCGCTGATGGAGTGCGTGAGTGACGCCTGGCGGATCGCTCGGTCGCGTTCGGCGCCGTACTCGTCGGCGTCGGCCCACGGCAGCTCGTGGCGAGGTGTGGCGGGTGGCATCCACACCGCGAGCTGCTGGGTCGACAGCTCGAGATGCGGCGCAGCGAGGGCGCGACCGTCGGTCAGCAGTTCGGCGCTGGTCATCCTGCTCCGGTCGGTCACGTTGCGGGCGAGCCGGTGGACCGACACGACGAGGTGGTCGACGGCCCGGGTGCAGGCGACGTAGAGCAGCCGCCGTCGCTCGGCGTCGCTCATCTGCTCGTCGACGGGCTGGTAGTCGTCGAAGACCTCGTCGTGCTGCTGGGCGATGCCCCAGTCGTCGCCGGGCCACACGACGCCGTGTCCACCCGTGCGCCGCGGGCGGGTGGTCGTCCCCGACACGATGGTGACCGGGAACTCGAGGCCCTTGGCGGCATGGACGGTCATGATGCGCACCGCGTCGTGATCGTGCTCGGGGAGGATCGTGTCGGCGGCCCGGGCCTCGGTGGCCTGCAACTGCACCCAGGCCAGGTAGCGACGCAGACCGTGGCCACCCGCGTCGCTCCACGCGCGTGCCTGCTCGACGACGTACCGGACTCGCCGCCAGACGTCGCGAGCGTCGGCGTCGTCGAGCGCGGCGTCGAGCAGCCGGCGCTCGTCGGCGACGGCGGCGACCAGGTCGGCGGGCGGGCTGGTGACCGCCCGCTCGGCGAGCTCGCGAAGATGGCGCGTCGCCGCCGCGACGGGATGATCGTCGAGTCCGTCGGGACATGGCCGCCAGATCGACCAGCGCCCGCCGGCCTGCCTCCACTCGTAGAGCTCGACGTCGCTGCACCCGTACAGCGGGGTTCGCAACGCGGCCACGAGGGCCAGTTCGTCGGATGGGTCGTCGGCGGCCCGCAGTGCCAGCATGATGTGGCGGATCTCGGTGGTGACGTACACCACCGAGCTGTTCTCGGCCCGGTACGGCAGCTCGAGCCGGCGCAGCGCACCCTCGAGCGCCGGGAGTGACGTGCGCGCCGGGAGCAGGATCGCGATGTCGCCTGGCCGGCACGGTCGCACGGTGCGGTTGCCGTGCTCGTCGACGTCGCCCACCGGCCACCCGTCGGCGAGCGCCGCGGCAACGGTGACGGCGACCTCGTCGGCCTCGCGCTCGCGCAGTTCGTCGGCCGAGCCCCGGCCGTCGAGGTCGTCGTGCGGTTCGACCCCGAGCACGTGCACCGAACCGTGGTCGTGCGGCGTGGGTCGGCACATCGCGAGCGGCTGATAGGCGGGTTGGGCGTCGGGCACGAGCTCGATCAGGTCGCCGAACACGGTGTTGACCCACTCGATGACCGCCGCCGCCGAGCGGAAGTTGGCGCTGAGCTGGGTCTCCACGGCGCCGATCTGGCCGGGGGCGCGCATGTACTGCGCGATGTCGGCGCGCCGGAACCGGTAGATCGACTGCTTGGGATCGCCGACGATGAACAGCCGGCCCGGCAGGGGCGCCAGCTCGGTCCAGTCGCCATGCTGGGCGGGATGGTCGGGATCGGCCGTGAGCCGGACCGCGATCGCGAGCTGGATCGGGTCGGTGTCCTGGAACTCGTCGAGCAGGACGCGGGTGTAGCGCTCGTGCAACGCGCGGCGGGCGGCCTCGCTGGTGGTCAGCAGCCGGCGGGCCAGCACGAGCAGGTCGTGGAACTCGACGGCCCCGTCGGCGGCGCGGGCGCGGGCGGAGTCGAGCACCCAGCGCCCGACGACGGCGCCGAGCACCCGCTTGCGGTACGCGGCTGCTTCGGCGAGGACCCCGTCGGCCAGCTCGCTCACACGGGTGTGGCGGGCGCGGAGCGACTCGAGATCGTCGACGCTGCTGTGACGCTTCCAGTTCGTCTTGTTGCCGCTCTTCGCGGCCTTCCGGCACGTGGAGGTCAACTCGTCGAGCGCGCTCAGGGTGCCGAGCAGTGTCCGCTGGGCGGTCAGAAGGTCGACGCCGTCGCGCACGGCGGCGAGCCGGTCGGCCTGCTTGTCGCCGTCCGGCACGTCGGCGGCACACACCTCTGCTGCCGCAGCGACGACCTCGGTGACGTCGGGCTCCCAGGGAGCCGGCGGCGACAGGTCGACGCGCTCTTCGACGAGGTCCCAGTTGTCGTGGAACTCGACGGCGACGCGCCGCAGGCCCTTGTGGAGCCCGAAGCCTCGGTAGTTGCACAGCTGGACGAACGTGGCGCCCCCGGCGGTCGGGCCCTCGGGCGGTTCGGCGTCGGCCAACAGCGACTCGAGCAGGTCGTCCCACCTCTCTTCGAACGCCAGGCTGCTCTCGAGCTCGTCGAGCACCTCGAAGCCCGGCGGCAGCCCGGCGGCGATGGGGAAGTCGTTCAGGATGCGACGGGCGAAGGCGTGCAGCGTGCCGATCGGTGCGTGGTCGAGCCGGTCGAGCGCGGCCGTGAACGGTTCGTACAACAGGTCGGTGGACTCGCCGGCGCGTTCGGTGAGGCGTTCGCGAACCCGTCGCCGCAGCTCGGCAGCGGCCTTCTCGGTGAACGTGATGGCGGCGATCGACTCGATCGGGACGCCGGACTCGACGAGCCCGAGGATGCGGCCGACGAGGCTGGTCGTCTTGCCGGCGCCGGCGCCCGCCTCGACGAACAGGTTGGTCGCGAGGTCCCGCTCGATGCGTTCTCGGGCGGCCTCGTCGGGTGGCGGCACGCCGGTCATGCCGAGCCTCCCGCGCTGCCGACCCGTCCGCGGTCGCCGCCGCCGTCATCTGCACCGTCGTCGTGTTCGTCGTCGTCGGCGAACCATCGTGCACCGCGCGGATCGTGTCGCTTGCGCTCCCACTCGGGCCAGCGTTCGGACGTGCCCAGCGCATCGGGCTGGCAGTAGTGGCACGAGACGAACAGCTGGAAGCCCGGCACGTCGGGCCGGTTGGGGAACAGCCCGCTCTCGATGCCGGCCACCGCCTCGCCGAGGTCGTGGGCGACCGACGCCCACACCTCGTCGTCGAGGGCGTACCCGATCCGCTTGTACTTCTCGCGCGCGAAGAACGAGTACTCGGCGCGAACGGGGAGCTCGGCGCCGGCGATCGCGCGGGCGCCGGCGGCGTAGACGGGAAGCTGGAAACGGGTACCGCCCGCGGTGGGATCGTCGTCGGCGATGCCGGCGTAGGTGCGGGCGCTCCCGGTCTTGTGATCGACCACCACGAGCTCGCCGCGCTCGGTTCGGTCCACGCGGTCGATGTCGCCGCGCACGGCGAGCCGGCCGCCACCGGCCAGCGGCAGCGTGACCGTGCCGTCGTCGCCGAAGCGCTGCTCGGAGCTGATCACTCGTGCGGGGCGAGCGGCGAGGAGTGCCGTGTCGCGGCGGAACCACTCGACGAGCTCGGCCCACAGGCCGAGGCGTTCGACGTGCCAGGAGGCGGCCCGCCCGGTGCGGCCCGCGGCCTCGAACTCGGCTGCCACCTGCTCGAACAACAGGGCGAGGCGTTCGAGGTGGGCAGGGGTCCAACCGGGCGACGGCTGCGGCAGCGCTCCGTCGATCACGTCCCGGTGGAAGAGATCGAGCGTGCGGTGCACCAGGTTGCCGCGCTCGTTGGCGGTGATCTGCGTCTCGTCGGCGGGTTCGTCGATGGGGCGAACGCCCAGGAGGTACCGGGCGAAGTACCCGTGCGGGCACGCGACCCACTGCTCGATCTGGGTCGGCGCCACGGGATGGTCGAAATGGGCGATGTCGAGCGCGCTGAGATCGCCGTCGTAGACCGTGATCGCGTCGGAGCGACGAGCCGCACGCATGGCCAGCGCCCGGCGCAGCACGTGGTCGGAGTCGGCGCCTGGGGTGCGCTCGTCGATCGGCCCGCCGAAGGTGGCGGCCGCCAGCCGGCCGCGCAGGCGGTGCTCGTGCCGACTGGCCGGGAACCCGCACGCCAGCAGGGCGGCATGGTGGCTGCTCTGGTGGTGGAGCTCGGCATCGCCAAGGGTCGACGCAATCCACCGCGACGGGTGGCGTTCGGTGGTGGCCCGGAGATCGCCGCGCGGGTACAGGACGATGGCGTTCGGCACGCCATCGAGCACAGCTCGGAACTGCCGGTGGATGCGGGAGCCTGCGGCGGTCGCCGGTGCGAGCCCGGCCGCGGCGCGGTCGGCCTCGCCGATCAGCGGACCGGACGACGGGGCGGGCGGCATCAGGCCGTCGGCGGCGCCGAGCACGATCGCCAGGTCGACGTCGAGGCCCGCCGCACCCGACAGCGAGCCGATGGTGACCCCGGTGCCGATCCGGCCGAGGCGGCCCGGAGCGACATCGAACTCGGCGGCGAAGGCTGCACGGAACTCGCTGCGGCGCACCGGGCCGCTGATCGCGTCGAGGCTGCGCAGCCGGTCGAGGACGCGGTTCGTGTGATCCCAGGCCTGCCGTTCGGCGATGTCGCGGCGCACGTGCCGCTCGTCGGCGAACGACTTGCCGAGCCGGTACGCGATCTGGCGTTCGGCCCAGTCGACCCAGTCGGCCCACGGTCGGGTCGCGTTGCGGGGGCCGAGCGTGCGTCGGAGGTCGTCGACGAAGGCGAGCAACGCCTCGGCGTCGTCGGCACGGTCGGCCGCAGCGTCGGGCGCGCGGTCGCGCTCTCGGCCTGCGTAGCGGCGCAGGCGGGGCCCCCAGTCGTCGTCGCGGGCGACGCCGGCGCGACGACTGATGCGCTCCCATCGCGCGGTCGGCACGTGGTGCCCCGCGCGGTCGCGGACCGGGAGGTCGGCGAGCAGGTCGAACAGCTCGCGCCGCCCGAGGCCGCGGCGATCGACGTCGCACAGGTCGAGCAGGAAACGTGGGACGACTCGCTCGGCGACACCGGTACCGGGCCGCCCGTTCCACGGCACCCCGGCCGCGTCGAGGTGGTGCTCGGCCAACCGTGCGTACGGCCGATCGGCGGGCCAGAGCACGGCGATGCGGTCGAGCGGCGTGCCCCGCCGCGCGGCATCGACGATGGCGCGGACTGCGTGGCGCACCTCTTCGTCGGCGTCGGTTGCGGACACGACCTCGGCGCCGCGGGTGTCGATCGGCTCGACCCCACGGGGCCGATAGGAGGGGTCGAGCGCGAGACCGAGCGCGATGACCTCGTCGTCGGCGGCTGCGTCGCCGGTGTGTGCGAGCAGCGCCTCGACGTGGCCGGCATCGCCGAGCGCTTGCAGGAGGGCGGTCTCGAGCCCTCGCAGGGGATGGGGCAGGAACACGACGATGCGCTCGAGCTGGGGTGGCCCTGGGGCCGCCTCGGTGCGCTCGATCGAGCGCCGGAGGAGGTCTCCCTCGTCGTACCACTCGCCGGTGAGCAGATCGGTCACGCGGGTCGAGACCTCGGCGGCCTCGCGCCCGCGGCCCGACGCGATGGCGAGCCGGTCGGGTGCGTCGGGGAGCGCGACCCGCAGCTCGCGGTGCAGGTCGCGGAGCGCGACGACGGTGGAGGGGTGGTCGGCGACCGCGGCGAACGCGCCGGGAGTGGCGCGCAACACCGAACGGACGGCGATGTCGATGACGGGCGTCGAGACGGGACGGCGTTCCTCGGCGGCCAACGACGGTCCGGCCAGCAGCTCGGCGAGCCGGTGGAGCGTCAGCATGTCGACGGCGGCCACACCCCCGTGGCGGCCGAGCCAGCGCCTCGCCGTGACGCCGGTGGCGTTGGTCGGTACGACCACCGACACCGGCGCCAGCGGATCGCCGGCCTTGGCGTCGCGGACGGCGCGAGCGAGCTCGGCGAGTGCGGCGGCCGGTCGCACCGGCGTCGCGCGGATGGTCACGATGGCGATCGTAGAGAAGGGGTGTGGCGCGTCACGCCACGGCTGACTCGGCCAGCGTGCGCAGCTGGGCCACGGCGTGTTCGAGCCCGTCCGGGTCGCGGTACAGCGCGCTGCCGGCGACGAGCACGTTGGCCCCGGCTGCGGCGGCACCACCGATGGTGGAGGGCCCGATCCCGCCGTCGACCTCGAGATCGACGGCGTCGGCGAGGCCCGCCGTCTCGATCATCGATCGCAGCTCGGCGATCTTCGGTTCCATCGAGGCGATGTACGCCTGACCGCCGAACCCGGGGTTGACGGTCATCACCAGCACCAGGTCGACCAGGTCGAGCACGTGCGCGACCGCCGACGCCGGGGTCGCCGGGTTGAGGGCGACGGCCGCCGTCGCCCCCATCGAGGCGATGTTGGCGAGCGTCCGGTGCAGGTGCGTGCAGGCCTCGACGTGCACGATCAGGCGCGAGCAGCCGGCGTCGACGTACTGCTGCGCCATCACGTCGGGCGTCAGCACCATCAGGTGGGCTTCGAACGGCACGCTGCAGTGCTCGCGCGCGGCGGCGATCACGTCGGGCCCGAACGTCAGATTCGGCACGAACTGGCCGTCCATCACGTCCCACTGGATCAGGTCGACGCCGGCGGCTTCGAGTGCGGCGACCTCGTCGCCGAGTCGGGCGAAGTCGGCGGGGAGGACGGACGGGGCGATCTGGATCGGTCGTGGCACGGCGCTCGAACCTACTGCGCCGGGTCGGTCCGGGCGTCGTCGCGATCGGTGTCCCAGGCGTTCCACTCGGCGTCGTCCTCGTCCCACGACTCGTTGCGCTCGTCGACCGTCTGCTTCCAGTTCTCGGCCGCGACCCTGGTGGGGTACGGCCCGAGCATGTGCTCGCCCGGCCCACGCTCCTCGGCCGGAACCGCCCGCCCGTGACGGAGATCCCAGTACCACTCGCTCGCGTTCATGGAGTCAGGTTCGCGCATCCCGTAGGGTGCCTGCGATGTCCCGCCTGCGTCCTGAGCGTTTCGTGGCCGGTGGTGAAGCGCTGGCACATGACGCCGAGGGCCGGGTGGTGTTCGTGCGGGGAGGCGTTCCCGGCGACGAGGTCAGCGTCGAGCTGGTCGACGACAAGGGTGACTGGGCCCGCGGCGTCGTGACCGAGGTCCATCAGCGCGGGGCTGGCCGGGTCGATCCTCCGTGCCCTCGGCGCGTCGAGGGATGTGGCGGCTGTGACTGGCAGCACGTTGCCGTCGACGCGCAACTCCCGGCGAAGGTCGAGGTCCTGCGCGAAGCGCTGCGTCGCACGGGCAAGCTGCCCGACGCCGAGCTCCGCATCGGATCGAGCGTCCCCACCGCCGGCTACCGGACGACGATCCGCGTCGTCGGCGATGCGGCCAATCGAGCGGCGTACCGCGTCGATCGCTCGCACGACACGGTCGCCGCGAGCGGGTGCCTGATCGCCCACCCGGCGCTCCTGCCCGTCCTCGACGCGATCCGGATCACACCCGAGCTCGAGGTGACGCTCCGCGTGTCGGCCGCGACCGGCGAACTGACCGCACGCTGGGACCGCAGACGGGGCGACGTGGTGGGGCTGCCCGACGGTGCCTCGGTCGGGGCATCGGCGACCCTCGCCGAGGTCGTCGCAGGCCACCGATTCCAGGTCTCGGCGGCTTCGTTCTTCCAGAGCGGCCCGGCCGCGGCCGAGCTCCTCGTCGACGCGGTCCGGCGCGCGGCACCCGAACTCGCGGGGGCGGCGACCGTCCTCGACGCCTACGCGGGTGTCGGCCTGTTCGCCGCCGCGGTGACGTCGGCTCCGACGAGGGTGATCACGGTCGAGACCTCGAGGTCGGCCGTCGCCGACTGCCGTATCAACCTCGCCCACCGCGACGCTCGCATCGAGCAGCAAGAAGCCGGGTCGTGGCGGCCCGAGGACGGGCTCGTGATCGATGTGGCGATCGCCGACCCGGCGCGGTCGGGTCTCGGCCGGCCCGGCGTCGCCGCCATGGTCGCCACCGACGCGCCCGTGCTCGTGCTCGTGAGCTGCGACCCGGTGGCTCTGGCGCGCGACGCCTCGCTGCTCGCCAGGCAGGGGTACCGCCACGACGGCAGCGAGGTGCTCGACCTGTTCCCGCACACCCACCACGTCGAAGCAGTGAGCCGCTTCGTCCGAACGTGACGACGTCGCGCCGAGACGCTGGCACGCCGAGACGCAGTCACGCCGAGACAGTCACGCAGAGACAGTCAGGCCGAGACGACGTCACGCCGTGGCTGTCACGCCCGGCCGATGTCACGACCGGGACGAGCGTCACGCCGAGACGCTGGCAGACTGACGCCGTGCTCGAACCGTTGATCTCCGACGAGGTCCGCGCGGCGCTCGGCGGCGGGCGACCCGTCGTGGCGCTCGAATCGACGATCTTCTCGCACCTCGGGCTGCCCTCGCCCGCGAACGCCGAGGCGCTCGAGCGGAGCCTCGGCGCGATCCGGCGGGAGGGCGCCGTCCCGGCGGTCACCGCCGTTCTCGACGGTGTGGCACGGGTCGGACTCCGCGCCGACGAGCACGAACGGATCCTCGGCGCCGCCCGCAAGGTCGCCGAGCGCGACATCCCGGTGGCGATCGCCCAGCGCTGGCCGTTCGGCGCCACCACGGTCTCGGCGTCGCTGGCGCTCGCCGCTGCGGCCGGCGTGCAGGTCTTCGCCACGGGCGGCATCGGGGGCGTGCACCGCGGTGCCGAGCTGACGGGCGACGTGAGCGCCGACCTCGACGCCATCGCCCGGCGTCCGCTGGTCACCGTGTGTGCCGGGGCGAAGGCCTTTCTCGATCTCGGGCGGACGCTCGAGTACCTCGAGACCACCGGCGTGCCGGTGCTCGGCTGGCGGTCCGACGACTTCCCGGCCTTCTACACGCGATCGTCGGGGTTGCCCGTGCCGCATCGGGTCGAATCGGCCGAGGAGGTCGCCGAGGTCTTCGCCCACCGGAGCCGCCCCGGCCTGTTGCTGGCGGTGCCGATCCCCGAGCGCGATGCGCTCGATCGCAGCGAGCTCGATGCCGTCGTCGGCACCGCGCTGGCCGACTGCGAGGCCTCGGGCATCACGGGCGCCGCGATCACCCCGTTCGTCCTCGGACGCATCGCCGACGCGACCGCGGGCCGAAGCGTGCCGGCCAACCTCGCGCTCGCCGAGCACAACGCATCCGTGGCCGCGGCGGTCGCCGTTGCGATCGCCGAACGCTAGTGGGTGGCCCTTCGTCTCGGTCGCGCCTGCGCGTCGCCGTTGCGATCGCCGAACGCTAGTGGGTGGCCCTTCGTCTCGGTCGCGCCTGCGCGTGGCCTTTGCGCTCGCCGAACGCTAGTGGGTGGCCCTTCGTCTCGGTCGCGCCTGCGCGTGGCCTTTGCGCTCGCCGAACGCTAAAGCTTGGCGAGCGTCCGCTCGACTCGGTCGAGGAAGCCCGTGCGCTTCGCCTCGTCGCTCTGGTCGACGCCGTAGAGCGCGCACCAGGTCGTCCGGGCCCGACGACTGCACATCGGGCGGATCGACCTCGTGACGGTCCGCTTGCCGGCTTCGCCCTCGAGCGAGTTCAGGAGCTTGGTCGAACCGTGCGTCGTCACGACCACGATGCGGCGGATGTTGGTCAGCAGCGGCCGCGGTCGGCCGTTCCGACCGTTGCCGGTCCACGCGACACCGGCGATCCAGACGCGGTCGATCCACCCTTTGAGCATCGCCGGTTGACCGCTCCACCACGTGGGGTAGACGAGCACGAGAGCCTCGGCCCAGTGCAGACGGTCGGCGAACGGCTGCAGCCCGGCGTCGACGCCCGGCTCCTTGTGGCCGCGCCGCTCGTCGGCCGACATCTCGGGCCGGAATCCCGATGCGTACAGGTCGTCGACGCGCACCTCGTGGCCGCCGCGGGCCAGTGCCCGCAGCGTTCGGTCGAGCGCTGCCGCGATCAGGCTCTCGGGGTTCGGGTGGCAGTACACGACGAGCACTCGCATCACAGTGCCGCCATCCGGCGCTCGACCGAGGACAGGAACGCGTGCCGTCGCGCGTCGGTGGCGCGGTCCATCGAGTAGAGCGCCATCCAGCTCACCCTCGTCCGGAGACCGCACGACATGCGCAGGGCGCGGCAGATCACGCGGCGGCCGTTGTCGTTGACCAGCTTGACCGTCGCGCGGTGCGACCCGTAGCAGCTGATGCCGACGATCCGCCGAACGTGTGCCAGGCCGGGCCTGACCTTGCCCCGATGATCGAACCGGAAGCCGACACCAGGCACCATCACCCGCTCGAGCCAGCCCTTCAGGATCGCCGGCAGGCCGCTCCACCACGTCGGGTAGACGAACACCAGGATCTGCGCCTCTCTGAGCCGGTCGGCGTGCTCGCGGACCTGGGGGTCGAGGATCGGCTCGTCCGTGTCGTAGGCCGCCCGCTCCTCGCGGCTCATCGCGGCGCGAAAGCCCTGCTCGTAGAGGTCGACGACGGTGACCGAGTGGCCGGCGTCCTGCAGACCCCGCACCGCGGCGGCCGCCGCGGCGTGGGAG
Source organism: Ilumatobacter sp. (assembly GCF_030065885.1). Taxonomy (GTDB): domain Bacteria; phylum Actinomycetota; class Acidimicrobiia; order Acidimicrobiales; family Ilumatobacteraceae; genus Ilumatobacter. Next base: position 22,039 of record NZ_JASJCS010000015.1, on the reverse strand, counting down.
AAGCTGTCGTGGCACGGGTGGGCGACCACGACCAGGCAATTCACCGGCTTGACAGTACCCAGAATCTGAGTGGTGGCGCTTCAGGATCGGGGAATCCGTGCCGATCGAAAAGTATGGACAATCGCCGACGTCGCGCTCTCATGCGGCTCGTCGGCGCGGCGATCGTGGTCCTGGGTGTCTTCGTCACCGCCACCGCGGTGCGGCGGGCCGATCAGGTCGTCGCATCGGGACGCGACGTGCTGCTCGGCGGCGAGCTCGTCGACCTCTTCACGGCCGGCGACCTCTCGGTCAGTGGGCATGCCCAGCTGGCCGGAACGGCGGTCGCGCTCGGCGATCTCGACGTCTCGGTCGGTTCGCTGCGCGTCGAGCGGGATGCCGCCCGGGTGTTCGCCGTCGGCGGTGGTGTCACCGTCGGCGAGAACGCCGCCGTCGTCTTCCCCGAGACCGCCACGCTGCGCTACGGCACCATCCGCACCGGTGCCGTCGGCGGCAGCGACACGGTCGTGCGCGACGTCGACGCGGTCGCCCGCTATGCGGCGATGGTGCCGGCGCTGCGCGCCAGCTCGGAGTGCTTCGGGCGTGCGCCGAGCACCGGCCTCGTGCGGGCCGACCGCAACGGGATCACCCTCATCGGGGATGGCACGAGCGGCCTGCAGGTGTTCAACATCGACGGGTCGTTCGTCGGACCGGTCCTCCTCAATCGCATCCCGCGCAGCGCCACGGTGCTCATCAACCTCTACGGCGCGTCGATCGAGATCGCCCCGACCGGTGCCGGCTGGGACGAGATCGCCGAGGCGACGCTCGTCAACGTGCCCGACGCAGGCACGGTCGAGATCGCGACCGGCCTCGACCTCCGCCTGAACTCGCTCGTCGGCTCGGACGACGGTCAGGTCGTCGTCGACGGCAACATGCTCGAGGGCACGCTGCTGTCGCTGTCGGACATCGATGTCGGCGACACCCGCATCGCGCACGGCCCGGTGCTCGCTCCGATGCTGCCCGAGTGCGGCATGCCGACCGCCGAACCGGCCGAGGCGCCCGCATCGACCGTCGCCCCAGACATCGTCGAGCTGGTCGAGACCACGCTCGATTCCTCGCCGACCACGTCGACCACATCGACCACGACGACCACGACCACGACGGTCGCCACCGGCGACGAGCCGCTCGCAGCATCACCCGTGCCGGGCGCTGCGTTCGCGCTGGGCGGGGCCGCGACCGCCTCACACTGGTGGGTCGGCCTGCCGCTGGTGCTCCTCGGGTCGGTGATCCTGGGCTGGGGCTGGCTCGAGCGGCACCTGCGCTGGCACGAGGTGCGCCGGCGTCGCGCCGAGGTCAGGGTGATGCGGCGACTCGCCGCTCGAGGGCCGTCCTGACCGCCGGCCATTCGTCGGCGATGATCGAGTAGACCGCGGTGTCGCGCGGGGCCGGACCGCCGGTGTCGGCGCGGAGGCGGTGGTTGCGGAGCACGCCCTCGAGGGTCGCGCCGATCCGTTCGATCGCGGTCCTGCTGCGAGCGTTGCGGGCGTCGGTGCAGATCGCGACCCGCCACACGTCGAGGCGCTCGAACGCGTGGCCGAGGAGCTGCAGCTTGGCGTCGCTGTTGACGCCCGTGCGCTGAGCGCCCGACGCCAACCAGGTGCCGCCGATCTCGATCTCGTCGGGCTCGTCCCTGCCGCGCCACCAGTGCGGGTCGAGGTAGCGCGTGCAGCCGACGAGGCGGCCGGTCTCGAGCGAGCGCTGCGCGAAGGGCAGCACCCGGGCACGCCGGTGATCGTCGAGCAGCTCCTCGACGTAGTCGTGCATCGCATCGCGGTCGGCCGGGACCCAGGTGAGGTCGTAGGTGTCGCGGTCCTGCGTGGCCGCCTCCGTGAGGCCGTCGACGTGGTCGAGCGACAACGGTTCGAGACGGACGTGACGCCCGACGAGGGTGACCGGGGACAGCGGTGCGGGCACGCCGTCACCGTACCGTGGGTGCCACAATCGCCGGATGCGTGCCATCCGATGTCTGGACTACGGACCGATCGACGACCTCGTCCTCGACGAGATTGCGTCGCCCGAGGTCCGGCCCGGCACGGTCAAGGTCCGCGTGCGGGCGGCCGGCGTGAACTACGTCGACACGTTGATCGTGCAGGGCGGCTACCAGGTCAGGACGCCGACGCCGTTCACTCCCGGTTGGGAATGCGTCGGCGACATCCTCGAGGTGGCCGACGACGTCGCCCGTGATGCGCCGCAGCTCGCGCCCGGCACCCGCGTCCTCGTCGCCTCGGGCGAGGGGGCGTACGCCGACGAGACCATCGCGCCGGCGCACGCCGTCACGCCGGTGCCCGACGGCATCTCCGACGGTGTCGCCGCGACGTTCGTGCAGAGCTACATGACCGCCGTCTTCGCGTTGCGCCACCGGGCTCGCGCCGAACGGGGTCAGTCGATGCTGGTGATCGGTGCCGGTGGCGGCGTCGGGCTGGCAGCGGTCGACGTCGGCGTGATGATGGGGTTGCGCGTGTTCGCGGCGGCATCCTCGGAGGAGAAGCGGCAGCTGGCCCTCGACCGCGGGGCCGAGGCGGCCTTCGACGTCCGCGACGACGACATCAAGGCTGCCGTCCGCGAGCTCATGGCTCAGGAGGGCAAGACCGGCGTCGATCTGGTCTACGACCCCGTCGGCGGCGAGCAGGCCGAGACGTGGCTGCGGTCACTCGGCGACAACGGCCAGTTCCTCGTGATCGGCTTCGTCGGCGGCATCCCGTCGCTGCCGCTCAACCACGTGCTGCTCCGCAACCGGCAGGTCACCGGCGTCGAGTGGGGCTCGTGGGTCGGCAAGCACCGCGCCGAGAACGACGCGCTGCTGGTCGAGGTGATGCAGCTGATCGCCGCCGGCACGCTCCGTCCCGTCGAGCCGACGGAATACCCGCTGGAGCGAACCGTCGACGCACTTCGCGACCTCGCCGAACGCCGTGCCGCCGGCAAGCTCGTGGTCGTGCCGTGACGGACGCGGCGCTGTCCTCCGCCGGCGACCCGTTCGGCCTGCGATCGCTCGACATCGACGAGCTGCGGGCCAAGCGGGGGGCGAAGTGGCAGTTTCGCCCGGCCGCGTACTCGGCGTGGGTCGCCGACATGGACTTCCCGGTCGCACCGGCCATCACCGACGCCCTGCGCGAGGTGGTCGACCGCAACGAGTTCGGGTACCCGGCCTGGGGCGCACCCGGCGACGTCTCGCCCGCCGCGACGCTCTTCGCACCCCGGATGGCCGAGCGGTTCGGCTGGGACCCCGACCCGACCCGCGTCCACGACCTGGTCGACGTCATCCAGGGCGTGCGGGCGACCGTGCACCATCTCAGCGAACCCGGCGACGGCGTCGTGCTGCACCTGCCGAGCTACCACCCCTTCCTGCACACGATCGACGAGATGGACCGTCGGCTGGTGCCGGTCGAGTGGCGCGACGGCGCCTTCGACTACGACACGCTCGACGCCGAGCTCGCCGCGTCGGGCGCCGCGGTGTGGATCGTGTGCCATCCGCACAACCCGCTCGGCCACGTGATGCGACGCCCCGAGCTCGAGCGGATCGCCGAGATCGCCGAACGCCACGACGTCGTGTTGATCTCCGACGAGATCCACGCCGATCTCACGATGCCGGGTCACGACCACGTTCCGCTCGCCCTGCTCGGCGAAGATGTCGCCGCGCGGACGGTGACGGTGACGTCGGCGTCGAAGGCGTTCAACCTCGCCGGGCTGCGCTGGGCGGTGATGCACGCCGGGTCCGACCGCATGCACGAGGCGATGACGTCGCTGCCCGGCCACTACCTGGGCGCGCCGAACCTGATGGCGGTCGTCGCCACGGTGGCAGCGTGGACCGAGGGTGGTGCCTGGCTCGATGCCGTGCTGGGCGTGCTCGACGAGAACCGCCTCGCGCTGCCCGGCATGCTCGCGGAGCACGTGCCCGGCGCCGTCTGCAAGGTGCCGGACGCGACATATCTCGCATGGGTCGACTGCCGGGCGCTCGATCTCGGCGGGAACCCGGCGAAGGTGTTCCGCGAGCGCGGTGTCGAGCTGAGTCCAGGCTCGCAGTTCGGTCCACCGGGCGAGGGTCACGTCCGCATCAACATCGCCACCAGCCCGGCGGTGCTGGCAGCCACCGTCGCCGCCATGGCCGGCTGAATCCGGCCGTAGCCTGAGCGGGTGACCGTCACCGCCCGGCCGGGCGACCCCCCGAAGCGCCGGGTGCTGATGCCGGGCACCCGCCCGTTCATCGGCGTCCTGGCGCTCTGCATGGCGGTCACCGCGCTCGGCATCGACACGGTGTTGCCGGCGTTCCCCGAGATCCGCACGTCGCTCGACCTCGACCCTGATGCGACCGAGGTCACGGGGCTGATCACGTTCTTCTTCATCGGGTCGTCGCTCGGTCTGCTGCCGGCCGGCCTGCTGGCCGATCGCTTCGGGCGGCGCCCGGTGATGTGGGGCGGCCTCGCGCTCTACGTCCTCGGTGCGATCGGGTCGGTCGCTGCGCCGACGATCGAGATGATGTTCGTCACCCGCTTCGTGTGGGGGCTCGGCTCGGCCGGCCCGCGGGTCGCCGCGATGGCGATGGTCCGCGACGCCTACGAGGGTGCGCAGATGGCACGCCAGATGTCGCTCGTCATGGCGGTGTTCATCCTCGTGCCGACGTTCGCGCCGGCGCTGGCGGTGGGCATCCTGGCGATCGGCCCGTGGCAGGCGATCTTCTGGGCGTGTGCCGCGGTCGCCGTCGCCGTGTCCGGGGGTGTCTCGTTGCTGCCCGAGACCCTGTCGACCGACCTTCGCCGGGGCCTCTCGGCCGGCGACGTGTGGCGCAGCTGCGCGATCGTGCTCCGCACGCCCGGCACGCCTGCCTACCTGCTCTCGCTGACCGCCCTGTTCGGCGTGTTCCTGTCGTACCTCGCGAGCTCGGAGATCATCCTCGACCAGGTCTTCGACCTGGAGGAGTGGTTCCCGGTCTTCTTCGGCGGCATCGCGCTCGCCATGGGCGCTGCGATGTACCTCAACGGTCGAGTGGTCGAACGAGTCGGCCTGGCGCGGATCATCCGGTTCGGCTTCGCAGCGAACTGGCTGGCCGCCGGCCTCCTGTTCGTGGTCGCACTCGTCACGGCCGGGGAGCCACCCTTCTGGCTGTTCGTGGTCCTGCTCGGCGCGGTGCTCTTCTTCCAGCAGATGTTGATCCCCAACCTCAACGCGGCGGCGATGCAGCCGCTGGCGCAGGTCGCCGGCACCGGTGCGGCGCTGCTCGGGATGATCGCAGGCGCCGTCGGCGCCGTGATCGGCGGTGGGATCGACCGCCAGTTCGACGGCACGATCACGCCGCTGTCGATCGGCTTCATCGTCTCCTCGACGGTCGCTGCGCTGGCCTGGCGCCGGGCAGACCGGGCTGCGCTGACCACCGACGCTGCGTGACCGTCCGCGCCGGGGAACCGCTGGCGGATCCCGAGCCGCGGCGGCGCGGAGGGAGCGATGCGATGCGACGCACGCTGGTCCTGCTGGTGGCGGCCTCGTTGCTTGCCGTGTCGTGCGGCGACGACACACCCGACGAGGCCGAGTTCAGAATTCAGACCGACCCGGTGATGCCTGGCGGCGACGAGACCACGTCCTTCTCGGCGACGGGCGAAGCCGTCGACGAGGGCATGCTCTGCCCGGACGGCGCCTCGACGTGGGTACAGACGCTGCACGCCGACACCGGACTGCCCGAATCGCCCGCCGATCCACCTCGCGACGGCGAGGTGGTGTGGGTCGAGCACCGGCTCACCTGTGCCGACGGCAGCGGCGACTTCGTGCTCCGAGCCGACGCGCTGGTCGACTTCGCAGAGCTCGATTCGGCGATCGCGACCGGTGATCCGCTGAGTGAGCATCCGCTGTCGGTGATCGAGGGCAGCGGCGACTACGTCGAGCTCGACGTCGACGGCACCCGGGAGTGGAGCGTCGTGACGCCCGGTGGCGTCGACGACGGCTTCTACGAGGTGTTCACCGGGACCTTGAGCCTCGGCTGACGTCCGACCGAGCGGCAGCCCCGCACGATGGTGAGCGAACGCTCAGTGGAGCGTGCGCAGGCCCATGATGCCGAGCAGGACCGAGCCGACGCCGAGCACGAGCAACACGAGGGCGCGCTCCTTGCGGACCAGGAACGTCGTGATCAGCGTGGCAGCGAGCACCACGATCGCCTGGATGAGCGCCGTGCGGTCCGAGCTCGGGAGCAGGACGTCGCGGATCGGGGTGTCGCTGCTCATGCGGGCATGATGCCCGATCGCCGGCCGGACGATCGCCTCACTCGGTGCCTGCGTCACTCGGTGCCGGCGTCACTCGGTGCCGGCGTCACTCCGTGCCGGCGTCACTCCGTGACGACCACGGTGTCCGGCCGGAACGTCGACCACGCGAACCAGAAGGTGTCGACGTGCGACAGCGCCTCCAGCTCGCTGCCGGTGAGCGGCCCGTCGACCGCGTCGCCGAGCACGTTCCACGTCGAGCCGGTCTGATCGTCGACGAACCCGTCGCCGTTCGGCGTGAACGTGAGCTCGGTCCCGTCGACGACCGGCACGAACACGCCGGTGGCACCGACGTCCTGGCCCTGTGAGATCGCGGACGTGTCGAGCGCCGAGGCGACGCCGTCGGTCCACCACGCGACCAGCGGTGAACCGTCGAACTCGGCGGCCACCACCTGCTGGGCCTGCAGGTCGATGAGCGGGATGCCCAGCGCCTCCCCGTCGCGCTCGACGCCGACGATGCGCGTCAGCGCCGTGTAGCGGCCGTCGACCTCGCCCTCGAACAGGAACGGGACGCCGTCGACGTTGTCGTATCCGGGGTACGGGTTGGCGCCGTACTGGCGGCTGAAGCCGGTCTCGCGGCTCAGCACGAGGCCGTCGGGGTTGGCGTCTCGCCACGTGCTCCACGCCACGGTGGCGAGCGGGAAGTCGTCGAGCGCCTGGCCGGTGAGCTCACCGATGATGCCCTCGCCCGTGAAGTGGCTCCAGAGCGTCTCGGTCTGCCGGTCGTACATCACCAGCGCGGAGTTCCACAGCAGGCCGGAGGTGCCGAAGTCGAGGATCTGGTCGCCGAGCCGGCGGTCGTAGGCGACCGCCGAGTTGCAGAGCGGGCAGTAGGTGACCGACACGGGGACGCCGCCGACCGTGTCGTTGACGATCTCGTGCCACGTCAGGATCTGCACCGGGTAGGCGCGGGCGTCGCCGTCGATCTCCAGCGCCAGCACCGGCTCGTTCTCGGCGAGGAAGTCGACGTCTGCCGGCTGCAGGAACCGTGGCTCGTCGACGGGCGGGATGCCGTCCGGCGGGGGGCCGCCGCTGCGGATCTCGGCGAAGTCGACGAGTGGCGCCGGGACCGATTCGGGGACGGCTCGGGCGTTCCACGCGTCGAGGCCGCTGGCGGTCACGTTGCGCGGCGAGGACTCGATCTGGTCGACGGCGAACGGCACGCCCGACGACGCGTCGCCGCTCTCGGCCGCTGCGTCGTCGGCAGCATCGCCGTCAGTGTCGGCAGCATCGCCGTCAGTGTCGGTGTCGGTGTCGGAGGCTGCGTCGGTCGCTGCAGTGGCGTCGTCGCCGTCGTCGGTCGAGCCGCAGGCCGCCAGCAGGAGGACGCCGACGGTCGTGAACGAGAGGATTCCACGGTGCATGCGAGCGAAACCCCGGTCGGGACCGCGCTTGTTCCGGGCCGCCGTTGTTCCGCAGTTGTTTCGTGCGATCGACGCACCGGAATGGCATTTCGGCTCTACCGTGTTCACCAGTCGTGCTGAACGGACCCTTCGCCCTCGCCCTCACCGCCGGCATGGCGGCGACCGTGAACCCGTGTGGGTTCGCGCTGCTCCCTGCCTACCTGTCGGCGTTCGTCGGGCTCGACGACAGCAACAGCAGGTCGACTGCGGTGGGCCGGGGGCTCAAGGTCTCGCTCGTGCTCACCGCCGGGTTCGTCCTGGTGTTCGGCGTGATGGGCCTGATCATCACGCAGTTCATCTCCAGCGTGCAGGAGTACCTGCCCTGGGCCACGATCGTGATCGGCATCGGCCTGGTCGGGCTCGGCGTCTACCTCCTCACGGGCCGTCAGCTGGTGCTCAGCATCCCGAAGCTGCAGAAGGGCGGCGCCGACGGCACCATCTTCTCGATGTTCCTGTTCGGCGTCTCCTACGCGGTGGCCTCGCTCTCGTGCACGATCGGCCCGTTCCTGGCGGTCACGTCGACCACGTTCCGCAACGAGAACTACCTCTCGGGCGTCATGGTGTTCGTGCTCTACGGCCTCGGCATGGGCGTCGTGGTCAGCGTGCTCACGCTGGCGGTGGCGCTGGCCAAGGACGGGCTGGTCAACAAGTTCCGGGCGCTGCTGCCGAAGATGAACAAGATCGCCGGCGTGTTCCTCGTCGTGGCCGGCGCCTATGTCGCCTACTACGGCTACTTCGAGGTCCGGCTCTTCTTCTTCGACGGCCCGGTCGACGACCCGATCGTCGGGTTCGCCGAGGAGATCCAGACCTGGCTCGTCAACCGCATGCCGACCACCGAGAACTACGGCTGGTACCTGCTCGGTGCCGGCGCCGCGATCGCGGCGGCGGTGGGCTGGCAGATCACCCGCCGCAGCGGCGGAACCTCGGACGGGCCGGCACCGTCCCTCGGCGACATCGGCGACATCGCGCCCGAGTCCTGAGCGGGCCCGCCACCGCCTCCGACCGGCAGGTCGGTCAGGCGACCTCCATCGACTGCAACCGGGCGGCGCCGAGTGCGATGGCCACCACGGTCACGGCGAGCGGAACGACGATCGCGACGGTCATCGAGAAGTCGGCGAGCTCGAGGTCGACGCCGGTTCGGCTCGTGATGATCGACCGGGTGTAGCCGCGGATCGCCAGCCTGGAGAGGGATCCGAAGAACTGGGCGGCGAGGCCCTCCCAGATCAGGATGTAGCCGAGGCCCCAGACGATCGGGTTCTTGAGCAGCAGACCGACCAGCACGAACAGCGCGGAGTACGACAGGACACCGGTCGTGCCCGCCAACACGGTCGCGACGGTGAGCTGACTCCCACCGTCGACCGCCACCGACGAGATCACGAGCGGGACGAGCGTGATCGGCAGGCTGACCGTGATCGCGGCGAGCCACGATCCGACCACGACGGGCCAGCGATCCATCGGTCGCAGCCACAGGTAGACGAGCGTCCCGTCCTCGCGCATGTCGCCGAGGGCCGCGGACGCGAACACGAGCGACACGACGGGCACGACCATCGTGAACCCGAGGTTCGAGATCAGCTGCACGCCACGCTCGAGCTCGTCGACGTCGGACTCCGACCGGCCGACCAGGATGGCGACGAGCACGACGACGCCGCCGACGAACGTGAGCGCGGCGACGCGTCCACGCGTCACCAGTTGCTTCAGCACGAGACCGTACGTCAGCGCGACGGCACGCCCGGGTTGCACGACGCTCATCGCCGCTCCACCAGATAGCGGAAGACCGATTCCAGGTCGTCGTCGAGCGGCTCGACCTCGCGCAGCCGGATGTCGAGCTGCTGCGCCGTCGCCGCGATCGCCCGCCCGAACCGATCGACGTCGTTGGTGTCGACGACGAGCTCGTCGGCTCGCACCGACACGCCGTCGACCAGCGACCGGTCGACGAGGGCGGCCGCGAGCGTGCGCGCTCCGTCGGCCGCGACGCGGATGCGGTGTGGCCGGTCGTCCATCAGGTTGCGCAGCGCCCGGTAGTCACCCGTGGCAGCCAGCCGCCCCTGCGCGATCACCAGGACGCGCGAACCGAGTCGTGCCACCTCGTCGAGCACGTGGCTCGACACCAGGAGGCACTTCCCGGCGTCGCCGAGCTCGTGGAAGAAGGAGATCATGCGGTTCCGCTGCACGGGATCGAGGCCTGTGAGGGGCTCGTCGAGGATCAGCACGTCGGGGTCGTGCACCAGCGCGGCGGCGAGCTTGACCCGCTGGCGCATTCCCTTCGAGAACGATCCGACCGGCTTGTCGTCGTCGGCGTCGAGAGCGACCTGGTCGAGGGCGGCGCGTGCGGCCGCCTCGTGATCGGCGACCCCGAACGTCTGGGCGGCCACCTCGACGAACCGCAGTGCGGACACGCGGTCGAACAGCCCGTCCTGCTGGGGTGCGAGGCCGATGCGGCCCCGCACTTCGCGATCGCGTCGGGCGTCGACGCCGAGCACGCGGATCTCACCCTGCGACGGCGCCGTGAGACCGCACATCACGCGGAACAACGTCGACTTGCCGGCGCCGTTGGGGCCGAGCAAGGCGGTCACACCGGGGCCGACCCCGAACGTCACGTCGGACACGGCGACGACGTCGCCGAACGACTTCGTCACGCCGATCACCTGGACCATGCCCTCGGGAGCCTGCGGCACGGGCGGCGGCGCGACGGGAGGCGCCCAGTCCGCCATCAGACCGCCGCCAGCTTGCGATAGCGGCCGAGGAGGAGCGCCGACCCGAGCGCTGCCCAACCACCGCTCCCGAGGAGCACGACCCAGGTGCTCACGTCCTGGAACTCCTCCCCGCGGTCGCCGAACATCCGCGGCGCGAGCTCGAGCGCCGAGCCGACCGGGTCGAGGACCCGCCAGTTGTCGCTCATGCCGGCCTCCTCGACCAGCAGACCCGAGACGAGCGCCGTGCCGACCATCACCAGCACGACGGCGATGCTGGCGAACGCCCGACGGTCGGTGAGACTGGCGACGCCGAGGCTCAAGGTGGTGTACACCGCGCAGATCGCCAGCCCGACGACCAGGAGACGCCACATCACGCCGAGCCACGCCACCGGACCGTCGGGGCCGAGGCTCTGGAGCGTGAAGCCGATCAGGGCGAGCAGGGCCGGGCCGAGCACGATCAGCGTCATCGTGAGGAGCACGGCGCCGACCTTGGCCAGCAGGTAGGTCGTCCGCGACAAGGGGGTCGACAGGTAGAGCGAGAACATGCGATCGCGCCGGTCGCGGACGATCGCCTCGGGCGCGACGAGTGCCGTGAACGCGACGGTTGCGAGGAACGAGAAGCCGAACATCTCCCAGTACTCGGGTCGCAGCTCGCCCTCGAGGAGATCGCCGATGAACGCGGTCAGCGCGAGGAACACCAGCGCCGGGATGAACGCGATCACGATGACGATGACGGGGAAGACCTTGTGGCGGGCCGGACGGCCGAGGCCGAGGATGCTCCGCGTCGTGTGCCAGGCCACCGACCGCATCGAACCGCGCACGCCGGAGCGCTCACCCTCGAAGCGCCGGTAGCCCCGGTCGAGGATCTGGGCGTCGCTCATCGCTCGGCCCCGTGGAACAGGTCCTCGAGCCGCCGGCGGCGACGCACGATGCGCCCGACCCGGGCGTCAGCGCTGACGACGGCGTCGCGGACCGCGTCGGCGATCGCGTCGGGGTCGCTACCGATCACCTCGATCCGCGTGCCGGCGACGCCGTCATGGCGCACCTCGAAGTCGTGTCGGCCGAGGAAGTCGGCGACCGCGGCAGGGGCGCCCGGGCGGTCGGGCACGTCGACGAGGTCGACGATGACACCGCCGTCGGCGCCGACGAGCGCGGCGAGCGGGCCCTGGGCGACGAGCCGACCCGCGTCGAGCGCAACGACGTTGTCACAGATCCGCTCGACCTCCTCGAGCAGGTGCGACGACAGGAGCACGTCGATCTGGTACTCCGCGCTGATCTGGCGGATCAGGGCGAGCATCTCGTCGCGCTGGACCGGGTCGAGCCCGTCGGTCGGCTCGTCGAGCAGGATGAGCCGCGGATCGGCGGCGATCGCCTGGGCGAGCTTGACCCGCTGGCGCTGGCCGGTGGACATCGTTCCCAACGCCCGGAACCGCTCCTCGCCGAGGCCGACCAGCCAGAGCGCATCGCTGGCGCGGCCGCGCGCCTCGGCTCGCGGCATGCCCCGCACCTCGGCCATGTGCTTGACGAAGTCAGACGCCGGCATCTCGTCGGGCATGACGTGGTGCTCGGGCCCGTAGCCGAGCAGGGCCCGCAGCCGGGCGCCGTCGTGCTGCGGGTCGAGACCGAGGACCTCGACACGGCCGGCGGTGGGCGGCCGCAGCCCGAGCACGATGCTCATGAACGTCGTCTTGCCGGCGCCGTTCGCACCGACGAGGCCCGTGATGCCGTGCGGGACGTCGACCTCGAGCGCATCGAGCGCACGCATCGAGCCGAACTGCATCGTCAGCCCGTATGCGTCGATCACTCCCACGGCGACCAGGATGCCAGCTCGCGACCCCGCTTGCGTCCGCCGACTGATGGATCCCTGGTCATCCCCACGTACGAGATGTGCCGATCCCCCTCAGTCGTCGCGCTCGCGGCTGAAGGTCCACTGGGTCCAGCGGCCGCAGGCTCGTGCCAGCGCGTTCATCAGGTGGAGCGAGACGAACGTCAGCACGATGCCGATCGGCACGAGCGCGAACGACCACGGGAACGGGTCGACGTCCCAGCCGAACCACTCGATGTCGTTGCTGGTCCACATGTACGTCGGCGCGAACGTCATGCCGAGCGACGTCGAGACGAGTGTCACGGCCAGTGAGAAGGTGAACACGCCGACCGGGAATCGGAGCAGCAGGTAGAGCATCCCTCGCCAGCCGACCTTGTCGGCCATGACGGCCTTGAAGTGCCGCCACAGCCCGCCGGGCCACGCCGGTACCGGCGGCACCTTGTCGATGTCGAGCTGCAGGAGCCCGGCGGCGAGTCCGCGTTCGATGTGCATGAACGCCCGGTTGACGTACCACTGCCCGATGATGATCGGGATGCCGATCAACGCCAGCGGCATCAGGCCGATGCCGAGCGAGACGCCGGTCACGATCACGCTGAAGTAGAGCGTGCCGAGCGGCAGCCCGAGCAGGAGGTACAGGATGCTCCCGTAGCTGGCCGGCTCGGCGATCACGCCGAAGAAGCCGGTGCTCCGGTCACGGTGTTGGTTGTTGCGTTGCAGCATCTCTGTACCTCCTGTGCTGCCCCGGGTTCACTCGAAGGCGATCGCCTCCAACACGTTGAGACGGGCGGCGCGCCGCGCCGGCAGCGACGCGGCGAGCAGCCCCGCGATGGTGGCGATCACCACGTAGACGACGAGTAGGACCGCCGGGATCGACAGCTGGTTGATGATCGACTCGGGGATCGCGATCACCGCGACCCACCCGAACGCCAACCCGACGACGACACCGAGCAGTGCGCCGAACAGCGAGACCACTGCGGCCTCGAACCGGATCAGGCCGCGCGTCTGTCGGCGGGTCATGCCGATCGCTCGCATCAGGCCGATCTCCTGCGTCCGCTCGAGCACCGACAGCGCCATCGTGTTCGTGATGCCGAGCAGGGCGATCACGATCGCCAAGCCCAGGAACACGTTGATGATGATCAGCAGCGAGTCGAGCGTGCCCTCCAACCGGTCGCGGAACTCCTCCTGCGTCTCGAACAGGAGCTGGGGGAACTCGGTCGCGAACGGCTCGAGCGCCGCCGCTGCCGCGGTCAGCGAGACGCCGTCGGCGACCCGCGCGGAGATCACGCTGTCGTTCTGGCTGTCGAAGTACTGCTCCCACGCCGACAGGTCGATCATGTGGTGCGTGACGAGGAACGGGTTGTCGTAGATCGCTTGGACGGTCAGCACCTGCAGACCGGTGGCGGCGAATTCGACGTTGAGTCGATCGCCGACCACGACGCCGTAGTCGTCGGCCGCTTCCTGGCTCAGGATGATCGAGTTCGGGTTCGCCGCCGCAGCCGGGTCGCCGGACTGCACGTCGACGGCCATCAGGTCGGTCAGGATCGTGAGGTCGGCACCCCGCATCTCCTTCGTGTCCCCGTCGACGCGGATGTTGCCGGACCGGACGGCCGACACCTCGTCGAACTCCGGGAGCGCGGCGACCTGGCCGGCCAGCTGGTTCGTGAAGTCGACGTCGCCGTCGGCGGTGATCACGTAGTCGGCGACCATGGTCGACCCGAGCTCGTCGCGGAACGAGCTCTTCAGCGACTCGGCGACGACGCTGGCCATCGCGATCAGCGCCAGCCCGATCATCAGTCCGGCCGCCGTCGACGCGGTCCGCTTGTTGTTGCGGGCCGCGTTCTGGCGCGCCATGTGACCGGTGATCTGGTTGCCCGGCACATGCTCCAACGGGGCACCGAGGAACGACGCGGACGGGCTGGAGAACAGCGGCGCGTACATCGAGACGGCGACGAAGACGAGCACCGCGCCGAGGCCCAGTGAACCGAGCAGCGCCCCGGTGTTGTCGGAGCCGCCGAAGAGGCCGTAGGCCATGAAGATCACGCCGAACACCGAGAGGACGATGGCGATGATCGTCCGGCGGGTGCCCTCGCCCGAGCCGAACCGGAAGCCGGCGCGCATCGCCGCGATCGGCGGCACGTTCGCGGCCCGGCGGGCCGGCGTCAACGATGCGAGCAGCGTGACGCCGACGCCGACGATCAACGCCGCGATGATCGTCCGCGGAGCGAGGATGATGTCCATGCTCGGCAGTTGCATCCCGAGGCTGTTCATCAACTCCCGCAACCCGAATGCCAGCAGCACGCCACCGCCGAGACCGAGCACCGATGCGATGACGCCGATCACGAGCGACTCGAAGATCGAGCTGAACCTGACCTGACCCGAGCTGGCCCCGAGCGCACGGAGCAGCGCGAGCTGGCGCACGCGCTGGCCGAGCAGGATGTTGAACGTGTTGCTGATGATGAACGTGCTGACGAAGACCGCGACCAGCGCGAACGCAAGGAGCACGTTGCCGAAGATGTCGACGATCGTGGAGAAGTCGTCCTGCGCCTCGTCGACGACGACCTCACCGGAGACCGCCTCGAGGCCGGCGGGCAGTACGTTCTCGATCCGGTCGATCAGCACCTCCGGCTCGACGCCGGGCGCGGCGGCGATGTCGATGTACTGGATCAACCCCTCGCTGTCGTCGAGCCGCTGGACCTCGTCGAGGGTGAACGACACGATGACGGCGCCGGCCAGGGCGTTCTCCTCGCCGAACTTGTTGATGCCGACGAGCTCGAACGGCTCGCGGCCGGCGGCACCGACGATGTCGTACGTCTGACCGAGCACGAATCCGTTGTCGTCGGCGGACGTCTCGTCGAGCGCGAACTCGCGGGGGCCGTCGGGCACCTCGCCCGCGACGAGCGTCAGGCCGTCGAGGGGTGAGTTCGACCAGCTGAATCCGAAGACCGGTGCCAGCGTGTCGATCGTCTCGCCGTCGGGTGTGAGCGGCTGGATCTTGAGGCTGGCTGCGATCGGGATCGCGTCCTGCACACCCTCGACGGCGACGACCGTGTCGTAGATGCTCTCGTCGAACGACTGCTCGCCGAACGTGACCTCGTCGAAGGTCGATGCCGCCCGGACCTCGACGTCGACCTCTTCGTTGGCGTCCTCGACGATGTTGTTGAACGTTCGCATCAGGCCGTCGGTGAGGACGAACGACGCCACGACGAAGCTGACGCCCATCAGGACAGCGAACGTGGTGAGCGAGAACCGGAGCTTGTTGTTCGTCAAGGTCCGGATGCTGAGCTTGATCATCTGTCCCATGTCAGACCTCGAGCTCGCGGATCTTGTCGAGCACCAGGTCGGCGGTCGGCGATGCCAGGCGATCGACGAACTTGCCGTCGCGGAGGAACACGACGAGGTCGGCGTACGACGCGGCGTGCGCGTCGTGGGTCACCATCACCACGGTCTGGTTCCAGTCGTCGACGGCGCGCCGCAGGAAGCCGAGCACCTCTTGCCCGCTGTTGGAGTCGAGGTTGCCGGTCGGTTCGTCGGCGAAGATGATCTCGGGGCGCGATACCAGGGCGCGCGCGACCGCCACGCGCTGCTGCTGCCCACCCGACAGCTCGTCGGGCCGGTGCTGCAGGCGCTCGCCGAGTTGCAGGCTCTCGGTCACCGTGCGCGCCCAGTCGGCGTCGGCCTCCCGGCCTCCGAGCAGCAACGGCAACATGATGTTCTCCTCGGCGGTCAGCGTGGGCACGAGGTTGAACGCCTGGAAGATGAAGCCGAGCCGCTGGCGACGCAGCAGCGTCAGCTGCTTGTCGGAGAGCTCGGAGATCAACGTGTCGCCGACGCGCGTCTCGCCGCCGCTGATGTTGTCGAGCCCGGCCATGCAGTGGAGGAGGGTCGACTTGCCCGAGCCCGACGGGCCCATGATCGCGGTGAGCTTGCCCGCCTCGAAACCGATGTCGACGCCGTCGAGCGCGACCACTCTCGTGTTGCCCTGCCCGTAGATCTTCGTCAGTCCGGTCGCCTGGGCCGCCATCGTGGGCTCGTCGGTTGGCGTCTGCGGGGCACGGGTCATCGTTGCGTCGGTCATGGTGGCGGCTCCTTCACTCGCATTTCCACGAAACCACCGTGTGTCTCGACCGAACAGAGCACTACGGCCCTGGTGCGGAGCGCGTTCGGAAGGTGTGTGTGACGTGTGTGAGATGTTCCCGACTGGCGATCGGTTTCGGCGCTGCGTCGGTACTCGTGATCTCTGCCGCCGCGGCCCGGCGCGGCCGTGTGCCGCCGACCGAGGAGCGCCTGTTCCGCGCCTCGAACCGCGCCCCGGACGGGCTGGAGCTCCCCGCCTGGCTGGTGATGCAGTCCGGTTCGCTGGCGTCGGTGCTGGTCGTGTCGGCGGCCACGCGGGTGCTCGGTGGTCGCCATCGCGCTGCGATCGCACTGTCAGCCGGATCCGCGGTGTGGGCCGGGGTCAAGGCGGTCAAGCCGCTCGCCCACCGCGGGCGGCCCGCCGACCTCCTCGACGGCGTCGTCGTCCGCGGGCAGCCGCAGGTCGGACTCGGGTATCCATCGGGCCACGCCGCGGTGTCGACCACGTTGGCGCTCACCGCGATGCCGCCCGGTCGCGGTCGGCGGGTCGCGCTGGCGATCGCCGGTTTCACGGGATTGAGCCGGATGTACGTGGGCGCCCATCTGCCGCTCGACGTGGTCGGCGGCCTGGCGATCGGGACGCTGGTCGGAACGGTCGTCGGTTCGCGCTGATCGCGCCCCCGGCCGCGGCAGACTTCCGCTCATGGCCGAGCCACTGAAGGACTCGTTCGGAACCGACGTCCCTGTCCGCATCGCCGACGCGTTGGCGACCGTCGTCGAGGACTTCGACCGCGAGGGCTTCCTCGCCGCCTGCCTCGACGGGTACGACGATCTCGAACTGACGCCGAGGGCGAAGCAGATCGCGTCGGCGATGGCGGCGTACCTACCCGCCGATCGCGAGCTGGCGATGCGGACGATCGTCCGCACACTCGGCGACGAGCTGTACGGCTCGGAGCTGACCGGCATGGAGCCGTTCGTGTACCTGCCGCACGTGTACTTCATCGCGGAGTACGGGTTGGATCACTTCGAGACGGCGATGACCGCGCAGTACGAGCTGACGAAACGGTTCACCGCGGAGTTCTCGATCCGTGCGTATCTCGAGCGGTACCCCGAGGCGACGCTCGCCCGGCTGGGGGAGTGGGCGAACGACGAGAGCGTGCACGTGAGGCGGCTGGTGTCGGAGGGCACCCGGCCGCGCCTGCCCTGGGCGCCCCGGCTGAGGGCGTTCATCGCCGATCCGTCGCCGGTGATCGAGCTGCTCGAACGGTTGAAGGACGACCCCGAGGAGTACGTGCGGCGGTCGGTCGCGAACAACCTCAACGACATCGCCAAGGACCACCCAGGCGTGGTCGTCGACGTGGCACGCCGCTGGTGGCGGGAACCCGGTGCCGGCGACGAGCGACGCAAGCTGGTGCGGCACGCGTTGAGGACGCTGATCAAGCAGGGCGACCCCGCCGCCCTCGACGTGCTCGGCTACGGCGAGTCGTCCCCGGTGGAGGTCGGCGCGGTGACGATCACCCCCGAGCGGCCGGCGATCGGCGGCAAGGTGGCGGTCGAGATCGAGCTGCGCAACCCGACCGACGAGTTCGCCGGCGCCCTCGTCGACCTCCGGGTCCACTTCGTGAAGGCGAACGGTTCGACGAGCCCGAAGGTCTTCAAGGGGGCCGAGGTCGAGATCGAGCCGGGCAGTGCATCGGCCGTCCGCAAGACGATCTCGGTCGCTCAGCAGTCGACGCGGACGCACCACCCGGGCACGCACGCGGTCGAAGCGATCGTCAACGGGCGGACGGTGCCGCTCGGCGAGTTCGACCTCGTCGGGTAGCCGGCGCGGGGCCCGGCTGTCTAGGGTCGACGGTGGTGTTCGAGGACGAACAGCAGTCCGGCTCCGACGGCGATTGGCTCGTGCGCGGCAGTGGCGACCCGGAGGAGGTCGCCGCGTACTACGACCGGTGGGCGACCGGGTACGACGACGACCTCGACAGCTGGTCGTACCGGGCGCCGAGCGTCGTGGCCGGCTTCGCGATGGAACACTCGGCACCCCAGCGGATCCTCGACGCCGGGTGCGGCACCGGGCTGGTCGGCGTCGCGCTCCGGGCCGCGGGGTTCGAGGGCGAGCTGCACGGGGCCGACGTGTCGGAGGAGTCGCTCCGGCTCGCAGGTGAGACCAACGCCTACACGATGCTCACGACCGCCAACCTCCAGGAGCCACTCGATTTCGACGACGACGCGTTCGGAGCGCTCACCTGCGTCGGCGTGATGACCTACGTGCCCGCCGTCGAGGACGCCTGGCGCGAGTTCTGCCGCGTCGTCGAACCCGGCGGCGTGGTCGTCGTGACCCAGCGCGAGGACTTCTGGGAGCCGCGTGAGTGTCCGATGGTGATCGACCGGCTCGTGGCCGACGGGACGTGGGAACCGATCCTCGTCAGCGACGCCGAGCCGTACCTGCCCGGCAACGACGACTACACCGACGAGATCGGCGTCCACTACGTCGTGGCCAGGGTGCGCTGAGCGCGCTGCGTCGGCCGCGCCCGCCCCGCGTTCCCGCCCCGCCGTCCGAATTCGGATCATCGGCGCCTCGCCATCTGGCAGGGTCTTGACGACGGGGAAGCTCCGTCGGGAAGCGAGGAGGGCTCATGGCACCGCGGTCGATCGAACTGCTGGCACCGACGGGGATCTGCGGCGCGGAGGGCCGCCGACCGCGCTTCGCATGGCGGACGGACGCCGCACCGCGGCGCGGGGCACCGATCAAGCAGATCGAGCCGCCCGACCGCGCCGAGTGGCACGTCGAGGTCTGGCCGATCGAGTCCGGGGAGGATCCCGGACGCGTCGTCCGGAGGAAGCCGCTGCTGTCGCAGGTGGAAGACGCTCGGCGAACGTCGGCCCCGTACCCGAAGAACCGTCCATCGCTCGATGTCGGGGTCGGTTACGTCTGGCGGGTCTCGCTGTTCACGAGGGCCACACGCAGCAGGAAGGCGGCACTGCTCGAACGAAGCGAGCTCGGCATCTTCTACATGCCCGATCCGTCGATCCCGGTGCCGATCGAACAGCTCCGGTGCTGCGACGACCGGCGCATCGGCGACCGGATCGACGACTGGGCCACGGCGTACGGCGACCCGCAGTTCAAGCCCAAGACGAAGGGCTGCCTCGGCGCCGTCGGCGCGGTCGAGCTCGCCGGCACGGCGACGTCGGGCGACGCGGTCACCCAGTTCCTCGACCCGAGCCTCAAGATCGAGGGCGGCAAGCACTACATGGTGAGCGTCTGCGTCCGGGCGCTCACGCGCGATCTCGACTACGTCCGGCTCCGCGTCGTCGCCCACAACGGGTCGTTGCCGACCTCGGGCGACCACCCGGACGTGTCGGCGAACGTCGCGCCGATCGGGACGACCGGTCGCATCACCTCCAAGGACTGGACGTGGGTGATCCTGCCCCCGTGGTGCGCGCCGCGCGACTTCGGTCGCATCTCGATCGCCGCGGTCGGCGACAGCGACGACGCGACGACCGGCGACGCGGTCGGCCAGTTCTCGAACGTGTGCGTCCGCGAGGTCGACGGATGCGACACGCCGTTCGGCCCGTTCGGCCCGGGCGGGAGCCTGGCGCTCCCGAAGGGGATGCTGCGGACGAACCCGGAACCGACGGCGCAGCTCGTCGCCACGGACCTCGGAGCGATGGTCGACCTGTACGGCGGCCCGTTCGACGACGACGGATCGAGCAACTGGTACGCCGAGGGGAACGACTGCTCGTCGTTCGGTGGGTGGATCCCGGACGACCTCGACGCCGAGGTCCCCTGGGAGGGCGAGGACCCGCCGTTGACGGCCGACGAGATCCACGAGCTCGTCCAGAAGGTGATCGACGACCTGAAGCACCCGGCGCTGACCGATCTCCTCGAGCCGATCGAGCTCAAGCCGGAGTCGTGCGACGACTGGGATCCGGCGCCGTTCCCGCACGAGCCGCGCCACAGCAACAAGGACGGACCGCCGGTGCCGTTCTCCGGTCGGGACATCGTGTACGTCCACGGGTTCGTGCCGAGCCATGTGCTCGCCCGGTTGATCGCCGAGGATCCGACGATCCGCGCCATCCACACGTCGCTCGGGCTCTCGCTGGCGAGCAACGCGCAGATCGACAACATCCGCGACGAGTGGCCGGACGTCCCGGCCGCGTACCTGGCCGGGTCGGACCCGGCTGACGACGGCTTCTTCCGCCAGGGCGGGAACAGCTACTGGTCCGAGCACATCGTCACCTACCTCACCGGACCGGGTCAGCCGAACCGGTACATGGTCGCCGGGTACAACTGCTCGCAGCGGCTGGTGTTCGCCGTGCACACCGTGCTCACGCAGATCGCCGACGCCATGAACACCGGCGCGGGCGTCCGGAATCCGGACGCCGAGGACCCGACCACCGACTGCTTCGGGACGGAGTTCGTCGTCGTCACCCACTCGACCGGCGCCCTCGTCACGAACGTCGCCATGGCCGTGGCCGAGCAGACCGCCGTCCCCGGTCCGTTGCAGGACGCCTTCGGCGACGTGTCCCTGATCGCCAAGCGCGCCACGGTCCACCTCTCGCTCCACGGCGCGATCAGCGGCAGCGACGCGGCGCAGCTGGCGGTCGCCGGCGCAGCGGTCGTCGGCGGCCTCGGTGTCGTGGCCGATGCCGTGACCGACAGCCTGATCGCCGGGGGTCGTCTCGTCGCGAGGGGGATGGCGCGCAGCGACGGCGAGGCCGCCCGGTTCGACGCGTTCTTCAACGCGCTGGCAGCGACCGACGCCGCGATCGCCGCGATGGTCGCCACCGTCCCCGAGGTCGTGTTCGCGAGCATCCTCGTCGACCTCTCGCCGATCGTCAGCAAGGTCGTGTGGGGCCCGTTCACGGCCGTGTCGCCGACACCGACCCTGACGGTCGCCGGTGGTCACCCGAGCTTCGGCGGGATGGAGGGGGCGCCGTACGTCCTCAAGCCCGTGCTGGCCGGCCTGGACGACGGTGTCGTCAACACCAACAGCCAGGGCGGGAGCTTCAACCCGTTCCACCCCGACCGGTACACGCCGATCCCGGGTCCGGAGCGGGTGTTCGACATGGGGCTCCCGCTGATCCGGTCCGTGCCGTACTTCGTCGAGCAGACCTTCTGGCCCCTCGGCGTCGCCTACGGCGTGTCGCCGTGGCTGTCGCCGAGCGGCATGGTCCAGCCGGTGTTGCTGGCGCTGCCCACGCTCCGGTTCCCGAACCAGTTCGCGTTCCTGCAGGCCGCGTCCGATCACGCCTACACGACCGACATCGATGACGAGCACTACGTGCCGACGTTCGGCGCCGACAACTACGAGGAGAGCTTCGTGATCGACGATCCGGCGGTGCTGACCAGCGGACTCGTCAACCCGGCGATCGTCGGACACGTCCGGCGCTTCGAGCGTCGGCTCGACCTCACGATGTGCATCCGGTTCCCCGTGCCAAACATCACGCTGTTCCCGCCGTCGTTCACCGTCACGATGGTCGAGGTGTGCGTCACGTTCACCGTGTGGCGGCGCCTGTACGACCTGCTCGCGGCCGGGGCCGGCCAGGGCACGAGCGTCACGGTGTCCACGCCGGTGGCGTCCGGCCCGCTGGGGATCACGGGCATCGCCAGCGCGACGAGCACCGATCCGATCTCGTCCGCGCTGACCAGCGACGACACGCTCAGCGAGACCTCCTACGCGTACCGGTTCGTGCTGCCGGCCTGATCCGCGACACTCAGCAGATGCGGGGGAGCTGCTCGCCGAGCGGGAGGTCGACGACGCGGCG
>NZ_JASJCS010000105.1 GCF_030065885.1 Ilumatobacter sp. | reverse complement strand
TCTTGGTGCCGGGTGGTGTGGAGCCGAATGCGGTGGTGGTGCCGGTGGATGGGACCGGTGAGGTGTGTGTGTCGTCGTTGGTGGAGGCCGATGTGGTGGTGGATGTGTCGGCGTGGTTCGAGTCGGGTGTGGGGTCGGCAGCCGCCCGTCTGGTCGACACGAGGATCGGCCTCGGCCCCATCCCACCCCGCTGAGGGAGCGCTCGGTCAGCCGAACCGGCTGGGGTGAGCCCGTCGGACCCGTGCTCCAGTGAAGGTGGGCGAGCGTCGCAGCGGTCGCGGAGGCGGCGAGCTCGGTAGGCGTAGCCCGCAAGTTGACGGCCCGTCGGACCCGTGCTCCAGTGAAGGTGGGCGAGCGTCGAAACGCAGTGGGGACGGCGAGCTCGGTCAGGAACAGCCAGACGATGGTTGTCGGAGGATTGTGCTCCGGCGACGGTGGGGCGAGCGCCGGAGCGAAGCGCCAGCGCAGCGGAGGCGGTGAGCTCGGTCGGCGCAGCCGGATCCGACGTGGTCGGTGTCCTGTTGCTCCGGTGACGGTGGGGCGAGCGCCGGAGCGAAGCGCCAGCGCAGCGGAGGCGGTGAGCTCGGTCGGCGCAGCCGGATCCGACGTGGTCGGTCCGGCGAAGCCCGATCGACTACGTGGTGTAGTCGGCGTTGATGCGCACGTAGCCGTCGGTGAGGTCGCAGCCGTACACCGTGGCGGCGCCCGACCCGATGCCGAGGCTCACGTGGATCGGCACGACGTCGCTGCGCATCTCGTCGGAGAGTGCGGCGAGCGCGGCGTCGTCGACCGGGGTCGGGTAGACCTCGGTGCCGCAGAACGCGATGACGACGCGGTCCTGATCGATGTCGAGGTCGTCGCTGCACTTGCCGACGGCCATGGCGACGCGCCCCCAGTTCGGGTCGGCGCCGTGGACGGCGGTCTTGACCAGTGGCGAGTTGACGATGCTCTTGGCGACCCGCTTCGCCTGCCGGTGGTCACGGGCGCCGTCGACGATGACCTCGATGAGGGTCTCGGCACCCTCGCCGTCGAGGGCGATCATCTTCGTGAGGTCGAGGCAGACCTGCTCGAGTGCAGTTGCGAACGCGTGCGCGTCGACCGGCCCGGCGGCGCCGCTGGCGAGGACGACCGCGGTGTCGCTCGTCGAGGTGTCGGTGTCGATGCTCACGCAGTTGAACGTCCGGTCGACGGCGGCTCGGAACGTGGTGTCGAGCTCGTCGGGCGACACGTCGGCGTCGGTGCACACGACGGCGATCATGGTGGCCATGTCGGGCTCGATCATGCCGACGCCCTTTGCGATGCCGACCACCCGCGCGTTGCTGCCGGCGACGGTGGTCTCGGCGACCTTCGGCACCGTGTCGGTGGTCATGATGCCGGCGGCGGCATCGTCGGCCGATCGGCCGTGCGGTGCGGCAGGGATCGCCCGGATGCCCGCCCTGATGCGGTCCATCGGGTAGCGACGCCCGATGACGCCGGTCGACGCGACCAGCACGTCGGCTGGCTCGCATCCCAGCCGGCCCGCGACGCCGTCGACGAGCTCGGTTGCGTCGTCGGTACCGGTCGGCCCGTTCGCGACGTTGGCGTTCTTCGAGACGATCACGATCGCCCGTGCCCTGCGGTCGGCGAGGTGGGAGCGGCTGATCTCGACGCTGGGCCCCACGAAGCGGCTGCGCGTGAAGACGCCGGCCGCGGGGACGGGCCGGTCGGCCGTGATGACGACGAAGTCGTCGGTGTGGTCCTTGACCCCGACGTTGGCCACGTGGGCCGCGAAGCCGTCGGGCAGCTCGGTCACGCCGGCGTCGATGCCCGGTCGTCGAGCGCGGCCCGGATCTTGCCGAAGATCGACGCCAACGCCTCGACGTCCGCGCGGTCGAGGTGGTCGAAGATGTGTCGACGGACGCTGTCGACGTGTGTCGGCGCGGCCTCGACGAGGTGTCGCCGGCCCGCGTCGGTGAGCACCGCCATCATCACGCGCCGGTCGGCCTCGGAGCCCCGGCGCTCGACCCAGCTGGCCCGTACGAGACCGTCGAGGCGACGGGTGAGCCCGCTGGGTGAGAGCTGGAGCATGTCGGCGAGATCGCACATGCGGAGTGCATGGCCATCGACCTCGGACAGGTAGACGAGCACCTGGTAGTCGCCGAGCGTGAGATCGTGCGTGGCGAGATCGGCCTCGAGCGCACCCATCAGGTCGACCTGCGTCTCGATGAACGCCCGCCAGCCAGCCATCTCGGTATCGTCGAGCCAGGCGGTGCGGGCGCTCACGCTCCCATCCTAAGCAGGGATTCGGCGCATCGACGGCCCGAGTACAGCGCCCCCTGGATCGAGGCGGTGTCGCGGTGATCGCCGCACACGAACAAGCCGTCGGCGACGTGCTGCGACCGCTTGGGGGCGAACGGCGGGCGCTGCGCCGGCTGTCCGTGTGCGATCCGGTAGGCGCGGATCACTCGCCACTCGTCGACCTGTGCGCCCCACCACTCGCGGAACGTCCTCCTCGCGGTGGCCTCGATGTCGCCGTCGGTCGCACCCGGCAGTGCGGCGACGACGAGGTGGCGGCCCGGCGGTGCGTACGACGGCGCGACGTTCGACATGACCGCCGCATTGAGCACGTCGCCACCGTGGCCGTCGAGCACGACCAGGCGGTCGGTGGTCGGCGGCTCAGGAGCGTCGAAGTAGACGGCGGCGACCGACTTCGACTCGACCGGTGGGAGGTCCAGCAATTCGGCCGCCACCGGGCCCTCGCAGGCGACGACGACGGCGTCGGCCGTGATCGCACCGTCGTCGGTCTCGACGACGCCGGCGCGCACGCCGCGCGCGGCTCGCCCGAGCTCGACGGCGCCGTCCGGCAGACGGGCCACCAGCTGATCGGGAATCGACTGCATGCCGCGTGCCGGAACGGCCGAGTCGCCATCGGCGAGCGTGCGGAAGATGACGTCGAACATCCGCCGCGACGTCGTGAGGGCCGGGTCGAGCTGGATCCCGCCGAAGAGCGGGGAGAAGAAGCGATCGATCGTCCGCTGCGAGAAGCCGAGCTCGCGCAGGACGTCGATCGTCGGCCGATCCTCGCGGCGCAGCAGCTGCGCCGCATGCACCGAGCGAACCGAGCGGCGGAGCCGGGCGACTCTCAGCTTGTCGAACATCGTGGCGGCGGGGCTGCGTGCGGAGTCGACCAGCCGCTTCGGTGCTCGGAAGGGGTCGGCGATGACGGAGCTACGGGCCCCGAGTTGGACCCGCGCACCCGGTTCGAACCGGCGGAGCTCGAGCGCGTCGAGGTCGAGCTGGCGGTGGGCTTCCGGGTACGCGGTCAGCAACACCTGGAACCCGCGGTCGAGGAGGAAGCCGTCGACGGCATCGGTTCGAACGCGTCCGCCGGCTCGGTCACCGGCCTCGAGCAACCGAACCGCGGCCCCGGCGTCGTGGAGGGTGGTCGCGCATGCGAGGCCGGCGAGGCCGGCGCCGACGATGACGACGTCGAGGTCGTTGCTCACCGGGTCAGGATCGCACGCAGCGCCCCGAGGAGCTCGGGATGCTCGAACGCGAAGCCGTCCTCGACGAGGACGCTGGGCGCAACCCGCTGGCTGCTGAACAGCAGCGCCTCGGCGAGGTCGCCGCCGAGCACCAGCTTCGGTCCGAACGTGGGCACCGGGAGGAACGACGGCCGCCCGAGGGCCTTGCCCAGCGTCTTCGCGAAGTCGGCGTTGCGGACGGGTTCGGGAGCGGTCAGGTTGACCGGGCCGCTGATGCCGCTGGTGAGCAGGTGTTCGATCGCTCGCACCTCGTCGTCGATCGAGATCCAGCTCATCCACTGTCGCCCGTTGCCGAACCGACCGCCGAGCCCGAGCCGGAACAGGGGCAGCATCTTCTTCAGCGCACCGCCCTCCCGACTCAGCACGATGCCCGTCCGGATGTGAGCGACCCGGATGCCCGCCGCCTCGGCGGGCGCCGTGGCGGCCTCCCACGCCCGGCAGATGTCTGCGAGGAAGCCGTCGCCGGAGGACGAGGCCTCGTCGAGCTGTTCGTCGTCGCGATCGCCGTAGACACCGATGGCCGAACCGCTGATCAGCACGCGTGGACCGTCGGCTGCGGCCATCGCCTCGGCGAGCAGTTTCGTGCTGTCGACGCGGCTGTCGAGCAGCGTGCGGCGGTACTCATCCGTCCAGCGGTGATCGCCGATCCCGGCCCCGGCGAGGTGGACGACGGCGTCGAGTCCGGCGAGCGCGCCCGGGTCGAGATCGCCCTTCGTGGGGTCCCACGAGATCTCTCCCGCGCCGGCGGCGCGGCGGACGATCCGTGTGGTCTGGTGGCCCCCGGCGCGGAGATGCTCGAGCAGCGCGCTCCCGATCAGGCCGGACGATCCGGTGACACCGATGTGCATGAGAGGTGACGCTAGGGGCTCGGCGGCCCCGCCGCTCGACGCAGCCGGGGTCCGGCCGGGTCAAGCTCCGTCCACCGCGTGCCGATATCCCAGGGCAGCGGGCTCGTGCCCGAGAGACGGCCGTACCCGGCCACGAGGATTGGATAGCGTCGACGCCATGCCGGATGACTCCCCCTGGATGCCGCCCTCGGATGAGAGCGCATCCACGCCCGCGCAACCCCAACCCCCCGCACTGCCGTCGCCGTGGGCGCCCGGCGGCCAGGGTGCCGTGCCGCCGCCCGCGCCCGTCTCGCCTCCACCGGCCGCAACACCGCCGCCCCCACCCGTCGCCGCCCCCGCGCCGCCTGCCGGCCCGCAGCCGGCCACGACCACGGCTCAGCCGGCGCAGCCCGGCTTCCCTGGTGTCACGACGACCGTCGAGACCGGACCGCCCGCTCCCGGGCCGAGCCGTTCGAAGTGGTTCGTCGGTGGAGCAGTCGTCGCCGGCCTCGCCATCGTCGGTGCCGGCGTCTTCGCGGGCACCAACCTCGTCCGACCCGCTCAGAGCGGCAACGAGACGGCCGACGAGCTCGGTTTCGAACTGCTCTCCGCCATCGAGAACGAGGACCTCCTCGGTGTCGTCGACGTGCTGTTGCCGGGTGAGAGGGAGGCGTTCAGGGGCCCGTTGGTCGACGTCGTGTCCGAGCTCACCCGCCTCGAGATCCTCTCGCCCGACGCCGACCTGTCGCAGATCCTCGGCGTCGACATCACGTTCGAGGGCGAGAGCGTCGAGGTGCGCTCGACCAACGTGCCCGACATCGTCAACGTCGACCTGCGCGCCGACGCGACGATCACGGTCGATGGTGCCGACCTCCCGATCGGTTCGCTGATCACCGACAACATGCCGTCGGACATGCTGACCGAGCTGCGCGGGTCGCGTGCGACCGACACCGATGTGCTCGACATCACGCTGACGGCCGTCGAGCGCGACGGCCGCTGGTACTTCAGCGCGTTCCATTCGATCGCCGAGGCGGCCCGCCAGGAGATCTCGCCGGGGAGCAGGATCCCGCTCGACGGCGTCGGCTCCGACCCGGCCGACTCGCCCGAGGCGGCGTTCGATCAGCTGCTCGATCGGGTCGAGGCGCTGGACCTCACCGGCATGATCCGCACACTCAACCCCGGGGAAGCGGCCGCGCTGCAGCGCTACGCGCCGCTCTTCGTCGAGGACGGCCAGGCGGTGCTCGACGAGGTCCCGCTGCGGTGGCAGATCACCGAGCGTCGGTTCAGCGTCGACGAGGACGGTGACAGCGCCACGGTCTTCCTCGAGGCGATCGCCATCGAAGGGACCCTGGACGGTGCGTCGTTCACGTTCAGCTCCGACGGCAACTGCGTCAGCCTCACCGCGGAGGGCGAGACGTTCGAGCAGTGCGGCGACACGACGGCCGAGCTCGACGAGGTGCTCGGCGAGGCGCCGGCGCTCGAGCACCTGCTCGACACCATCACCGAGGCCTTCTCCGACATCGAGCCGGTCGGCATCGAGATGCAGCGGTTCGAGGACGGCTGGTACGTGAGCCCGACCAACACCGTGAGCGAGGCGATGCTCGCCGTGCTCCGTGCGCTCGACCGCCAGGAGATCGACGACATCGTCGCCGCCGCCGAGCCGGCGTTCGAGGAGGTCTTCGGCTCGCTGTTCGATCTCGACGGCGTGTTCTCGACGTCCGATCCGTTCGACCTCACGACGCCCGGCGGCGTGATCCTCGACGATCCGACGATCGACGACCTGTTCGCGAACGACGTGTTCTCGGATGACGTGTCCCCGGACGACGTGCTCACCGGCGAGGGCGACTATGGCTGGTTCGAGGAGGGCGTCGACGACGAGGGCTACTTCGAGTGCTACGACCTCCGCGACGCGACCGAGGCCGCAACCTGCTTCCAGGGGTACGTCGACCGCGGCGAGATGGACGAGACGTTCGTGCCGATCGAGCTCCGCTTCGCCGAGTGTGGGTACGCCGACGTCACGTGGAGCGGCGAGCTGTACTCGCTGTCCGACGATGAGTTCATCGCCCGGGCCGAGTCGGCGCGGGCGTGCTTCCTCGAGAAGGTCGACCAGGGCCTCGTCGAGATGTGGGAGCTCCCGACCGAGATCGCCCACCTCGAGTGCTTCGAGGGTCGGAACTGGTACACGGTGTACGACGACGCCGACT
Organism: Ilumatobacter sp.; assembly: GCF_030065885.1. Lineage (GTDB taxonomy): Bacteria > Actinomycetota > Acidimicrobiia > Acidimicrobiales > Ilumatobacteraceae > Ilumatobacter. The sequence goes on along the minus strand of NZ_JASJCS010000105.1, from coordinate 11,874 downwards.
ACGACCGGCGTCACGAAGCGTGCCTCGAGGCGGCCTACGGCGCGATCGAGGGCTGATCGGCCGCGAGTCCGAGGCCGAAGCCGGCCGGAGCCGCTGGCTCGGCCACGTGCGCAGCCCGATCAGGCCAGCGCGTCGCTGATGAGCGAGTCGAGCAGCGCTTCGTCCGCGGCGCCGAACAAGGTCTGCACCTCGCCGTCGGGGAGGACGAGCGCGAAGGCCGGCTGCGTGGGCACCTCGAATCGGGTGAACACCTCGGCTGCGGAGTCGTTGATCTGCGGGAACGTCAACGAGTAGCGATCGACGAAGTCCTCGTACTGGCTCTCATTGCCGCTCCAGGCGACGCCGACGAACTCGGCCTGACCGGCCCATCGTTGTGCGGCCTCCTCGACCGAGGGGGCTTCTCGATTGCAGGTGCTTCACCACGGTGCCCAGAACCACAGCAGCACCGGCCGGCCGGCGAGTGCGGCGACGTCGATGTCGCCACCCCCGACGAGGGACGCCGAGAACTGGAGCGCCTCGGGAACGTCGCCGGCGGGCACGACGGCGCCCGCTTCATCGGCGGCCGCGGTCGTCGCAGGGGCGGCGGGTGCCGCCGTCTCGGCCACGTCGTCGGCGGCCGACGGCGTCGATGCGTCGTCGGAGGTGCCGCCGCAGGCGACCAGGATCCCGGCGAATGCGAGGGGAAGGAGCCGCCGGAACATGGGGGGCATCGTACCGTCGCGTCGTGCGCGACTCCGGTCGGCGCCGGCGGTTTCGTGATTGTTCAGCGTTCCGGTTGGCCGCCGGGTGGGTGGCGCCCCCACTCGATCTCGTCGGGGGTGAGCGCATCCGCGTCGCCGCGGAAGTCCTTCAGCCTTCGCTCGACGAGTGGGATCGGTTGATGATGGCGCGTCCGGTCGCGCTCGGAGACGAACAAGCTCGGCGGCAGCCGTCGGTCGAAGGAGTGGTCGTACGCGTCGCTGCTCTCGGCGAGCCGGTCCCAGGCGTCGGAGAAGCCGGCCCCGATCGGCCCCATGACGTCGCGCGCCGATCGCTGGATCGCGGTCGGCACGTGACGAGCGCCGGCGCGACGGGCCGTCCACGCTCTCAGGAATGCCCGGATTCGACCCACTGCATCGCCCCCTCGCACCGGATGGTACCCACCGGGCGCACGGCATGGTCGGTCGAGGTCCCTCCGCCGGGCTCGGCGGGCGTGTCCGGTCGATAGCCTCCGCGACCGATGAAGACCCGCACGCTGATGCTGCTCGCGCTGGGGTGCGGCCTCGCGATCATGCTCGCCGGTGCCGTGTTCCTCTTCCAGCTGGCCTCCCAGGACGACGTCGCCGAGCCGGTGCCGGTCGGCGAGCCCGCTCGAGTCGGTGACATGTCCGTCACCGTCCTCGACGCGGTCGAGCGCGCCGACGAGCTGAGCGTGACGCTGCTCATCGGCGGCGTCGACGACCCGGACGGCGCGCTCGGCTTCCGGCTGATCGCGTCCGGGCGTCCCGTCTCGGCGTCCCCACCGGGCGCGAACGGTTGTGCCGCCACCACGGTCGACGAGCTCGAGTGCCGCGTCGACTTCGACGTCTCCGTGGCCGACGGGAGCTCTCGCGTGCTCTTCTACGAGCGCGGCGACGACCAAGCGCGCTGGGTCCTGAGCTGAGCGCCGCGGTGCCGTTCGGGCCGTGCATTACCCGTGGGTAGCGGCGATACGGTGGCGGCCGTGAGTGACTCGTTCGACCTGGTCGTCATCGGTGGTGGCCCCGGTGGCTACGCCGCCGCCCTCTACGGTGCCTCGGCCGGCCTGCAGGTGGCGCTCGTCGAGAAGGACGCGCTCGGCGGCACGTGCCTCAACCGCGGGTGCATCCCGGCCAAGGCCTTCCTCGAGACAGCGGCCGTCAAGCGCCACGTCGAGCACAGCGCCGAGTTCGGCATCGAGTCGAGCGCGCCGACGGTCGACTTCGCGGTCACGCAACAGCGCAAGCAGAAGATCGTGGCCGGCCTCGTGGGCGGCATCGCTGCGATGTGCAAGGGTCGCAAGGTCGAGGTGTTCAACGGCGTCGGTTCCCTCGGCGCCGACCGCACGGTCTCGGTCGCGCTCGGCGACGGTGGTTCCGCGACCATCACCGGCGCGAACGTGATCCTGGCCACGGGTTCGGTGCCACGGCTGATCCCCAACTTCGAGCGCGGCGGGCCGATCATGACCAGCGACGAGGTGCTCGACCTCGACGCCGTACCCGCTCGGGTCGCCGTGATCGGCGGGGGAGCGATCGGTTGTGAGTTCGCCTCGACGTTCGCCGACCTCGGTGCCGAGGTGACGATCCTCGAGGGTCTGCCGAAGATCCTGCCGGGGCTCGACGCCGATGTCGCCAACGTCGTGGTCCGGAGCTTCAAGAAGAAGAAGATCGACATCCGCACCGGTGTGATGGTCAACGGGCACACGCCCACCGCGTCCGGTGGTACCACCATCCACTACGGCGACGGTGAGTCGGTCGAGGTCGACGCCTGCATCGTCTCGGTGGGTCGCCGGCCGTTCGCCGACCAACTCGGCCTCGACGGCACGTCTGTCGAGGTCGACGACCGCGGCTTCGTCGATGTCGACGAGTACTGCCGCACGGGCGAGCCGAACGTCTATGCCATCGGTGACCTGGTCGACACGCCCCAGCTCGCCCACGTCGGGTACGCCGAAGCGGTCATGGTCGTCAAGCACCTCTTGGGTGAGGCGCCGTTGCCGGTCGACTACGACCGGGTGCCCTGGGCGATCTACTGCCATCCCGAGGTCGCATGGGCGGGCCCGGGCGAGGACGCCGCCAAGGAGGCCGGCGTCGACGTCGTCGTCGGTAAGCACCCGTTCCGGTTCAACAGCCGCGCGCAGATCGTCGGTGAGACCGACGGCATGGTCAAGGTCATCGCCAAGAAGAACGCCGATGGCACGGCGGGCCAGGTGCTCGGCGTCCACATGGTCGGCCCCTGGGTCACCGAGCAGCTCTCGGGCGGCTACCTGGCGGTCAACTGGGAGGCGACCGTCGACGAGGTCGCCGAGTTCATCCAACCGCATCCCAGCATGACGGAGCTGTTTGGTGAGACGATGTTGTCGCTCACCGGCAGGAGCTTCAACGGCTGAGCAACCTCACGATCCACAGGAGCAGATTGAACGACCATGGCTGACGTCACCCTTCCCCAGCTTGGCGAGACCGTCACCGAAGGCACGATCACACAGTGGTTCAAGGCCGTCGGCGACACGATCGCAGCTGACGAACCGCTGTTCGAGGTGTCGACCGACAAGGTCGACACCGAGGTGCCGTCCCCCGTCGCCGGTGTCGTGACCGAGATCCGAGTCCCCGAGGGCGACACGGTCGAGGTGGGCGTCGTGGTCGCAGTCGTCGGCGACACCGGTGCCGAGCCCGCTGCGGCCGCGCCGGCGGCTCCGGCTGCCGAGGCCGCGCCCGAACCCGAACCCCAGCCCGAACCCGAGCCCGCCGCCCCGGCGCCGACGCCCGAGCCCGCACCGGCGGCCTCCGAGCCCGAGCCCGCACCGGCGGCTCCGGCCCCGGTGCCCGCGCCGGCCCGAGCCGCCAACGCGGGTGACAGCCGCCTGCTGTCACCCGTCGTCCGGCGCCTCGTGAACGAGCACGGGCTCGACCCCGACGGCATCACCGGCACCGGGCCGGGTGGTCGGATCACCCGCGAGGACGTGCTCGACCACATCGACGCAGTCGGTGCCCAACCGGCCGCCGCGCCGTCGCCGGCCGCTGCTCCGACGCCACCCTCAGCCGAGCCCGCGCCGGCTGCCACGCCACCACCGGCGGCTCCCGCGCCAACTCCCGCCCCGGCTGCCGCTCCCGTTCCGGCGGCGGCCCCGGTCGCAGCCGCGGGCGAGCGCGACACCGTCGTCAAGCTCTCGAAGATCCGGCGCCTGACGGGTGACCACATGGTGATGAGCAAGTCGACGTCGCCGCACGCGTTCAGCGTCGTCGAGGTCGACTTCGCCAACGTCGATGCGACCCGGGCGGCCGTGAAGGCCGAGTTCAAGGCGGCCGAAGGCTTCAGCCTCACCTACCTGCCGTTCATCACGAGGGCGATCATCGACGGTCTCGCCGAGTTCCCGCACCTCAACGCCAGCGTGAGCGGTGACGACCTCGTCGTGCACGGCTACGTCGACCTCGGCATCGCCGTCGATCTCGATTACGAGGGTCTGCTCGCGCCCGTCGTGCGGAGCGCCGAGACCAAGCGGCTCCGCGCCATCGCCCGCGAGATCAGCGACCTCGCCAACCGCGCTCGCGCCCGCAAGCTGAGCCCCGACGAGATCTCGGGCGGCACGTTCACGATCTCGAACAACGGCTCGGCCGGTTCGGTGTTGACGATGCCGATCATCAACCAGCCCCAGGTCGGCATCATCTCCACCGATGCCATCGTCCGCAGGCCGGTCGTCACCACGACCGAGTTGGGCGCCGAGGCCATCGCCATCCATCCGGTCGGCAACCTGGCGATGAGCTGGGATCACCGCGCCTTCGACGGTGCCTACGCGGCGGGCTTCCTCAAGCGGGTGAAGGAGATCATCGAGACGCGCGACTGGGACGCCGAGCTCTGACATGACGGCGGGCCCCCTCCGCGTCCGGTGGTTGGGGAGGGTGCCGTACCGCGAGGCGCTGGCGGTCCAGGAAGCGTTGTTCGAACACGGCGCCGAGCAACATCTCCTGCTGCTCGAGCACGATCACGTCTTCACGTACGGTCGCCACGCCGACCTCGACACCAACCTCCGGTGCGAGCCGGCGTCGGTCGGCGCCGATCTCGTGCCGGTCACGCGCGGTGGCGACATCACGTACCACGGCCCCGGCCAGCTGGTCGGGTACCCGATCGTCTCGCTGCCCAACGCCAAGGGCTCCCTGGAACACGTCCGATCCGTCGAGGACCTGCTGATCGAGGCGCTCGCCCGACTCGGCGTCGGCGGCGCCGGGCGGCTGCCCGACTATCCCGGCGTGTGGGTCGACGCCGACGGTCCGAACCCGCGCAAGATTGCGGCGATCGGCGTCCGGCTCGCCCGTGGCCGCACGATGCACGGCTTCGCCCTCAACATCGACACCGACATGAGGTTCATGCGCGAGCACATCGTGGCGTGCGGCATCGCGGACCGGCCGGTCACCTCGCTCGCCGAGGAGGGCGTCGACGTCGCGATGCGAGAGGTCGTCGATGTCGTCGCGCAGCTCGCAGCCGCCCGGTGGGGTGCGGGCGCCGTCGAGCGTCAGGACGTCGCGTGGCGCGAGCGGCCGAGCGACCTCGCGCCGTTCTCCCGCGGCGAGGGTCCCGGCGAGCGCGTGACGCCCCGGCCGCGTTCGCACGAGCGCCTGTCGCGGGCCGGCGTCGCCGAGGGTCTCTCGATCGAGAGCCGCAAGCCCGACTGGCTGCGACCGAAGGTCCGCCACGGTCCCGAGGTGCTCGGCCTCCGCAAGACGTTGCGCGAGCTCGAGCTGGTCACCGTCTGCGAAGACGCGGGGTGTCCCAACCTGTCCGACTGCTGGGCCGACGGCACGGCGACCTTCATGGTGCTCGGTGAGCGATGCACGCGGGCCTGCGGCTTCTGCCTGGTCGACACTCGGCGTCCGGTCGAGCCGTCGCCCGACGAGCCCGAACGCGTCGCCGATGCCATCGATCGGCTCGATCTCGATCACGCCGTCCTGACGATGGTCGCTCGCGACGACCTCGACGACGGCGGCATGACACACGTCGCAGCATGTGTCGAGGCGATCCGGCGGCGCCGCCCGGCCACCCGGGTCGAGACGCTGATCTCCGACGTGAAGGGCTCGCGCCAGGCGCTCGGCCGGCTGTTCGACGTCCGGCCCGACGTGCTCAACCACAACCTCGAAACCGTGGCTCGCCTCCAGCGCGCGGTGCGTCCGTCAGCCGGGTACGCCCGCAGCCTCGCCGTGCTGGGGTGGGCCAAGCAGGCCGGGCTCGTGACGAAGTCGAGCGTGATGGTCGGGCTCGGCGAGACCGATGCCGAGCTCGTCGGCGCGCTGGCCGACCTCGCCGCGATCGGCTGCGACATCGTGACCATCGGGCAGTACCTGCGGCCGACGTCGCACCACCTGCCCGTCGCGAGGTGGGTCGAGCCGCACGAGTTCGCGAGATGGAAGCAGATCGGCGAGTCGCTCGGGATCGGCCACGTCGAGGCCGGCCCGCTGACCCGTTCGAGCTACCACGCGAAGCAGGCGGCCGAACAGGTCGGCCCGGTCGCCGTGAGCCTCGCTCGAACCCGCTGAGCCGGGCTCACTCGCGGACGCTGAGCTCGTCGGCGAAGATCATCTCCTCGGCCTGGTCGACCGGCATCGGGCGGGCGAGCAGGAAGCCCTGCGCCCGGTTGCAGCCGCGGGCCTGCAGGTAGTCGAACTGCTCGTCGGTCTCGATCCCCTCGGCGACGACGGTCAGGTTGAGGGTGCGGCCGATCGTCAGGAGTGCCTCGATCACCGTCGAGTCGTACCCGTGCTCGGTGGCCCGGGCGACGAAGCTGCGGTCGATCTTCACCGCGTCGATCGGCAGGTGACGGAGGTAGGTCATCGACGAGTAGCCGGTGCCGAAGTCGTCGACCGCGATCGTGATGCCGCGACCGCGGAGTGCTTCGAGGATCTCCGTGGCTTGGTCGAGATCCTCGAGCAGCTGCGTCTCGGTGAGCTCGAGCTCGAGCATCTGCGGGTCGGCGCCGGTCAGGCTGAGCGCGGCGTCGACGTCGGCGAGCAGGTCGCCCTCGATCAGGTGCCGGCCCGAGATGTTCACCGCGATCCGGCGCCGGACGTCCGGCTGGCGATCACGCCAGTCGACGAGGATGCGACAGACCTTGGTGAGCACCCATCGCTCGATCTCGAACACCAGCGACGATCGCTCGGCGAGCGGGATGAAGTCGCCCGGCGGCACCATGCCGTGGCCGGGCCGGTTCCAGCGAACGAGCGCCTCGGCGCCGTCGATCTTCGACGTCGTCAGGTCGACGGTCGGCTGGAGGTGGAGCACGAGCTCCTCGTTCCGGACTGCATGGCGCAGCGCCAACTCGAGCTCGGCCTCACGGTCGACGCGCTCCTGCATCGTCGCGTCGTAGAACTCGACGCGCCCCCGGCCGTGCTGCTTGGCCTGGTAGACGGCGTTGTCCGCCTGGCGGAGCGCGTCGAGCGCCGACGTGCCCGGCTCGGGGACGGTGACCCCGACGCTGGCCGACAGCACGAAGAGCTGCCCGTCGTAGTTGCGGGGCTGCTCGACCTCGCGGATGATGCGGTGGCCGAGCGCGACCACGTCGGTGGTCTGTGAGAAGTGCTCGCTGACGACGATGAACTCGTCGCCACCGAGTCGGCCGACGAACTCGCCTTCGCGGACCGACTTCGACAGCGTCGCAGCGATGTCGGTGAGGACTCGATCGCCGGCGGCGTGACCCTGTGCGTCGTTGACGCTCTTGAACGAGTCGAGGTCGATGAAGAGGACGGCGATGTTGTCGTCGGCTGCGGCGAGACGTTGGTCGAGGTGCTCGAGCACTGCGAAACGGTTCGGCAGCCCGGTGAGCGCGTCGTGGTTGGCCTGGTAGGCGAGGCGCTCCTCGAATCGGCTGCGCTCGGAGATGTCGTGGGCGATCAACACGCTCACCTGCTCGTGCTCGTCCTCGATGGTGCTGCGGCCGACGAGCACCCTCGGCGGCGCGCCGCTCGCGACCCTCACCGATCCTTCGCCGTCGGTCGTCGACAGGAAGTCGCCGATCGGCCGACCGAGTTGGTCGTCGACGGCGACGCCCGTGAGATCGGCACTGGCCTCGTTGGCCGTGAGGACGATGCCGACCTCGTCGACCGTCCAGATCGCGTCGGCGGCCTTCGACACGATCGCCGATGACATCTGCTCGCTCTGGTGGAGGCGCGTCGTCACATCGGACAGGTTCCGGACCGACTCGCGCATCGAGACCCCGATCGAACCCGGCAGGTCGATGGGACCGTCGAGGTCGTTCGCTGCGAGTCGGTCGATCTCGCCGTTCACGCGGTGGAGCGTCTCGGACATCTCGTTCACGGTCATCGTCAGCGCCCGGATGTCGGCTGGTCCACGAACCGGGAGCGGGTCGGCGTCGAGCACTCCGTTGCTGATGTCGCGCGCCCTGCGGCGCAACCGGCGGATGGGTACGAGCACCGAGTAGAGCACCGTCGCCATCAGCGCGACCGTGGCGACGGCCACGATCGCCAGCAGCGCTGCGGTCCGGTCGACGCGTGCCTCTGCGGCGTCCGACTCGGCCTGCGCCCCGACGGCGACGCCTTCGTTGAAGTCGGTCGTGAACTGTCCGAGCGCGTCGGCATACTCGACGAACGCGAGGAGTGACTCGCCGATGCCGGCGATGATCGACGGTTCGGCGGTGAGGTCGGCGTCGAGGGACTCGGGGAAGTCGAGTTCGGTCGCGGTGAGCGCCGTGTATCGCGTACGGAGGTCTCGGAGTGCGCCTCGCTCGTCAGAGGTGAGGGTCGCTTCGAAGCGGCTCAGGCTCTCGCCGTGGAGCGCCAGCGCGACCGCGCGTTGGTTGCCGGTGTCGTCACCGTCCCCACCCCAGCCGTACAGCACGTTGTCGAGGAGTGCGTCGCCGTACGAGCCGGCCGAGACCATCACGCCGGCGAGCTCCTCGAGTTGCCGGGCGGACGATTCGAGGCTCGATGCGTCGATGCCCGCGTTGACCGCGAGCGCTTCGCCGAGCAGCTCGTAGAGGTCGTCGAACACCGCACGGATGTCGGCTGGCGCTGCGCGGCTCTCAGCACTCAGCTGGCGCTGGACGTCGAGTGCACCGCGGACGCGGTTGAGTTGATCGCCGAGCAGGGTGCCGTCGTCGAGCTGCACGAACCGGTGTCCACGCTGGAGCTCGTCGAGCGCGTTCTCGAACTCGACCAGGTTGGTCTCGTACGTCGTCTCGAAGTCGATCCCGACGAACGACACGATGACGTCGCGCGGGAAGCCGAGTGCATCGACGCGGCCGAGACCCTCGAGGGCGACCTGCTCGAGCTGGGCGGTCGGGAAGACGGCGGCAACGTCCTGCTGAAGCTCGACGGCGTCGGCGACGGCCACGGCACGATCGGCTGCCGCCCATTCCGACTGGATCCGCTGCACCGCGAGGATGCCCAGTGCGACACTGGGGACGAGGACGAGGAGCGACAGCCGCGCCGCAAGTGACGCGCCGCGGTACCGCAGTGTGGTCATCACGCCTGTTCATCGGCATGAACGCCGATGATCTTGACCGCATGCAGACGGGCCGGGTCAGGTCTCGAGCGGCAGCAGAGCTCGGGCCGCCTCCTCGAGGTGCGCCGTCCACGCGGCGGTGGTGCCCGGTTCGTCGATCGGAAGGACGACGAACTTCGTGGTGCCGACCTCGACGAAGTCGGCGATCAGTCTCCGCAGCGCCTCCCAGCTGGTCGGGACGAGAGCGGCGGGGTCGAGGTCGGGACGGCGCTTGGCGAGCTGGGCGAGCAGTGGGTCGGGAACCCCGGTCAACGAGTACGGGATCAGGACGCCGTAGTGGTCTGCCTCGATCTCGCGGCCATGCTCCTCGCAGACCTGTTCGATCACGGTGCGCCCGGCCGCGGCGTCGGCGGGCGTCACGAACGAGGGCAGCCAGCCGTCGGCGAGCCGCCCGACCCGTTTCAGCTCGCTCGGGGCGTACCCGCCGAGCCAGACGTCCATCCGTGCCGGTACGGGTCGGACGGTGACGCCGTCGTAGTCGTAGCGGCGGCCGTGGTGAACCACCGGTTCGCCGGTCCAGCACTGCCGCATGACCGCCAGCGACTCGTCGAACCAGGCGGCGCGTTCGGTCCGTTCCACGCCGAACGCCTGCTGCTCGACCGGGTGGACCTGCCCGAGCCCGAACGCCGGCAGCAGGCGCCCGGCGGACATCGTCGAGAGGCTGGCGAGTGCCTTCGCGAGCACGATCGGGTTGCGGCCCGGCAGCACCATCACGCTCATGCCGAACTTGAGGCGGGTCGTGCGACCGGCGCCGTAGGCCATGGCGACCAACGGGTCGGGGGCCGCTGCCCCGATCCGCTCGGAGACCCACAGGCTGTCGAACGACAGGCGCTCGAGCTCGTCGACGACGTGGCCGAATCGCTCGTCGTGCAGGTTCGTGCGGGTGCCGAGGCCGAACCCGATGCGGACCTTCACGGCCGGCCCGGCTCGGAGCAGCGATGTCGGATCGTGAACGCGGCCATGCCGCGATCGTCTCACACGGCGATCGTGGTCAGCCGACCGTGTGCCGGTTCGGCACGACCGTGACGCGGTGCCGCGCGGGTCGCCGCACGGCCTGCGCCACACGCCCGGTCTGCACCCAGCTCGCCGAGAAGCCGACGACGATCACGGTCAGCACGAGCGCCGTTGCGGACACCTCGCCGATCGAACCGAGGACGAGCGTGACGATCGCAGCCACGGCGCTCACGACGGCTGCCAGCCGCACCGCTGCTCCGAGTGTTGCCCGCCGAACTTCCATGCCACGTGTGTAGTCGCGACGCGAGTCGTCGCGTCGGCGAATTGGCCGACTGCGCGCGAATGTCGCGACACCTGACACCAAACGGTCACGAGCGTCACGAGATCGCGCGTCGCCCCGACACGGAGCGCGGCGAGCCCTTGCCGGTCCCTTGACGATCCGGCTCCGACGACCAGGGCTCCGCGGTGCGTGGTGTGCATCTCGCCGACAGTTCGCGTCGCGCCGCGGCGGTGGGCGGGCGCCAAAGCGCAGCGGAGGCAGCGAGCTCGAGAGGCGCAGCCGATCCGGCTCGGCCGGTCGGCGAAGCCCGATCATTCAGCCGAGCCAACGACTGAGCCGGGTCAGCACGCGGTAGCGACGCCCGGTCGCGAACGAGCGGTCGGCGGCGATCCGGCCGATGCCCGTCGACAGGGTCGGGTAGATGTGCACGAGGTCGGAGAGCTCGTCGAGGCCGACGCCGAACCTGATGGCGGTGGCCAGCTCGTGGATGAGCTCGCCGGCCGCGGGCGCCAGTGCGTGCGCGCCGACGATGCGATCCTTGACCGACACGACGATGAACAGACCATCGGTGGTGCCGTCGGCTCGGGCACGGTCGTTGTGGGCGAGCTCGTGGCGGTGAACGGTGACCGACGTGCGCCCGTAGCGCTCGCGTGCCTCGGATGCGGTCAGGCCGACGTGGGCCAGTTCGGGTTCGGTGAACGTGCACCACGGCACGAGCTGCGGAGGTGCGCCGCGGCCCGGGAAGAACATGTCGCGCACGGCGAGCACCGCGTCGTGCGCCGCGGCGTGCGTGAACAGCGGTCGACCGGCCGCAGCGTCGCCGACCACGTAGATGCTCGGCACCAGCGTCCGGTTGCGTCCGTCGACCTCGACACCCGCCGGGCTGACCGGTATGCCGAAGCGATCGAGGCCGAGGGGCTCGACGTTCGCGGCCCGGCCGGTGGCGACGACGACGCCGGCGGCCGCGAACTCCTCGTCGTCGGTCTCGACGACGACACCGCTGCGGGAGGCGCGGACGGCCGTTGCGCCGGTCGAGAGGCGGACGTCGACCCCTTCCGCACGGAGGATCTGAACGAGCCGGTCGGCGAGCTCGGGCTCGTCGCGGGGCACCAACCGCGGTGCGGCCTCGAGCACCGTCGTCGGAACCCCGAGGCGGACCATCGACTGCGCCATCTCGACCGCGATCGGGCCGCCGCCGATCATCACGAGCGAGTCGGGCGGCCGGTCGAGCTCGAAGATGGTCTCGCTGGTGATGAACGGGACTTCGGCCAGCCCGGGGATCGGCGGGATCGCCGGCCGGCTCCCCGTGCAGACCAGCACGAAGCGGGTGTCGATCTCGCGGACCCCGGGCTGGCCGAAGTCCCGTTCATCACCAGCGAGACCATCTTCGAGCTCGACCGGCCGCCCGACTCGCTCGTGAT